>CAZRIZ010000001.1:0-66692 GCA_964600285.1 uncultured Candidatus Saccharibacteria bacterium
ATAGCAATGACTTTCTTATCGCTTAATCGACAAACTTGAATCTCTTTGACTGGAGTCTCTTTACAATCATCTAGGTTCTTTGAATGCTTACTAGCGTTGAAGTCAGTTTCTTTAATAGCAATGACTTTCTTATCGCTTAATCGACAAACTTGAATCTCTTTGACTGGAGGACAAGCTTCGGTTTCTACAGTTACCTTAGCTGAATCGCTCTTTGAGCCGTCTTTGGTGATAGCCTGAGCATAGTTGGTTATTTCTACCTTCTTACCGCAATCAAAGTCTTTGATCTTGGCGCTGAAGAGAATGAACGCATTAGCTCCTGGAGCGTAATCACCGATGTTGATGCCAGTAGTTCCGATAGTGTCGCCAACGGCAGTTGGTTGTCCACCAGTAACTTTATTGGCAACTTTTGTGCTACCTTTGACGTAAGTCAAACCTTCTGGCAAAACATCTTTGATGATGACGCCAGTTTGAGTGGTGTTACCAGTGTTGGTGTAGGTTAGCTTAAAGTCAACCGTTTGGTTGTCAGTAGTGTTAACGTTCTCACCGAATTTCATTTCGCCAGTTTTTGAAACAACTTTAGCGATGGTGAAATCAGGTTTGTTAGCCTTTTCGACAACGAAGTCGTAGGTAACGTATCCAGCAAATTGGTGACAACCTTGGACTTTACCGTCCAGAGCGTTGTAGCCGATAAGAGCACCGCTAGTCAAGAATTCACTTGAGTTCAGTTTCTTACCATTTACAGCACCTTTGCTGTAAATCTTGGCGCTATCTGATACATACTTTAGCGCAACTTTTTCGGTTGAAGTAACTTTTACTTCATCCCAAACTGTCTTTGGGTTGGCATTGTCAGCCATAATTTTAGCTGAAATGTTTGTAGCGGTGTTTGCCTCTACGACACTCGGTAATTGCGTGTTCATACGAGTGTTGGTGGCCACTAAGTTGTAGTTAGCGGCTGCGTTGTTGTGGTAATACACATAAACTGTGTAAGTTTTACCTGCCACGATGTTGATATTATCAACATAAGTGCTGTTGTTAGCTCCGGCTTCTTTGATTTGTACGAAATTTCGTTCGTCGCCGTGAGCTGGGTTGTTCGTAATTGAGTTGAAGACGATATAATCGGCTGGTTTCTCAATTGTGAAGGTGTTTCGGTTTGGTCCCCATGCATTTGAAACAATAGGTAGCAAACCGACCAAAACTAGCGAACCGGCTAGGATGGCCTTCTTTGGGTTGCGCATAATTGCGTTCCAAATTTTACTCATTTGTTTTCTCCTCTTGACATCTAGTGTTTCAAACACCGATGACCGTTATTAATATTGTTTGAGCGTCTTTATCTATTATAATTTTGTTCGTAACGACACTCTTCTCGTGAGGCAGTGGGTGACTTTCTCATTCGAATACTTTCATTATACCACAAAAATATCTTTTTGTAAAGACATAAACGTAATGATCTTAAATAGTTAGGTAATTTTAATCTAGGAATTGGGGTCGCTCACTAGGAGCGACCCCGTTTAAGGTGCTGTGTCGATAGCTTTGCTTGTTGGCCCAAGCAGGCTTTTCGGCCGTTAACACGGGCGACCGTCTCAGAGTCAACCCCCCCAGGGGTCGGAGATGGGCTCATCACTGAGCCCGTCTAGCCCTGGTTCCACCGAGGGTGGTTCCAGGGGATAGGGCTCCGGCGCTGGAGGGCCAGGATCAATTACCTGGACGGTGGGCGCCGGAGTCGGCTTTGGCGTTACCGGTGCCGGGGTCGCAGGAACTGCGGTCGGCACAGCCGTTGGAGCCGGGGTCGCCGGCGGCGCAGTCACGGGGACTGCAGTCGCCGACGGGGGCTCCGTCGACGCCGGTTCCGAAGGCGGCGGGGCGGTGGGTTTACCTGTAGGGTGAACCCATTCGCCCGGATCGCTCGGCTTCGGTTCCGGCGTGGGCTTTGGCGTCGGCTCCGGAGTTGGCTCCGGAGTCGGCTCTGGGGTGGGGGTGGGGACGACAGGCGGTTTTTTCCGCTTGCAAGGATCTTCGGGGCGGATGATGTCCATCCCGTCGACCTTGATTCCGCCTTCCAACACAGTGGCTGGGTCGTTGGGGTCGGCGTAAAGCCGAACCACCAACTCCAGCCACTTGTCGGAGTCCAGGAACACTTCGACTGTCCCGTCCGGGAGCAGTCTAGTGTTCCAAGTGGTGGCGTGCCGGAAGACAGGGACTTCTTTTAAAGCTCCGTCTTCATAACCCCAACGGACTTCGATCTCCCTGCGGAGTTCGTCGTCCGTGCCGGGGTAGCACGCATTGCCGTGAATCGCTAGGAAGCGATTCAATGGCAGTCCGCCCGCAGTTAACTCAGCGACCGCATGGGCCACGAAGTCCTCGCGGGTCAGCTGGTGGAGCTCGTAAAGAGCATCCCACCAGGAGGGATTGTCCTCCTCAAAGGCCACTGCCAGTGCTTCGTTGGTGCTGTCGAAGGCCTGATTGTCGGACGAACTACGGAGTACATCATCCCTGAAGTGGGAGATGTACTCCTGCTTGCCCGCCATTTTACTGACGGGCCAACCCTGCCGACTGAAGCCTGCGAAGGCTTCGGGATTGGAGTGGTCACCTGACCAGTCTTCGTTAATGAAAACTGGCTCAGTCCACTCCCCGTTCAAGGTTACCCACGCCGCGGGTTGCGGGGTGGGAACTTGGGTCGGTACCACCGTTGGCGGTGCGGTCACAGGGACTGCGATCGCCGACTGCGGTTCCGCCTCGTCGGCCGGCACTGCCGGCGGTGGAGCTGGAGCCTTAGTGGGCTCCGGAGTTGCCGGTGCCGGGGTCGCGGGGACCTCGGTCGGCTTCGCCGTTGGAACCGGTGTCGGAACCTGAGTCGGTTCCGGAGTCGCCGGTGGTTCCGTTACTGGAACCTCAGTCACCACGACTTCCGCCGTAGCTGTCGGGGCGTCCAGAAGCCAGTTCTGAAGAGCCGGCTTCCACACCCCAATTGTTGAGGTGGCTACCAAAACGATAACCACCAGAACGAGTAATAACCATAGCACACCTTTTAAAAACTTTTTCACAGTTTTCCCTCCTATAGCCTATCACCCGTGGATTGTGTCCAAGGGCGTGATGAAGGGCCGAACCAAATCGTCCCTTATTCTCAGTGCTCCTCCAAACGTGAAGAGTACGCTGAGGATGATGACCCAGCCGACAATCAGCCACCTGGCTGATTTGCTGAGCCGGGCCTTGGCAATTTTAATTGCCAAGAAAGTGCCCAACACTGAAAGGATGGCTCCTAACAGCATTGACACCCAATTGTGGGGAAGATTTAGCTGCAGGTTGTTCGCCACACCATCGGCGTGGTCAAGCATCTGCCAGCTAGCCAACCCAACGCAAACTATCAGGATTGCGCTGGTTAGTCTAGTGGTGACGTCGATTTTGTCTCCGAGTTTCCTCAGAGACAGAAAACCGATCACCAAGCTCGCCACGACGACTGCGTAGCATGCCAGCACGGGCAAGATGCGCATGCCGCCAAGGATACCAACGACAGTGACGAGAATTGCCACTATCAACAGTGCCCACTTCACCTTTTTCCAAAGACTTTTTTTAGCCTTTGGAGCCGGCGCCCCCTCTTCAGGAGGATGTGGGGCGAGGGGTGTCTCGGGAGCGGGCGGGGGAGGTGGCGTTAAAAGCACTAACTCCTGGTCACGCAACTCCCGAAGGAGTGTGAACACCGGGTCCGTCAACGGAACTCCAGCGTCCACTAGGCACTTTCGGGCACCGGGGTAACCGGCTCTGCCCGAGGGTCCTACCTTATCAGGGACGGGTTTACTTTCTCTGACGAGCACGGCCACCGCTTCTGCGCGCATTTGCGCACGAAGCTCGCCTGCCCGCCGACGGTCCTCCGCCGGAACAGTTGCCGTTACCGGCACTGCGGGGTCGGGTGTTGTTGTCTCTGGGCTAACGCCCAGTAAGGGCCAAAGTTTCTTAAAAACAGCCATTTTTCCCTCCTGGGTTGACTATCCGGCCAAGGACAGCCAACAAAAATGTATTTTTTTGACCTGAGATTAGTCTAATTTCTTAGACTAAAATTACCTAACTATTAATTTTCACCTTGACTGGTCACTCACCAGAGTGGGCCAAAGATAATTTAATATTAGCATAATCAGATAAAAAAGTCAATAGTTTTAACATCAAAACCGATAAATAACAATAAGCATTTTGACTACCGTGGCACGGAGTAGTTCTATTTAATTTCTTGCGTTTAATGACAGTTTCCGTTATAATCGGTGCACATTTCTAGAAAATGGTCCCATCGTCTAAAGGTTAGGACACCAGGTTTTCATCCTGGCAATCTGGGTTCGATTCCCGGTGGGATCACCATACTGAAATGGAGGACTCTTCGGGGTCTTCTTTTGTTGTCGCTAACTTGTAAAAACAAAATCGCTTCACTTGTCACAGAGAGATTGACTATTTCTTTAAATAAACAACACATTAACCAATAAAGTCTCGGCTGAATTTTAATTAACCTTTTACCATTCCTCTTTATATTTTCGTTCGCTTTCTCCAGAAATTCTAATTGCTTTGCCGTTAACTAAAGCTTCTGACACCTTTTTGTTGGCGCAAGTTAAGATTCGTTGAAAAGTGCTTTGTGAAGTCCTCATTGTCTTAGCGGCACTTACTTGGTCTAAACCTTGAATATTCTTCAACCTCAAAGATTCTAGCTCCTCATCGGTTAGCTCAATAACCTCAAGTTCTCTCATTGGGATTCCTTGAGGTTTAAAAAACCTCACCTCCGGCTCAAAACCTATGCGTCTGCATTTTCTTGGTCTCATTAAAAATCTCTTGTCATTCGTTAGCTTATATTCTGCAAGGCATTTTTTGTGGATAGCTGTTAGCGAGGGCGACCTTCCTGTTCGGTCGCTTTAGCCAACCGTTCTTTGGCGATTTTTAGGCTAGTTTCAAGATTCTGGATATCCTCTTCCAGGATTTCTTTCTCCTCGCTGCGAGCGTAGGGTTTACAACCACAATACTCGCATCTAGCGCCGTAGCCTTGGTTGCATCGTCCTATACCTCGACCAGTTCGTGGGCCCTGTCCCTGAGGACCTGTTTGATCTAAGTTTGGCATTTATATAATCTCCTCTCTTATATTATGAGTATATACCCATAATATAATGGTGTCAACTTTAGGTAGTGGGGAGTTTTTATGTATTTTAGCTATCTTATTTTCGTACTTTTCTGAGTAGCACCTGTCTTTATCGAGGATATTGATTGGCTTATTTGTCATATGCTCTTGTGCTATAATTTAAGCATGGAGATAGATAAATTTCTTGATTTTAAAGGTAGGTCAGTGCTAATTACGGGGGCCGCTTCAGGAATCGGGAAAGAGGCTGCTTTATTATTTTCTCAACTAGGAGCCAGTGTCGTTCTAATTGACTTGGACCAGAGTGGTCTGGATTTAGCGACCAAGCTTTGCGGAGAAGGTTCGCGTGGCTACCGACTCGATCTGTCAAAAAAGCAAGAGATTGACAAATTTTGGAGTAACTTAGACGCCGTACCAGATATTATAATCAACAATGCTGGCGTTTATCCCTTTATCAAATTCGAAGAGCTTGATGAAAAAACTCTAGATAAGGTGCTTAATGTGAATTTAAACTCTATGTTTTGGATGTGCCAAGAGTTTATCAAAAGGAAGAAAAAGCGGGGGATTATCATTAATGTCTCCTCGATAGAGGCTATTCTGCCCTTTAAGAGAAATATGTCGCACTATACCGCGCCAAAAGCGGGTGTGATTGCCCTGACTAGAGGACTCGCGCATGACTATGCTCGCAAGGGTTTTCGTGCGAATGTGATACTACCGGGAGCAATTAAAACGCCGACAACCAGAAAACTAATTGGGAAAGCGATTAAGACTGTTAGCTTCGAGTTAATGAAGGTCGGTTATGATTTCGGGACTCGTTTGCCAGAAGGAAGATGGGGAAGACCAGAGGAAGTTGCGAAGGCAATGGTCTTCCTTGCAAGTGACCTGTCGAGCTATATCAACGGTGCTGTTTTGCCGGTTGATGGCGGATTCTTGTCTTCATAGCTGGGGCGCGGCTTTGACGCTGAAATCTTTCCAAACCATAGCTTATCTGATAAAATATGTAAAATATATGATAAAACCAGAATTCAAGCGGACCAAAATACTAGCAACGATTGGTCCATCGACAAATAGCTACGAAAAAATTGAACAGTTGCTCAAAGCCGGCGTTAATGGTTGTCGCCTAAATTTCAGCCATGGAGATTTTGAAGAGCGTCGTCAACAGATTGCCTGGATTCGTAAAGCATCTGAAAAACTCGGTAAACCAGTGGCGATTTTGCAGGATTTACAAGGGCCAAAGATTCGCTTAGGAATATTTAACGATGACCAACCATTCTCCGTTAAGGCGGGCGATGAACTGATATTAGATTCTGAGGGTGAATTTAACGGTAAAGATGTTATTCCAGTACAGTATAATCTGGCTGATAAAACCAAGGTAGGCGAGGCTATTTATATTTTTGACGGTAAGGTTAAATCAGAGGTAGTTGAAATTGTATCTGATACAGCTGTTAGAATTAATATTCAAAATGACGGTATTATTCGTCAGAAAAAAGGCTTGAATCTGCCAGATACAGATATGGCCGGGGACATTTTAACTGAAAAAGATTTGAAAGATATCGAGTTTGGCGCTACGCAAGATTTGGATTATGTGGCGCTATCTTTTGTGCAATCAGCTGAAGATATCCATAATTTACGCCAGCTTTTATTGTCTCATAACTCTGACGCACAGATTGTGGCTAAAATCGAGACTAAACACGCTATTTCTGAAGAAAATCTTGAAGAAATTGTTTTGGCTAGCGACGCTATTATGGTGGCGCGTGGCGACTTAGCGGTCGAGGTTGGTGCTGAAGTTGTGCCAGTGATACAGCAGGATTTAGTGGATTTGTGCCGCAAACATGGCAAGTTAGTCATAATTGCTACTCAGATGATGATTAGCATGGTAGAAAATCCTGAGCCAACTCGGTCAGAGGTGTCGGACGTGGCTCATGCAGTTATGCAGGGTGCTGATGCGGTTATGCTATCAGATGAGTCAGCCAATGGTAAATATCCGATCGAAACTGTTATGGCGATGAAAAAGGTTATTTTGTACAGTCAGACTCACTCGAGAGTGCGCTGTCCAGCTCTAGAGATTAATGAAGCCACTCAACAGATTGACGTAATTGCTTCTTCAGCGGTAGAAATTGCTGAAGTTTTAGATGTGCCTGCTATTGTGGTAGGAACGCGCACTGGCCTAACTGCTACGCGAGTTTCAGCACATCGTCCCAACCGAGTGATTTTGAGCGTGACTGAAAACCGACGAGTGGCTCAACAGCTAGCCCTATCGTTTGCTAACCAGAGCTATATTCGCCCTGACACACCAAATATGTGCTTAGATTTAGTTAAAGAGTTAAAGAATCTGGGTCGATTTGGCGAGGTTGATAAAATTAAAGTGGTCGCAACTAGTGGCTCACAAATTGTCGGACAAGGCGCAACTGATACGATTAGTGTTCGAGATATTTAATAAAAGGGAGGTTGGGGGAATGATTCAATATAAAAAAGCCATTATCACAGCGGTGGACGTAACGAATAAGGTGGTTTTAGCACGGGTTGATTTTAACGTGCCGATAAGTGGTGGTGAAATCAGCGATGACACCAGAATAGCAGTTAGTTTACCTATGATTCGTGATTTAATAGATCGAGGCGCCAAGCAAATCATTCTCTTAAGCCATATGGGGCGTCCAGAAGGCCCTAGTGAGGCTTTATCGCTTAAGCCAGTAAAAGACCGACTAGAGGCACTACTCGGCCTTAGAATCGGCTTTAGCGAGCCGACAGAGGCATTTTTAGCCTCAGAACAGGTAGTTTTGTGTGAGAATGTGCGATTTTGGCCGGGCGAAGTTAATAATGATATGGAATTTGCTCAAAAGTTGGTGACGGCGACTGGTGCGGAATTGTTCGTTCAAGATGGTTTATCGGTTTGCCATAGGTCAAGTGCCACAGTTGAGGCAATCACGCATTTACTGCCTAGCTACGCTAGTGCTAGCTTAGTTCGAGAATATGAAGCTATTACCGGATTTGTTGAGAAAGCAGCGCGACCTTTAGTGACTATTTTAGGTGGAGCTAAAATTAGTGATAAATTGGGCTTCGCTAAACAGATGATTAAAGTTTCCGATCAGATATTCTTTGGGGGCGCCTTGGCGACAACTTTCTTAAGGGCCGATGGGAAACCAGTTGGTTCTAGCTTGGTAGAATATGATCAAGAAGAAAAAATCGCTGAAATTAAACAAGTAGCTCAAAATGAGGGCAAAGCGATATTTTTGCCGATAGACGTTAAAACGGCTGATAACGAGCAGGCTATGTTGGCTGGGAATAAGTTGGTTGATGCGGTAATTGGTACTGATAAAATCTTAGATATTGGTGAGTCTTCATCAATGGTTTTAGGGCAGCTAATCGCTAATGCGGGTGCTGTAATCTGGAACGGTCCAGTCGGCTACACTGAAAACCCAGTTTTTGAAGGTGGCTCAGAGAGAATCGTTAATACCTTAGTAGCTTCGCAAAAACCAGCTTTGGTTGGAGGTGGCACTACCTTGTCTTTTGTACACAAAGAGCATCCTGACTTAAAATATGATGGTCTGATTCTATCAACAGCCGGTGGCGCGATGCTTGATTTATTGGCTGAGGGCCATCTCATTGGCGTAGATTGTTTACTTGACACTTGAAATGGTCTACAATAAAGTCAAATAAGCACAAGGACTTTACATGACAAAAAATCGACCATTACTAGTGGGCAACTGGAAGATGAATCTCAGTATGCAAGAATCTAGCTTGTTACTAGATAAATTAGCTAATGAGGTTAAAATTCACCAGGGTATGGATGTAATTTTAGCGCCTTCTATCTTTGCTTTGCAGTCCTTGTCTTTGCAGATTAATCGTCGACAGTTTAAGTTAGCGGCTCAGAATTTTTATTGGCGAGATATGGGTTCGTTTACGGGAGAGGTTTCAATCGCTCAGCTGCGTGGAATTGTTGATTACGCCTTTGTTGGTCATCCTGATCGTCGGTACTTGTTTGGCGAGACTGATCGCGATATTAGGGCTAAAGTTCAGGCGGCGATTCGTTCAGGAGTCAAGCCGATTTTGTTTGTGGGTGAAACCATGAGTGAGCGAACTAGCGGTGAGGCTCGCGATATTATTAACGATCAATTAATTGGTGGGTTAACAAATATTACAAGTGAAGAAATAGCTGATGTCGTGGTTGTGTATGAGCCGGTTTGGGCGGTAGGAACTGGTGAGTTAGTTATGCCAGATGATGTAGCCGAAGCAGTCAAAACCATTCGTTATCAAATTAAAGAACTTTATGGTGTTGGAGCGTCCAATGCAGTGCGAGTGTTGTTTGGTGGTAGCATAACTCCAAATAGCGCTGATGATTATTTAAGAATCTCGGGCGTAGACGGATTAGTGCTAGGTGGAGCAAGCCTAAAGCCGTCTGAGTTTAGTGCTATTGTGGAAATCATGTTTGAAAACATAAAAGAGGGCGAATAGGAGGAAGAATGGCTGATAAAGAAATTGATTTTGAAGAGCTAGATCGAGCAATAAGCGCATTAATGGATGACACAAGCCCTGAAGAGGATATTGAAGCTTTGGCGGAAGACACACCTGTAGGAGGACTACCGGACGACACGATTGCACCAACCGATGATTTTGAAGCTACTTCTTTAGTGGATGTGCCCGATAAAGTTAGCTCACTAGAGATTGAAGAAATTACTAAAGAGAGAGAATCGGCAAGTGTTCCAGATACTGGTGGAGCCAGTGTTCAATTACAAAATCGAGTGCCTATTGGTATGGATTCTCCTCCTGAGCCCACGACTGATGACGTTGAGTCGGAGATTAAAGAAGATGAACCAAACTTAAAAACTCCTGGAGAAACTAAATTCTTTGGCAGAGTAGTGCCTGAGCCAAAAAAAGAGCTGAAACCGATTGTTCAACCAAGAGCATTGAGCAATCCAGATTTACCTAAGCCAAAAATTGAGAAACCTAGCGCGCCAAAGGATGCCCTAGCTGATTCAGTTTCAGTAAGAGTCAAACCAAAAATGAAACCAACGCCTATTAAGCGTCGTGGTCGCTATATGGACTTTATTGTTGGACCATCTGTCCCAGTTAAGCCGCTTGTTACACCGAACGCCAAAGTTAACGTGCCACCTGTTCCAGCAAAGTCGACGCAACCTGTTTCTCATGGTGAGTCGGTTGATTTTGAATTCAAACTAGCAACTGATAAAGATACCGCCACGACAGTAAAAGGTAATTACAAAACTTCTAATACCGTAGCCCAGACCGATACTGGCGACACTCTAACTATAAAACGGCAAACTATGGAATATGTGGCAAAACCAGAAGTGGATTTACCAAAAAAGCCAGAAGTGACCCAGACGAAGGAAAAGCCAAAACCTTCAAAATCTATCGCTAAGTCTGAAACTGAAGAAACTCGTCGTAGCCCATTTGTTTCTGAAACGAAAATCAAGAAACGCCCGCTAGGTCAGCCAGCTCCACTTATGCAGTCGCCCTCGGTAACAATGCACGTGCCAGACCGAATTCCTACGTACGACACCGAAAGTGGCACCGCTCTTTATCGTGCCGAGTTGCGCGAAGTTGAGCCTGAGGCAAAAACTTCTAAATTTTGGGTAGTCATTTTATTTATTGTCTTATTGATAGTTGCTGGCTTGGTTTATTATTTCTGGGCTGATATTGAAGCGCTTTTCTTGTAGAATATAACTATGGATGTATTTGCGGGGTTAAATGCCGCTCAAAAAGAGGCGGTCCAATCGGTTGATGGTCCTCTTTTGATTTTGGCGGGTCCTGGTAGCGGTAAAACCAAAACTCTGACACATCGGATTGCTCATTTGATTGCTAACTGTGGTGTTCAGCCTGACGAGGTATTGGCGGTAACGTTTACAAACAAAGCCTCTAAAGAAATGCGAATGCGTTTGGCTCAACTGTTGGGTCGAGAAGATAGCTGGTATTTTATGCCATTTATGGGGACATTCCATGGTATTTGTGTCAAAATTTTGCGCGAAAGTGGTGATGCCATAAGAGTTGATAAAAACTTCGTCATCTACGATGAAACAGACAAACTTAATTTAGTAAAACGTGCGGCTAAGGATTTAAATATTATTGACCGTGAAGTCAAGGCTCAGGTTGTTTCGGCAGTTATATCTAGTAACAAAAATAAGATGGTTTCTAGTGCTGAATTTATTGATCGAGCGCACAGCGAGCGACAAAAGACAATTGGTAAAATTTTTGAGCGTTATGAAAAACTCCGTCAGAATGCTAATGCTCTTGATTTTGATGACATACTGATTGAGGTGGTGCGATTACTAAAAACTAGGGGCGAGGTCAGGCAGAAGTGGCAAAAGCAATTTAGCCACATTTTAGTCGATGAGTATCAAGACACCAACAATGCGCAGTATCAAATTATTCGTGCTTTGGCTAAAGAATCTGCCAATGTTTGTGTGGTAGGAGATGATTGGCAGTCAATTTACTCTTGGCGTGGCGCAGATTTTACCAATATATTAAATTTTAAGCGTGATTGGCCAGAGGCAAAAGAGATTAAACTAGAGCAGAACTATCGCTCAACCAATAATATTTTAAGCTCAGCTCAAAAGATTATTGAATTAAACAGACATCGAACTGATAAAAAAATTTGGACCGACGCTGGAGACGGTAAGCCAATCGCGGTGATTGAGACACGCGACGAGGTAGACGAGGCTAATCGAGTAGCAGAAATTGTTCGTCAAGCTCAAATGGACGGTTATAAACTGGGTGATATAGCCGTACTCTACAGGGCTAATGCACAAAGCTATCAGATTGAGCATAGTTTTATGCGCTATCAAATCCCTCATAAGGTTATAGGTGGTGTGCGCTTTTTTGACCGCAAGGAAATAAAAGATACAATGGCTTATGTCAAGTTAGCTTATCAACCGTCTGATATTGCTAGTCTGATGCGCATTGTTAATGTGCCAGCGCGTGGTATCGGACGAGTTAGCGTGGATAGATTCTTGAGCTGGCAGAGTAGCCAGCCATATGATCTTTTAACAGCCTTAAATAAATTGGAGGAATCTCCACTTACTGCCACGGTCAAGGCTAAGCTGGGTAAATTTGGTGAGATAATGGCGAAGATTAGTCAGCTTTATAAGGCTGGTTTTGCGCCAGCTAAGTTGGTTGAAGAGGTAATCAACTTATCTGGTTACAAAGCTTCACTTCAAGGCGATTCAGTCGAAAATGAAGATAGGCTGGAAAATCTGGGTGTGCTAATTAATGAAGCTTCACTTTACGGAGATGTGGCCTCGTTTTTGGAGGATGCTGCTCTGATGTCTAGTGCTGATCAACCTACGGACGCCGGGCAAGTTAGTCTGATGACTATGCATGCCGCAAAGGGACTAGAATTCTCGGTGGTGGTAATTATCGGTTTAGAGCAGGGTACTTTTCCGCACGCTAGAGTCTATGAGCAACCTGAGGAGCTAGAAGAAGAGCGTAGACTGTGTTATGTAGCGATGACTCGTGCCAAGTCGGAACTTTATTTAACTTACGCAAATACACGTTTGGTTTATGGTGAACGACAATACTTCCAGCCTTCTGAGTTTATCCAAACCATTCAGCCGGAGATTACCCCAGCTTTCGGCTCGGATTATGAGCCATTTGGAGACGAAGTTGATTACTTCAATGCCTTTGAAGTAGGAGATTTTGTAAATTCACGTCAATTTGGTAGTGGCGAGGTGGTTGATGTCGACGGTCTGGCGGTTTCGGTGCGTTTTGATGATGGCAAAACTCGTAAATTGAATACACAGTATGCTAACTTGAGCAAGCGATGAGCATGCATGGTATAATTAATTAAAATGATTCAATTTTTGAAGAGGTGGAAAATACTTGTACTCGTTGTCGTTAGTGCAATAGTGTTTTTAGTGCCATCGGTTTGGGCTAGCTCGGACAGTCAAGACAGCCCAGCGCAACAGCGCTTAGTGGTTATTTTTGATCGAAACCAAAAGCGAGTCGTACTAACAGACCAAAAGACTGTGGCTGAGGTTTTAGCTCAGGCTGATATAGAAATCTCAGATGCCGATCTTGTGGAGCCAGCGTTAGACACGGAAATCTTGTCAGACAATTTTAATGTTAATATTTTTCGTGGCCGTCCAGTAGTGGTAATTGATGGGAATCATCGTTTGGCGGCAGTAAGTGCGCATCAAGCACCAGAGCAAGTGGTAAGAAGTGCCGGCGTTACGCTTTATCCTGAAGACATAGTAGATGTTCAGCTAAACTTCATGACAACTGGGGCCAACACAGGAATTGAGTATGTTGTAAAGAGGTCTAAAGCAATCAATTTTATTTATTATGGTAAGTTAGAATCGGTTCGAACTCAAAAAACAACAGTCGGTGACTTCCTGCAAGAAAAAGATTTGAAATTGACTGAGTCTGATCGCATAAGTGCAAATACAGAAACGCCTATTGTGGATGGAATGACACTGGAGATGTGGCGTGAAGGCAAGCAAGAGTTGGTGCAAGAAGAGGACATACCGTTTGAAGTTCGTAAAATCTATGATTACGATCGCAACGTTAGCTATCGCAAAGTAGAGAAAGTTGGCGTGGTTGGTCGACGAATAGCAACTTATGAAATTGACATCAAGAACGGTCTTGAGGTTAGCAGGCGAGAGCTGAATAGCTTAGTGACCGCTTTACCAGTAGAGCAAGTTGAGATTGTTGGTGCAAAATCTAGGTTTATGCCGTACACCGGTGGTGGCACAAAAACTGAGTGGCTAGTCGCCTCTGGCATTCCTCAGGCAGATTGGGGCTATGTCGACTGGTTGGTACAAAAAGAAAGTGGATGGAATCCAAACGCTGTTAATAAACACTCAGGGGCTTGTGGATTAGCGCAGGCACTGCCGTGTAGTAAGGTGCCTGGAGAGCCTCACGACCCAGTTAATTCTTTAAGATGGATGAATGGGTATGTAAACGGACGCTATGGAAGTTGGGCAGATGCAGTCGCCCACTCCAAAGCAACAGGGTGGTATTAAGCTTGTGCCAAAAAAATACCTTGGCCAACACTGGCTAAAAGATCGGTCAGTCTTGGACAGTATTGTTGAGTTTGCTGGAGTGTCAGAAGCTGATACTGTTCTGGAAATCGGTCCGGGTTTGGGGACTTTGACCAGTGCCTTACTGAGACGTGCTGGCAAAGTGTTGGCGGTTGAATATGATTCGGATTTGGCAATAAAACTCCCAGCGCAGTTTCCAGGAAAAAATTTAGAGGTTATCCCTGGTGATATTTTGCAGTTTGACTTGAGTGTGCTTCCAAAAGAATACAAAGTCGTGGCTAATTTACCATATTATATTACGTCTAAAATTATTATGTTTCTACTGGCAAGCAAAAATCGGCCAGCGACGATTACTGTTTTGGTACAAAAAGAAGTTGCTGAACGAATAGCGCAGGTGGGTGGTTCTAGCATCTTGGCTCTCGCTGTCGAAAACTGGGCAGTTGCGGAATTGGGCCAAGTTGTGCCAGCGGAATTATTTACGCCCCCACCACAGGTGGACTCGCAAGTAATCAAGCTAACAATGAGGTCCGAGCCGATAGCTTTGGACGAAAAGGCTTTTATGCGCGTAGTAAAAGCCGGCTTTAGTGAAAAGCGAAAGAAGTTACGCTCGTCGCTTTCTGGCGGTCTGGCCATCTCGGTTTCGGAGGCTGAGTCAGTTCTAGGCAGTGCAGGGATTGACCCTAACAAACGTGCTCAGGAGTTAAGCTTCGATGATTTTTCGCGTTTAGTTGAAGCGCTCCATAACAGATGATAAAATAAGCCTATGAAAAGCACTCTCTATATAACAACGGCAATTCCCTATGTCAACGCCAAGCCACATATTGGCAATGCGCTAGATTACCTTTATGCCGATATTTGGGTGCGATACCATAAAAGAGCAAACCCTAGTATTAAATTTTCAGTTGGAACAGATGAACACGGCAACAAGATAGCCCGCAAGGCAGCTGAGCTTGGGATGACTCCCCAAGAGTTTGTTGATCAAAATTATGGTAACTTTCAAATTTTGATGGACAAAGTCGGGGCTGGTTACACTAACTTTGTTCGTACGACCGACGGTCATCATGTTGGTGCCGTACAATATATCTGGACTAGGCTAAAAAAATATCTCTACAAAGCTAACTATAATGGCTGGTATTGTACGGGTTGTGAGCGGTTTTTTACTGATGCCGAGGCGTCGGATAACGAAGGCATCTGTCCCGATCACCAAAGGCCGTTAGAACACTTAGAAGAAGAAAATTATTACTTCAAGGCAAGCGAATTTTCTGAACGTATTCGTCAAGCGGTAGAATCTGGCGAGATGAAGATCGTGCCAGAAATGCGCAAAAATGAGTTCCTAAACTTAATTAAAGACGGCTTGAGCGATGTATCTGTATCGCGCCCGAGTAAAAATTTAGCTTGGGGGATTCCCGTGCCGAATGATCCTGATCAGGTTATGTATGTTTGGCTAGATGCTCTGTCAAATTATATTACTGGCGTGGGCTACCCAGACCAATTAGGTTGGGACGAAATCTGGCCAGCTGATGTCCAAGTTATAGGTAAAGACATTCTGCGTTTTCATGCTGGGTTATGGCCAGCGATGTTGTTGGCGCTAGACCTACCGCTGCCGAAGATACTGTTGGCGCACGGTCATATCCACGTTAGTGGAGTTAAAATGAGCAAATCACTAAACAATGTAATCGATCCTATAGAAGTTATCGATAACTATGGTCGTGACGCCTTTCGCTATTATTTCTCACGTCACATACCAACTCAGGATGACGGAGATTTCACCTGGGAAAAATTTGAGACGGCTTATAACTCAGAGTTAGGCAATGACTTGGGTAATTTAGTTCAGCGTGTAGCAAAAATGATTGAAAAATACCAAGCTGGCGTTGTAGCCGATGTTACCGAGACAAGTTATGACGAAAACAGTTACATTGAAGCGATGAGAAATCTCCGTTTTGATCAGGCAATTGACGAAGCCTGGTCGTTTGTTCATAGTCTGAATAAATACATCGATTCAGTTAAACCGTGGGAGATTGCTAAACGTATTGACCAAGATATTGAGGCCAAGCATCACCTCGAGGAAGTGTTGCGCCACTTGGCTAATGGGCTTGTCCAGATGGCGAGATTGTTGGAGCCATTTATGCCAGATACGGCTGATAAAATAAAACAAATCTTTGCTGATGGCGTAATCAGTCAGGACGACCAGGCTTTATTGCCGCTTTTCCCTAAAATTTACATTCACACCAAGGATCCTCGGGCTAATTCAGCGTCTGCGCCAACTCCACCTGTCGCCGATTCCTTGCCACAGGAAAACCAACCAAGTGCGTCTAATTGATAGCCATTGTCATGTTTCAGATGCTGATTTCCCGCTGGATCAGATGGAGACGTTGGCTTCAGCGCGAGCTAGTGGAGTAGATAAAATTATCGTCATCGGAACGGATGAAGCAGATTCAATTTCAGCCCTTGATTTCGCACAAAAAAACAGTGGCGTCTGGGCTAGTGTTGGCGTGCATCCGCACGAGGCAAAGAAAGGGATCAATTTCTTACGTGAACTAGACTTTAATCAACCTAAGTTGGTGGCTATAGGCGAGATTGGTTTGGACTATCATTACGATCATTCACCACATGATGTGCAAAAGCGGGTTTTGAGAGAACAAATCGAATTAGCTCTGGGTCATAATCTACCAATAATCTTTCATGTACGAGAAGCTTTTACTGACTTTTGGCCAATTGTGGGCGACTATGATATCAAGCGAGCAGTAGTCCACAGCTATTCAGATAATTTAGCCAACTTAGAAGAAATTTTGGCTAACGATTGGTACGTGGGCATAAACGGGCTAGTGACTTTTACCAAAAACAAGGAGCAAATAGCTGCTTTTCGTCAGGCTCCACTGGAGAGGATTTTGCTAGAAACTGATGCGCCGTACCTGGCGCCTAAACCAAAGAGGGGTGAAGTTAATCAGCCTGCTTTCGTGAGCTATGTGGCTGAGTTCTTGGCGCAAGAACGAGGTGTCTCCCCGGAGTATGTTGCTACTGTTACTAGCGCAAACGTTGAGTCGCTTTTTTCGATATAATCTGGTAAAATAGCTCCAAATGGACAATCAAGTTCAAGACCCACTTGACCAAACTAGTCGTTTTAGCGACCAAGTTTATACACCACCTGTCCCCCAAACTGGAAAACAGGCGGTAATTAATGATTTATTGGCGATTTCGGATCGTGTGTTGCAACTTAGAGAGGCTAGGGCTAGTGTTGCTGGCGACCAGACGAGAATAGCAGAGCTCCAATATAGTTTATTGCAACAAGAAAGTGAAGTTGGAGCTAAGGTTTTTGGGGCCATAAACCCTAGCCAACAGCGTAGTTTTTTCTGCTTAGATCGTAAGACGTGGATTTGGTATGAGGCTTGGACTGACCCAAACTCGCACGAGCAAATGAGCCAGACGATGCGTTATGAAATCAACCCAGACAGTGTCGGTAAGTTCTCACAAGTTGTGAACTACCAACTTATTGACGGACGCGAGCTAGAGAATTTTTATAATGCCGTTAAGGTTTATTCGCTTTTGATAGAGCAACAAATCTACGCACAGTAACTATGATTTATTTAGACCACGCCGCCGCCACTCCCATGAAAGACAAGGTTTGGCGAGCCATGAAGCCTTATTTTTCCGAGAAGTTCTTCAATCCATCAGCTCCTTATCTACCAGCGGTTGAGGTTAGGGCCGACTATCTGACGGCCAAATCGGTAATTGCAAAAAAAATAGGCGTCAAAGCTGACAGTCTAATTATGACAGCTGGAGCGACAGAGTCTATTAACCTGGCGTTTAGTTCGGCAAATAACGTTTTAATTTCCGGCGTGGAGCATCCAGCGGTGCAAGCCGTGGCCCAGAGCAAATCTTCCATGCAGATAATTCCAGTTAACTCGGATGGCTTAGTGGACGTAAAAAAAATAGCCGAATTAATTACCGACGAAACCGATCTCATTAGTGTAAGTTTGGCCGGTAGCGATCTTGGCACAATTCAGCCAGTTGCTGAAATTGGGCGATTAGTTAAAGAAATTAATTTGAAAAGGCAATTGGCCGGTAACAAAACTCCACTTCTTTTTCACTCGGATGCTTCACAAGCTCTAGGCTACTTAGAAGTTAACCCGGCTCGTCTGGGGTTGGATTTACTGACTATTTCGGCTACTAAGATTGGTGGCCCTAAACAAGTTGGCGCGCTTTGGGCACAGTCGGCGGTTAAGCTATCCCCAATTCTGATTGGTGGTGGCCAAGAGCTGGGGTTTAGAGGCGGCACTGAAAATGTAGCCGGTGTGATTGGTTTTGCTCAGGCGGTAAAATCTTTGAACTACGGAGAGTCCAGTAAGGTAGCAAAGCTACGCAATCAATTAGAGAGTAAGTTATTAGAACTGGATGATATTAAGGTTTTGGGGCATCCGAAAAAGCGATTACCGAATTATTTGACAGTGACTTTTTCCAACATCGAAGCTGAGCGATTAATTTATCGCTTAGAAGATAAGGGTGTCTTAGTTTCAACTGGGGCGGCTTGTGCGGCCAATCGTGGCGCTGGCTCGCTGGCTCTAAAATCAATTGGGCTGACCGAGAAAGAACAACTAGCTAGTTTGAGGCTAACTTTGGGCGAGATGACCTCTAAAGAAGAGGTGGCTCAAGCAGGACAAATCATTGTAAATGAGGTAAAATTAGAAAGAGAAAGGTTGGGCGTATGATTAAATTAATTAGATCGATTGTGAGTTCAGTAGTCTTATTGGCGATCGCAGTAGGTTTATATAGCACGGTGATGGTGCCAAATGATTACCGAGATTGTGGTTTAGACCTGAAAGGGTGCAAGAAGAGCGACGTTATCGTAGTGTTATCAGGTGGCGATACGCAAGCAAGGGCTAATTACGGCGTGAATCTATACAGAATGGGTATAGCGCCTAAAATATTATTTGTCGGTGCTGCCGCTCAAGAGGGTGTTGATAGTAACGCCAAAACCATGGAAACTATAGCAACCAACTCTGGTGTTCCAGTGAACGATGTCATAATCGAAGAAAAATCACGTAATACCTGCGAAAATGCAAAACTTGCTAAAGACATAATTGAAGAGAGAGGTTTTAAGGAGATAACGTTAGTAACCTCGGCGTATCATCAGCATAGGGCGCTAGGTGAGTTTAAGAAAAACCTCGATATAGAAAAACACACGATTTACAATGCTCCTCTCGTGGAGGATAAAGATTGGTCATCGAGTTGGTACTTGACACCCAACAGTTGGTGGTTGGCAACAAAAGAATTTTTCGGATGGTTTAGACAATTAGCTGGATGGAGTTGCTAGAGTTTTAATGCCTAAAGTCTTTGTTGGTTTGAGCGGTGGGGTTGACTCAAGCGTCAGTGCCGCTCTCTTGATTGAGGCTGGTTATGATGTGATCGGAGTTTACATGAAAAACTGGTCGCGTGACTTGCCAGGGGCGCATTGTCCTTGGGCGGAAGACTTAGCCGATGCGAAACGAGTGGCCGTAAAACTGGGTATTGATCTAAAAGTTTATGACTTTGAGGACGAATACAAGTCCAAAGTTGTTGACTATATGATTCGTGAATACCAGGCTGGCCGAACTCCAAATCCTGATATTATGTGCAACCAAGAAATTAAATTTAAGATGTTCTTAGAAACAGCTCTGGCGGACGGAGCTGATATGATTGCGACGGGTCATTATGCTAGGATAATAAATCACAAATCGACTCCAGGTGTGTTTCAGTTAGGTCGATCTGTTGATGATAAAAAGGATCAGACTTATTTTCTTTATCGCGTGAGCGAGCGGGCCTTGGCGAAGACGCTTTTCCCAATTGGACATTTGTTAAAGTCTGATGTAAGGAAAATTGCCTCTGACCGGGGGCTGATTACAGCCAGAAAAAAAGATTCAGTAGGAATTTGCTTCGTCGGACGGGCGGATTTGGAAGATTTTCTCGGACAGTATATAAGCTCAGAGCCGGGCGAGTTTATTGATGAAGATAGTGGTAAACGGCTTGGCTGGCACAAAGGCGCGCCTTTCTATACGCTCGGCCAAAGGCATGGGTTGAACTTAGGCGGTGGCCTGCCATATTATGTGGTTGGTAAAGATGCAAAAAATAACATTGTTTTTGTGTCTAGGCGACTTAATCAGGACAACTTATGGACAAGACAGATTAAAATTAGCGACTTACACTGGATTAACCAAGCTCCAGTTGTGGGTCAAACATACCTGATACGTATGCGCCATCAAGCACCTCTAGTTAATGCTAAGTTGGTAGAGTTGGGCAATAGGGCTGTTCTAGAAGTAGACTCTGAGTTGCGGGCAGTCACGCCGGGACAGTCAGTGGTGGTTTATGACGGTGAAGTTTGCTTAGGTGGTGGCATTGTTGTTTGATGGCTAGCAGTAGTCAAGCTAAAAATTGACAAACAAAATTTCCTAAGTCCAGGCCTAACGCAGGGTTATTAAAACTGATTGCGATTGCTGTCGATTGGTTTTATACTAATATCAAAGATAGCTAACTTGGTTGGGGATAAAATGAATCCAGATATGAATAATAACATTAACGAACATGGTGACTTGAATGCTTCACCTCCGGTCAACGAAGCGCCAGTAAAGCGTAGTGGCCGTAAGACTGCTGTTATTATTGGGGCAGTAGTTATTGTAGCGCTACTAATTGTCGGATTCGTATTTAAGGATAAGATCATCAGCCAACCGTCCCGGTCAGACAACACTACGGATAGTGTGCCAACTGATCCAGAACTGGCTAAGTTTATCGAACCAACTACGGGTGAAAAATGGCTAGATGAGCCAAAAACGATTTCCGCCCAAGGCTGGCTGAGAGTTGAGGAGTCGTCGTATTATCGGGCTTTTGAAGGGTATACTATTGAGCAACAGTTGGAAGATAACCGACCGATCTACCAAGAAGTCGGGACACGAGGCGATAAGACTATTATTCTAGCGTCTTACTTGGGCGACAGCTTGTCGGGCTCTAAGTATTTATTTGAGAAGCATAATGACGGCAAGGTTCATATCATTATCCAGCCACAGGGACCAAGTGACTCTCCTGCAGACTGGCTCACTGAGGCAATTAGCGCAAAAGTAGACGGAATCGATCGCGAAACGTATTATGATTCGCTAAATATTCCGCAGAAGATAGCGATTGACGGCGGTGAATATATCAAGCGACCGGGCAGTCTGTTTTTAGGGGTTGGAAGCGACTACGTTATGTTTGAAGGCGCTAGCAAGAAATTGGTGACTAAGCTAGGCGCTAGCACAGTTTATTTAATAGAGGCGCCAAATGTCGATACGGGACTGACCAACGTGGCTTACTATCTAGAGACGCCACTGCGCACAATGATTGAGATGCCTTATGAGCCAAATCAGCTATTGCTAGAGGGGTATTATTTCGATAATGGCACGGATGTTTCAAAAGATTCGCTTGTGCCAATCGCTAGTGGTTGTGGCTCAATCACCCCTTCGGTGACTCGGGCGGATAAATTAACAGAGTCCGACCTAACGATAATAGGCAAAACTAGCGGTGACCGAGCTGTTTACCGGCCGACAGATCTAAACAGCGATCTTTATCGCAAGGCTTACGAAGAATATTCGATAGGTAGAGTTGATGGCGTTGTTACGTTTGATGGTTATGTGGCAAATCATGGCTTGGTAATTATAAAGAATGCTAAGGGAGAGCTATTGGTTTATATCAGGCAAAGCTACGCACCAGAAATGGGTTGCGCTAAGCCCGTGATTTATTTGTATCCGACAAGTAAGACTAAGGTTGATGTTAAGGTTGGCGCAAACGTGACGATTTCTGAGCCGACTTACCCAGCCTCGAGCGGCTGGCAAGATGTTTGGGCTGAACCAAGCGGTAAGTTGACTTATCGCGGTCAAGTTTATGATTCTTTGTTCTGGGAAGGAACTGGGTTTGGAAGATATCCTAATATTACCTCTGGGACAGTGGTTAAACGAGCTGATGCTCCTGCGACCATTAGGCGTCAACTTGCCGATTTGGGCTTAAACCAAAAGGAGGCGGCCGACTTCATGAGTTATTGGGAGACAAAAATACCCGATGCGCCGTATGTTAGGTTGACATGGTTTAACACCGAACAATTAAACAACCTAGCGCCACTAAAGATTGTGCCACAACCAGATACGCTAATTCGTGTATTTCTAGATATGGCTGGATTTCAAGCTAAAATTGATATTCCAGAACAAAAACTGAGTAAGACATCTCGTCAAGGTTTTACAGTAGTAGAGTGGGGTGGTTTGACCAATAATCTTGGTAACTGATTTTGGCTAGATAAACTACTTATGGTAATATAAAAGCAATTAGAAAAATGATTTTAGTAGAAGGGGAAGATATGAATCCAGATTACCAAACAGATGATAACTCAGGTCAAGTTAACGATACGCCTACACCAATGGTCGATCCGCTCCCACAGCCTATAGCTGCCGATCCCATCACGAACGCTGACCCAGTTATAAGTGCCGATCCAGTCGTGAGTCCTGACCCGGCCATGGGTACCGACCCAGTTGCACCAGTTTTTTCGAGCCAAGATTACGGTCAGACGCCAGTAGAAGAAAGTCCTACTTTTGAGGCAGAAACTATTACTCCTGAACCAGTCGCTGAGCCATCACTAGCTCCTTTGCAGGATATTGAAGCTCCATCTCAAGCCTTTACCGGTGAACCGAGCGTAGAAGCATCGTTTAGCCCAGTCGTAGAATCGCCTGACCCAGTTGTGGCAGAGACAACTCCACCGGTGGATTTATCGGCTGAGTCGCCTGTGCTAACCGCTAATCCTGTTCCACAACCAGATCTAGTACAGCCAGTTGCTCCAGTAGATCCAGTGCCTCCAGTAGTTCCTGCCCCTGTCGCCCCAAAGAGCAAGACAAAAATATTTATTTGGGTCGGTGTTGGTATACTTGTGGTGGTTGCTGGTGTGATTGCCTATCTATTTCTAAAGTAACAAGATCTCTCGTCTCTAGAGTCATGCTAATCTTTTTAAGGTGTGGTAAAATAGTTCCAATATGGACACTAGAGAAATTAGAAAAGCCTATTTAGATTTTTTTGTTGAACGGGGTCATAAACTAATACCCAGGGCGCCTTTAGTTTTGAAAGACGATCCGACGACACTGTTTACTAGCTCTGGTATGCAGCCATTGTTGCCGTTTTTGTTAGGTAAAGAGCATCCGTCGGGCAAGCGTTTGACTGACAGCCAAACTTGTCTGCGTACGCAAGATATTGATGATGTCGGCGACAATCGTCACACGACATTCTTTGAGATGCTGGGCAATTGGAGCTTGGGTGATTATTTCAAAAAACAACAAATCGAGTGGTTTTTTGAGTTCTTGACTAAGATTGTCGGCCTGGACCCTAAAAAGATTTACGTGTCTTGTTTCGCCGGTAATGAAGAGTATGGCATTCCTCGCGATGACGAATCGGCCGAGATTTGGCAAAATGTGTTCAAGAAGGCTGGTATTGAAGCCAAGGTAGTTGAGCTAGGTTCAGCTAAGGTTGGTGATAAGTTGGGTATGCAGGGCGGACAAATATTTTTCTACGACGATAACGAAAACTGGTGGAGTCGTGGTGGTAACATTAACAGTACGCCAATTGGCGATCCGTGCGGACCAGATAGCGAGGTTTTTTATGATTTTGGAGAGGAGTATCACGACCCTAGCTATGGGCAAGCTCACCCAGCTAGTGACAGCGGTCGCTTTATCGAAATCGGCAACCAAGTTTTTATGCAATACCATCGACTTGACGATGGAAGCTTTGAACCACTCAAGCACAAGAACGTTGATTTTGGCGGTGGCTTAGAGCGGATCTCAGCTGCTAGTCTAAATAGCCCTGATGTCTTTAGAGGAAGCCTACTGTGGCCAATTATCGAGCAATTAGAGAAAATCAGTGGATTAAAATACGCTGATAATGTCTTAGCTATGCGTGTGATTGCTGACCACTTGCGTAGCGCGGTGTTTTTGGCGGTTGATGGTTGCTTGCCGAGCAATAAAGAGCATGGCTATGTTATGCGTCGATTTATTCGACGAGCGATGGTAAAATCGTTCGCTTTAGGTATTGAGCACGACTTTTTTGATCGTCTCGTGCCGGTAATTATTGAGCTTTACGAGTCTGACTACCCAGAATTCGGTAGCCAAAAGGCTAATATCTTACAAATTATGACCAAGGAAGAAAAGTCTTTTCGCCAGACATTGCGTCGTGGCATAAAGGAACTTGACCGACTAAATGGCAAATTCTCTGGCTCAATTGGTGAATTATTATTCAAGCTTTACGATACTTATGGATTTCCAATTGAATTGTCGGTTGAGGAATTGACCAAGCGTGGTGTAGCTCTAGGCCAAGATTGGCGAGGTGATTGCGATAGGTGCTTAGAAGAACAACGTCGTCGCTCTCAAACTGCATCGAAAGGCATGTTCAAAGGCGGACTAGAGGGCGAAACAGACAAACAATTACGACTTCATAGTTCGGCGCACTTGATGCTAGCTGCGATGAAAAAGGTCTTGGGTGAAGAGGTCAACCAAAAAGGCTCGAACATAAACGACGAGCGCTTACGATTTGATTTTAACTACCCTGAAAAGGTTGATCGAGGTAAGTTAGATGAAATTGAAAAACTAGTGAACAAGGCTATTGCTGATAAATTACCAATTAGTTTTGAAGAGATGTCTCTAACCGAAGCCAGCCAAAAAGGTGCTCACGGTGATTTTATGGATCGCTATGGCGAAAAAGTCAAAGTCTATTCGGTCGGCACCGGTGAAAAGAGGTTTAGCTACGAGATTTGTGGCGGACCACACGTTAAGAATACGGGAGATATTGCGCCTAATGGCGAGAAATTCAAAATTATTAAAGAAGAATCTTCCAGTGCGGGCGTACGTCGCGTTAAGGCAATTCTAAGTTAGTTAATTTTTATAAAAAAGGATTTAATGAAAGCTCGGAGCATTTTTCTAAAGTGCTTAAGTAGTATATAATAACCACATATGCTTTTTGAAAAACTAAATGCTAGGAAAAAAGGGGACAAAGCCGGCAATAACTCTATTGTTGGTCTTGACATTGGAACTGAATATGTCAAAGCTTTGATTGCTCAGGTTGACGGTGACACTTTGCGCATTGTTGGTGTCGGACGAGTTAAACAAAAACAAAGCGATATGCACGCAGGCGCTATTGCCGATATTTCTGGCGTAGTGCAAAATTGTGAGCAAGCCTTGCATCAGGCTGAACAGCAGGCTGGGTTCCAAGCCAAGAGAGTTGTTATCGGTATTTCTGGTGAGCTGGTTAAGGGTGTAACTCATACGATTCGGTATCGTCGGCCTCAACCAGACAAAGAGCTAGATGAGCCAGAGATGAACTACATTATTGATAAAGTTCAAGAGCGAGCCTTGGTTAAAGCGCAACGCCAAATTGGTTTAGAAACTGGTAATGAAAACGTAGAAGTTAAATTAGTTAATTCAGCTTTAGTAAGCTTACATATTGACGGCTACAAGGTATCAAATCCGATTGGTTTTCAAGGAAAAGACGTGGCAGTGCAAATTTATACGGCATTTGCCCCAATGGTGCATATTGGCGCTTTAGAACGAGTGGCCGATGAACTGGCTCTTGACTTGATTGCGGTGGCGGCAGAGCCTTTTGCGGTATCACGTGCTGTAATCGGCACTGATGCCAGTAGCAGTTTCACGGCGATACTGCTCGACATAGGTGGCGGCACCACGGATATCGCTGTGGTTAATGACGGTGGAGTTGAAGGCACAAAAATGTTTAGTATCGGTGGACGAAGTTTCACCAGAACGATATCAAGAGAACTTAATGTGTCTATTGAAAAAGCAGAAGAGATTAAGTTATCTCTAGATAGCGCCGAGCTTGATGACAAGGTTCGTCTTAGCGCCATCAGAGCCGTGAAGAAAACTCTTAGCGTTTGGCTAGCAGGGATTGAACTAGGGCTCGACGAATTTAACGACATAGACCAGATGCCTAACCAGATTTGGCTGTGTGGTGGTGGTGCTAGTCTGGAAATGCTATTTAACACGATAGCCGATCATAAATGGCCAGAAAGTTTACCGTTTAGTAAGCAACCAGTGGTTAAGCGGGTTTTACCTAGTGACGTAATTGATATTAAAGACACAACCGATATGATTAATGATCATACCTTTACCACAGCTATGGGGCTATTGAGGGTTGGCCAGGACACTATGCAGATTGATAATTCAGACGATTTGAATTTTAAAGAAAAATTAAATAAAATATTGAGAATCTGATGAGTAAAGAAGTAGTTTATATTGATATCAACGATGATATTACTAGCGTAATTGAAAAGATTAAGCAGTCTAAGGAAAAGATTGTGGCTTTGGTGCCGCCAAAACAGATTGGACTATTGCAGAGTGCAGTCAATCTGCAACTCTTAGCGCGTGCTGCTGGAAATGCTGGAAAGTATGTTGTAATTATTACATCAAAAGATTCTCTAATGAAATTGGCGGCCATGGCAAAGATACCAGTAGCCAAGACACTGCAGTCAAAGCCAGTGTTAGCCAAATTGCCAATCTACTCAGCTGAAGACGATACAATTGACGGCAAAACAATGCCTATAGGCGAGCTGGCGTCTGGTAATCGTGAATTTAGTCCTGAGGTTTCGACTGATGATGTGATTGTTGATCCAACTAAGCCGATTGAAACTGGCGCAAGTGCTGAAAAGAAGAAGATAAACATTCCAAAGTTTGCTAATGTCCGAAGTAAGATTATCCTAGGTGTAGTCGGTGCTTTACTGTTAGTCGGTGTTGTGCTCTGGGCTGTAATTATCGCTCCACGTTCAGTTATAAATATCAAAACACGCACCAAGCTAGTTAACATTAATCAGACTATTTCCTTGACGGAAGATTCCCTAAAAGCAAGTAACGAAGAAAATATTGTTCATGCTCAAAGCCAAATACTAGAAAAGACTCTCTCGCTTGAGTTCGCTGCTTCTGGAGAAAAAAATATCGGAGAAAGGGCGACTGGCTCGGTTAGTTTTTCAAACTCATCAGATAAGGCCCGCACGGTAGTCTCAGGAACGCGATTCACATCAGCAGGTGGCAAAGTTTTCACTCTTAATGAAACCGTATCGGTTCCGGCAGCTGGCTTGACGTGGTGCAACGGAAAGCCGTGTGCTGACCCTAGCGCCGCAAAGGGCTCGGTAACTGCCGTTGAGCCTGGGGCTACTTATAATGGAGAGACTGGTGGGCTGAGTGGCGGTCCTAGTGGCGACTTTGAAGCCAAACTCACTGCCGCTACATCTGGTGGCGTAGATAAGATTGTCAAAGTTGTTACTCAAGAAGATTTCGATCAAGCCAAGGCTAAATTAGCTGATGGTGGCAATGATACGGCTGTTAATGAACTCAAAAACAAATTTGACGCTTCAGCTGTGGTTGTCAGGGAAAGTTTGCGGATTACGGCTGGCGAAGTTGTGAGCTCTATAGAAATTGGAGAGGAAGCTCCTGAAGGCAAGTTTACCGTAGAACAACCGGTCAAGTACTCTATGTTAGCGGTGGTGCGCAATCGAATTGTCGACTACCTGAACTTTTTGGTTCTGAAACAAGAAGGTGATACTAAGCTGAAGCAAAAAGTTTACGAATCTGGTGATGACCAAATTCAGTTTGCTAATTTCTCGGCCCAAGATGATAAGTTGTCTGTTAAAGTTATTACGCAAATGCGTATCGGTCCGGATATTGACGTTGATGAAATCAAAGAGTTCGCTCAGGGCAAAGGTTACGGAGAAGTCAAAGACCGCTATGAGCTAATTGAAGGCATTGAGAGTGTTGAAGTAGAATTTTGGCCGATGTGGGTGCGTCGTGTGCCTAAAAAGGCTGATAAAATACTTGTAAACATAAATCTTGAATAGAGATGATAAAAAAATACTTAGCTTTGGACTATGGCGATAGTCGTATTGGTGTGGCTCTGGGAGACGATCAAGTCAAAATAGCGGTTCCAATGGACGCAATTACAGTTGACGGCTCGGAGATTGATCAAATTACTAAGCTTACTCGATACGAAACGGTAGAAGCTATTGTGGTCGGTTACCCCAGAAATCAGTCAGGCGAGGCCACGAAGCAGACTGCCGTGGTTGAGGGCTTCGCTGACAGATTGAGAAAAGAATTTCCGGCGGTCGTTTTTCAAGACGAGTCTGTCACCAGTGTATTGGCAGAAGCTCGTCTTAAGAGTTACGGCAAGCCTTACACCAAGGGTGATATCGATTCTATGAGCGCGGTAATTATTCTAGAGGATTTTTTGGAACACAGATGAAAAAAGACACTATTGGAATTAGAAGACAACGAATGCCATGGTGGGCGTGGTTGATAATTAGCCTGTTTGTTGTAGGCGGATTGGCAACTGGCGGTGCGATTTATTGGTATCATGACAGCCTAGAGGCCGTTGGCGTCGTTAGTGAAACAGAAGACTTTGAAGTTTTGCGCGGTGAGAATGTTTCAGAAATTGGTCAAAAGTTATTAGACAAAGGGTTCATTAAGAACGTTAAATCTTTTGAGCTGTATAATCGAATTAATAAAACCAGCGGCAAACTACAGGTTGGCAATTATTCGCTGAATAAGAGTATGACTGTAGCCGATATTGTTACTAAATTAACAACTGGTGAATCTGAACAGATGTCTGTTACATTTTTTCCTGGTGCGACACTCAATTTTCGTCACAGCGCCACAGATACTACGCCGACTCATCGTGAAGCTCTGAAACAAGTTGGCTTTAGTGATGAACAAATTGACGAAGCCTTTTCAAAGTCTTATTCTGATCACGCACTGTTTAAGCTCTTACCTGACGTGACTAGTTTAGAGGGTCTAATCTATGGCGACACTTTCTCTTACGGTGTGGGCTCGTCAATCGATACCGTCTTAAGATACAATTTCGACCACTACTATAACACTATAGTCAAAAATGATTTAGTCAAAAAATACGAAGCGCAAGGCTTATCTCTGTATGATGGCATAAAACTAGCGTCGATTATTGAACGCGAAGCTAAAACTGAGAAAGACCGTGCTCAAGTAGCCCAGGTTTTTCTTAGACGTATGAAGCTTGGTCAGCCATTGGGCTCTGATGTGACTTATCATTATGCCAACAGGTTGGCCGGAACTGCTAACGATGGGCGAGTGGATTCGCCATACAATTTACGCAAATACACCGGTTTAACCCCAACGCCAATTTCTACACCAGGCGAGACATCTCTTTTGGCTGTGGCTAATCCTGCCGAAGGTGATTACCTTTACTTCTTAGCTGGTGATGATAATAAAACCTATTTTGCTCACACTAATCAAGAGCACGAGCGTAATATTAGGGAGCATTGTAAGATTGGCTGTTCAACCTGGTAGCCGTAGAGAGCTTGACAGCATGAGCTTAATTTGTTAAAATTACGCAGTATAAATGCAATCTTTACAGAGGTGGAGACGTTTGTGGCGGTTGTATTTGTCTGGCGACTTTAAGAAGTTTTAATAAAAGTGAGTTTGGTCGAAGCATTTAATAGGTCGCTAGTGCTAGTCGGTAACGATTAGCTGGAGAAGTTTTATAAAGAAATCTATTCAAGCTAAGCTGTCGGTTTTGCGTAAAAAGCGATCTGACAAGCGTTGGCAAAAAGAAATTGCACGGCAAATTGCCAAAAGATCTGGTCCTAAGCTAGTTTCTAGTAAACGGTGGGCCACTTTGTGGTTGGCGCCGTTCGTACTTATTTTAGTGATAATTGGTATTAATTACCTACCTAGCCAATCAGCTAAACTAGAGGCTAATGATATGCAATCTGTTGTGTCTGATGTCTCAAATAATCCAATAGCACCTCTGGCGTCAAAGGTTGATAAGGTGGTAGAAACTGGCTTAGTGGCTGATTTGGCCAAGACGGCGAACCTACCTATTGCTTTGAGCGCTGCTAACTTGGCGACATCGGCTGAAATTCAAGCCTCTTCGACCCAGAAGGCTAGCCCAGTTATCGACAAGCCGGAGCTGGTTAGCCTGAGTGGCAACCGCCAAGAGGTAGTTACGCACTTAGTCGCTGACGGTGAAACAATTGACCAGCTTGCTTCTCGCTATGATATTTCTGCTCAAACTATTAGATGGGCGAATAACTTGACTGGCGACGCCATAGAGGTTGGTAAAGAATTAAAAATCCTGCCAGTTGACGGCGTTCACTATAAAGTAAAGGCGGGCGATAATTACGAAAAAATCGTGGCTCGCTATGGCTCAAGTGAAACGCAGATTGTGGCTTTTAACGATTTAGAACTGACCAACCTGGTAGCTGATTCTATGATTGTGATTCCGGGTGGCGAATTGCCCGAAACGGAGCGACCTGGGTACAAACCGCCTAAACCCGTTTACAATCCGACACAGTCCCAAAATCCTTTGTTTAGGCCGTCTAATGGCATGGGGGTAAAATATTATCCGTGGGGCTGGTGTACTTGGTATGCTGCTTATCGATTCCCACAATTAAACGGTGGCAAGGAAATTGGCAACTGGGGTAACGCTAACACTTGGGATAACTCGGCTTATGGCACCCCTGGTTTCTCGGTTAGCTCGACTCCGTCAGCTGGAGCGATATTCCAGACTGATTTTGGTAGCACTCGTGGTTTAGGCCATGTTGGTATAGTCGAAAGTGTTGAGTATAATGAAGACGGCTCTATCGCTTCAATTCGAGTTTCTGATATGAATGGTTTTAGTGGCTGGGGGCAGGTTGGCTACGGCACATGGACGGCTGATAAATTCTCTAAGTATAAGTATATTAAATAATCAAAAGTTTATTCTACAAATCGCTCTCTGAAAATGGGGGCGATTTTGCTACAATGTAGATATGTTTATTGATTTGGTCAAGGTAAAAGTCGTTGCTGGCAAAGGTGGTGATGGAGCATCGAGCTTTCGGCACGAGAAGTATGTTGATAAAGGTGGCCCAAATGGTGGCGACGGTGGCAAGGGCGGTGATGTAATTTTTCAGGCTACCAGTAATATTGATACTCTAATTAATTTAAGATTTCAGCCGGAGTTAATTGCCGATAATGGCACTAGTGGTGGTAAATCTAACCGACACGGTAAGGACGGCGAGGATCTGATTGTGAAAGTTCCGATTGGAACTATAATCAAGCGCGATACAGAGATTTTGGCTGATTTATCTAAAGATGAACAGTCGGCTATCATCGCTCGAGGCGGTGAAGGCGGTTTTGGCAATGCTCACTTCAAATCGTCGGTTCGTCAAGCCCCAACCATGGCTGAAAGGGGCGAGGCGGGCGAGGAGTTTAGTGCTGAACTAGAGCTAAAACTATTGGCTGATGTTGGTCTAATTGGCTTGCCAAATGCGGGTAAATCGACATTTTTAAGTATTGTCTCTAATGCTCGACCAGAAATTGCGAATTACGAATTTACCACTTTAATTCCTAGTTTAGGCGTTGCTAAGGTTGACGAATCAAGTCTTTTAATCGCTGACATACCCGGTTTGATTGAGGGCGCTAGCGCTGGAAAAGGTCTAGGAACAGAGTTCTTGCGCCATATTGAGCGCACAGCAGTTTTTCTGCACTTAATTGACGCTTGGCACGACGACGTTGCTACTGACTATACAACTGTCCGAAATGAGCTTATTAAATACGATAAAACTCTAGGCAAAAGACTAGAAATCGTGGCTTTAAACAAGGTTGATGGACTCGATGACGACATCGTAGCCGACCAAATCGCTTCACTAAAAAAGGTTGTGCCAAAAGGCACGCCGATTGTGGCAATTTCTGCTCAGGCAAGAATAGGGGTGAAGGATTTATTACGCCAGCTTGTAAGGTTAGTCAAGACGGAACGTGCGCGTCAAGCCGAGTTAGAGGCAAGTGAAGCTACCAAGGAAGTCAAAGACGGTATTCCGGTAATTGGATTGACAGAACAAGAGTTGGTTGACCAGTGGCGCGTTGAGCTGACGGATGGCGTTTACTTAGTTACGGGTAGCAAAATTGAGCGCTTTAGTCGTCGAACTGATTATTCTAACTGGGAAGGGTTGAACCGTTTGCGTGATATTATGCGACGAATGGGCATTAAAAGCGAGCTCATCAAACAGGGTGCTCTCCCTGATAGCCAAATCCAAATTGGTAGTGACCCAGTTTTTACATTGGAGGAGGTTGATTAGTGTCAGACACTACTTTTGTCTTTTATGATTTAGAAACTAGTGGGCTTAGTGCTCGATCCGACAGAATTATGCAACTTGCGGCGATCCGCACTGATGTCGACCTGAACCCGATTGGTAAGCCGTATAATTTTTTAATAAGGTTGTCTGAAGATGTTCTGCCGTCACCTCAGGCTATTAATGTCACCGGCATTACGCCTCAAAAAACAGTAGAAGAGGGCTATAGCGAAGCTGAAGCCTGCGATATTATATTAAACGAAATATTTACGCCAAACACCGTTGCCACTGGATATAATAGCGTGCGGTTTGACGATGAGTTTATTCGACATCTATTTTGGCGCAATCTACGCGACCCATATGAATGGGCTTACAAAGATGGTCGTTCTCGCTGGGACTTGCTTGATGTAGTGCGTTTCAAGCGGGCTGTTCGTCCAGGAAAAATTACCTGGCCAGTTGATGATGACGGTAAGCCAAGTAACAGACTTGAACTTATTTCTTCCGCTAATAAACTAGAGCATGCTCATGCTCATGACGCGCTAAGTGATGTTGAGGCGCTAATTGGAGTAGGGAAGTTAATCAAACAATCCGATCATAAGTTGTGGGAGTATCTGTTTAAGATGCGCGACAAGAAGCTAGTTCAGCAGTTGGTGAATCTCGATAGACCAGAAGTTTTTGTTTACAGCAGTGGGAGACTGGAATCAGAATTTGAAAAAACCACCCTCGCCTACCCTATTTTTGAATGTAAAAATAACAACATTATGGTTTATAACCTACGCTACAATCCAGAGGATTTATTAGGTAAGTCCCCTACCGAGCTGGCCGAGTTTCTAGCAAAATACTCAAAATCTACAAATGTCAAATCTCTAACTGACAATGAAGAGATTGACTCGGAGGCTAAAGAGGGGGGTGCTCTACCAGACAGGCGGGTCTATTTTAAGACCTTGCGCTATAACCGCTGCCCGGCTGTTGCCCCAGTTGGGGTCATGCGCGCAGACGATTTTACGCGTATTAAGTTAGATTTAAAAACTGCTAAAAAACACTTATCGATTTTAAAGAAACATCCAGAACTAATCGAGACAATTAAAAACCTATCAAATCTAAAAGAGCGTCAACTAGAAAAACCGAGTGACGAAGACTTACAACGACCGGCTGAAGAACGGCTTTACGATGACTTTTTGCCTGATAGCGACCGCAGGGTTTGTCAGAAAATTATCAAGATGACACCTAGCGAGATGAAGACGTTCAAGCCTGACTTCACCGATGGTCGTTTGCTAGACTTATTTTTGTCTTACAAGGCGCATTCGTTTCCGTCTACTTTAGACAAAAATGAAGTTTATGACTGGGAGGCTATTAAAATTGCTAGATTACAAAAACAATTACCGATTTTTATGCAAGAATTAGAAGAGCTGAGCAAAACGGGTGGCGACGAGTTTGTGGTTGGTGAACTTAAATATTGGTTAGAAAATATCCTCCCAAGCGAATAAATTGCCTGGAAATCGTAACTGTTTCTGTACTGGTCGACTGAACCACGTAGCTTGTGGGGGTGGAAAATATTATTAAAATAGGGTATAATCTAGTAGTTTTATGCAAAATTTTATTGAGGTGAAGGGCGCGCGCGAGCACAATTTAAAGAATGTAGATGTGCGGATTCCGCGTGACAAGTTAGTCGTGATGACCGGTTTGTCTGGTTCGGGTAAATCAACTTTAGCCTTTGATACGATTTATGCCGAAGGCCAAAGGCGCTATGTTGAGAGTTTGTCTAGCTATGCCAGGCAGTTTTTAGGTGTAATGACCAAGCCTGATGTTGATATGATTACGGGCCTATCGCCAGCTATCTCGATTGACCAGAAATCGGCTTCACGCAATCCAAGATCGACTGTGGCAACTGTAACAGAAATTTATGACTACATGCGTTTGTTGTTTGCTCGAGTTGGTGTGCCACACTGTCCTATTTGTGGTCGGGTGGTAACTAGGCAAACAGGGCAATCTATTATCAACGAAATTAGCGAGACTTTTCTTGATAAAAAAATAATCATATTAGCGCCTTTGGTTAAAGCCAAGAAGGGCGAGTTTTCGTATATTCCAGAGAAATACATCAAAGACGGCTATGCTCGCGTGCGAGTAGACGGAGTAATTTATGATTTAGATGAATTCCCTGAGCTTAAAAAAAGTTTCAAACACGATATTGAACTAGTCGTAGACCGTTTGGTTGTTAGTAAGGATTTGGTTTCGCGTTTGGCCAATTCGGTTGAGCAGGCGTTACAAATCGGTCAGGAAATTGTAGAGATTTTAGATTTAGATTCGGGTGAGGTGCTTGATTACTCATTACGCTACGCTTGTCCAAAGCATCCCGAAGTTAATATTCCGGAATTAGAGCCTCGTTTATTTAGCTTTAATGCGCCAATGGGGGCTTGCCCTGTCTGTACTGGCCTAGGCATTCGTCAGGAAATTGACGCCAGCCTGGTTTTTAATAGCAACTTAACCATCGCTGAAGGTGGGATTCGAACATATAATCGCATTGGCTATGACTCTTGGTATGTTCAGCGCATGCAGGCTGTAGGTGATAAACACGGTTTTAGCGTGCGAACGCCAATCAAACTCTTATCTGATGAAACCATCAATTTAGTTTTGTATGGTACTGGCGATGAAAAATATCGGGTTAAGACGCATAGTGGGAGTGAATATGAGACGACCTTTGAGGGTGTAATCCCCAATCTTGAGCGCCGTCATCGTGAGACCAATAGTGAATTTGTCCGCAAAGATATCGAGAGATTTATGCGCGAAACCCCCTGCCGAGCTTGTCACGGTTTGCGTCTAAAGCCTGAAGTCTTGGCAGTTACGGTAGCGGATAAAAATATTATGGACATTAGTTCCATGTCGGTTGATCAGGCCGTGGGTTATTTTGCTCAGGTTAAGCTACCGAGCGAAGAAAAAATGATGATTGCTCGGCCGATTATTAAAGAAATTTTATTGCGCTTGGATTTTTTGAATGACGTAGGACTTAATTATTTGGCGTTGGGGCGGTCGGCTAATACCTTATCTGGCGGTGAGTCTCAGCGAATTCGTTTAGCGACTCAAATTGGTTCTGGCTTGCAAGGGGTGCTTTATGTTTTAGATGAGCCGTCTATCGGCTTGCATCAACGTGATAATAACCGCCTTTTGGGCACGCTTAAGCATTTGCGCGACCTTGGCAACACCGTCTTGGTGGTTGAGCACGACGAAGATACGATTCGCCAAGCTGATTATTTAATCGATGTTGGTCCTGGTGCTGGCAAAAACGGTGGTCAAATTGTAGCTTCTGGCACGCCAGAAGAAGTTATGGCTAACCCGGCTAGTATAACGGGGCAATACTTGTCGGGTAAGAAAACTATTGTTGTGCCAAATAAGCGGCGCCCAGTTAAGAAGGATAACAATATCGTGATTCGTGGTGCAAGTGAGCACAACTTGAGAGATATCGACGTTGAGTTTCCTGTAGGCGTTTTAACGGCCGTTACTGGCGTGTCTGGTTCGGGAAAATCAACTCTTGTAAATCAAATCTTGGCAAGAGAACTTTTGTCCCGATTTTATCGGGCTAAGGATATTCCTGGAAGGCACAAAGACATTGAAGGCTTGGAAAAGATTGATAAGGTGATTGTAATTGATCAGTCGCCAATTGGACGAACTCCACGCTCGAATCCAGCGACTTATACGGGCTTGTTTACGCAAATCCGCGAACTATACGCCTCTATTCCAGAAGCAAATTTACGCGGATATAAGCCCGGTCGATTTAGTTTTAATGTTCGAGGTGGGCGTTGTGAGTCTTGCCAAGGTGATGGCGTGAAGAAGATTGAAATGCACTTTTTACCAGATGTCTATGTGACTTGTGATGAATGCCATGGCAAGCGCTACAATCATGAAGTTTTGGAAATAAAATATAAGAATAAATCTATTAGCGACGTGCTAGACATGACTATTGAACAAGCCTCGGAATTTTTCGCCAACTTACCAAATATGAAGCGTCGTTTAGACACGATGATGGAGGTGGGTTTGGGTTATGTTGGTCTGGGCCAGTCGGCCACGACTTTATCGGGTGGCGAGGCGCAACGTGTTAAATTGGCAACTGAACTGGCTCGTCGTTCAACTGGTAAAACGCTGTACATTCTAGATGAACCGACCACGGGGCTACATATTGATGACGTGGCGCGACTTTTGAGTATATTACACAAACTGGTGGATGAAAACAACACAGTCGTCGTCATTGAACATAATTTGGACGTTATAAAATCGGCTGACTGGGTGATTGATCTTGGCCCAGAAGGCGGTATTGGCGGCGGTTCAATTGTAGCAACTGGAACGCCAGAGTCTGTCGCTAAGTCAAAAGAATCTTACACCGGGCGATACCTGCGTCCGCTACTGTAGCAAGTTTGTGATTTATTTGTTCTAATGTAATTTGCGTTGCTTTTTGAAAGCAAGTATAATTGTGTTTATGGCAAAAGGGGTGGCGAAACCGATTCTGTATTTAGTTGGACAGTCAGTTGATGTCGTTAATTTGCATTTGTCACCGAGTGTGTCGACTTTGGCTGATGAAACTGGACGACACTGGTTAGATTTACGGTTTGACGACGAGCCATTTGTTTACGATTGGACAAAAACCGAGAGGATTGATTGGCTAGCCTTGAAGCGCCTACTTCAGAATGACTATCAGGTTATTACAAACAGTGACAATGACCACAAAGAGATTTGGTATCAACTAGAAGTTGAGGGGCAGACCAAACTATTTCAGCCTAAAAAATCCAATTCAATGTGGCGCGACCCAGAAACCAAACCTAATCTAATTTATATAAGTCGTACGGCAAACTTATCTGATAGCGATTTGCGAGAGATTGCTAAATATCGTTTAGACAATCCTGATGTGAAAATAATCTGCGATCGGCCAATTGACCCTAGGCTAATTGAGTTGGCTGATTGGGTGCTATTGACTATCCAGAATCGCGCTCAGGCGATGACTCAAATTTCTCGGTTTAAAAATTCACACCGGATTTTTGTTCAAGCCGACGATGGTCGCTGGTGGATATCTGATGGAGAAAAAATCCTAGAAGGCCATAGCTTAGCTGGTTTGCCTGACGGCGAGTGGCTGAAACTTATCCTGTCCTTATCGACCCAACCTTGTAATATAGAAGACGAAGCGGGGTTGATAACGCTTGGCATTGAGCAAATTAAATCTGGTCAGGAACTAAACCTTGTTGATGTCGATATGGATTATTTAGATTTTGAGCATATCAAAGTCTTGGCGGGCACGCCAGATTTTCGTCGACAAATTAATAAAATTCGCCGCACTTTAGATAGTAAAAAACTACCCCTGCTTCATTTGGACAATTTATCGGCGTTGGCAAAAGTGTTTCAATCTAAAAATTATAATGAATTTATTAAGTTGATTTTGCAGGAACCGTTGTCAGATGGCTTTAGCGCGGTCTTATTTGATCCCCAGATTGTGGCCTCTTTCGGACAGATTGATTTACCGCGCGATATTCGTTTAGCGATTAGGGTAGATACTGGTTACGAACAACTACCGGGTTTTGCAAAAGAGAGAATTACAACTGGCCTAGATGGATTAGACAAGCGCCTATCTATGTATCGTCAAAATGGTTTTGACGTGGCGAGCTGGAGATTATGGGCCGCTCTAGACGACACTTTGAGCGATACAGCAATTTTATCTAACGCTCACTTGGCAGCACGGTTTGCTAAAATATCTCAAAACGCCGGTTTATTGCCGATGGTGGAGTTGAAGACTAGTGGTAGGGATATAGTCAAATTAAACCGCTTAATTAAGTCTGTTGCTCAAGAAATGAAGCTATTTAAGGTTGATTTGTCGACCGTCGCTCTTTTATTGTCAGATCAGGAGGTCGACCTTAAAACGGCTGAACTCGATCAAGACGCCCTACCGATGCTAATTTTCTCTAGTGGGCCAACAAAGTCACTGAGCTTACCAGTCGTGCGCGACACGTTGGTGTCGGCTGTCGAGCTAGCCAATAGTTTACCGTCTCCTGAAATAATCCCTGAAATTAAAGTTGAGCTTAAAAAACTATTTCAACCCTAGATTTTTAAGACTCAAGATGATATAATTGGTAAAATTATACGAAATGACCAAAATTTTATAGGAGATATATGTCTGAACGAATTGATTTTAAAGTAACTAAACGAGATTTGACTGGTAAGAAAGCTAAGCTACTTCGCACTAACGGAATTATTCCTGGTGTTGCTTATGGTGCTAGCCTGGAGTCAGTTAACGTCCAAGCCGATGAGCTACCTCTAGAGAAGTTAATTAGTCAGGTTGGAACTAGTACACCACTTGATTTGGTTGTTGACGGCAAGAAGCATTTATCAATCATCAAGAACATAGATCGTGATGCTGTGTCGAACAAGATTTATAACATAGAGTTTCAAATAGTTTCTGCTGATGAGGAGATTGAGACTGATGTGCCTATTCGCTTGGTTGGTTTGGGTGAAAGTGCGGCTGAAAGAGCTGGCTTTGTCGTTATGCAAGTCTTGGACGAGATTGCCTTGCTAGCTAAACCGGCTGATATGATCCCAGCTTTGGAGGTTGATATTAAAAACCTAACGGCTGTGGGAGATAATATATCAATTTCGGACATTACTTTGCCGAGCGGTGTTGAATTTGCCGATAAAGATATTGATCCAAACTTGGCTGTGGCTAACGTTTACGATCCAGCAGAGCTTGAAGCAGCTAATGAAGCGGCTGGCGGTGATGCAACTGATGTCAGCGAAGTTGAGTCTGAAAAGGGCGGCCCTACTCCAGAAGATACCACCACTGAGGCTGAGGCTGCTGATAGCGCTAAAGAGGAATAACACACTGTTAATAAACAAAATCCCTCGGCTTCGGGGGATTTTATTTTAGAAAAATATGGTCAAGGAATTTCAAGCTAAAATTAACACGTTGCCGCTCTCCCCAGGAGTGTATCTTTATAAGAACGTTCAGGGGGAGATTATCTATGTTGGCAAGGCGATGCGCTTGCGTCAGAGGGTAAAGCAATATTTCTCTAAACGAGTTAGCGATTTAAAGACTAAGGCGCTGGTAGCAGAAATTGCTGACTTAGATTTTATTGAAACCGCTAACGAGCTTGACGCCCTACTACTAGAAGCGGAACTGGTCAAACGCTACCAGCCACACTACAACATCCTATTACGTGACGATAAGTCGGCCGTTTATATCAAAATAACCTTGTATAAAGCGATACCAGACGTTAGTATAATTCGTTTACCAGACGATGATCGAGCGCTCTATTTTGGGCCTTACTACAACGCTTATCCGATTCGTCAGGCTTTGCGTTATCTGCGCAAGATTTTTCCTTATTTCCCCAAGCCATATAATCCGAACGGCAGAACAACTCTTGACCAACAAATTAATTTGTCTCCCAAGGTTGAGACTAACTTTGAGCAAAAAAAATATCGCAAGGATCTGAGTCAAATCATTCGCTTTCTAAGAGGCGATAGCCTAAAAGTTGTAGCTGATTTAGAAAAAGCGATGCATCGTTTTGCTGATAACCAAGATTTTGAACAAGCGGCACAGCTTAGAAATAAACTACAGCGTCTGCGCGCGTTGCAACACAAGGTAAAATTTAATGATGAATCGATAGCCAAGAACGACGATGGCCTAGTAGCCATGCAACAAATATTCAACTTACCCAAGATTCCACAGCGAATTGAGGGGTATGATATATCACACCTATCTGGCACTAATGTGGTGGCTAGCATGGTGGTGTTTGTGAACGGCATATCAAGTCGTCCGAATTATCGTCGTTTCAAGATAAGAGTTGATCAAAATGATGATTTTGCCAGTATGCGTGAAGTCATAGCCCGACGTTTTCGTGAGTCAAACGTCAAAAAATGGGGTTTGCCCGATTTTATACTAATCGATGGAGGCAAGGGTCAATTAGCCGCAGCAATAGATTCACTCGTCAAGACCGGATATAGCGATATACCGGTAGTGGGTTTAGCAAAACAATTTGAAGAAATTATTATATCTCAAGGGTCGTCTATTGTCAGGGTAAGTCGTCAGTTGGGCGTGGGTCTAAGAGGGCTTGGTGATAATTTTTTATCGCTCGCTCTGCCACGGCATCATCCAACTCTTAGACTATTGCAACGTGTTCGTGATGAAGCTCATCGCTTCGCTATAACTTACCAGTCAAAGCTAAGTAGGGTACGAACCTTGGCATCGCAACTAGATAGCGTTAAGGGTATTGGCCCAGTAACTAGAAATAAAATTCAAAAATCTTTTGGCGGTCGAGTCGACATTAAGTCACTAAGTTTTGAAGAATTATCTGGGGCAGTTGGTCCAGCTAAGGCATCGCTTATCCTCGAGAGTATTAATAATGGTGGTGACAAAAGTGGTAAATAACGGTATAATGGGATAAACCGATTAAAGAGGAAATATGCTTTCTAATATAACAATAGTTACCGGCATTTTAACTATCATTCTAATTATCCTACAACAGCGAGGCGCTAGTTTGGGATCTGGGTTTGGTGCTTCGGGCGAGTTACACACCGAGCGACGTGGTTTAGAGAAAAGTATTTTTGATATGACGATTATGATAGCCACTATCTTTGTTATATCCATACTTGTGCCGGCTATTTTTCCTAATATTAATTAACTCATAAAGTGAAATCTAAACACGAGTTAAAAAATAACGCCCCCAAGGCTAAATCAAAGAAGCCATTTTGGCACATTATTTCAAATAAAGAATTAGTCAAGCAAGCTAATGAGCTTGAAAAATCCGTGGTTAGTGGAACCGAACGCTTTGTTATCCGAAAATGGCAAAAGATTCGTGAAGTTAGAAACCAGATTATTATCTGGTCTTCGTTGCTAGTTACGGTACTTTTGGCGCTAGGGCTACAAATATTTTTTAGTCAGAGAGGCTATCGTTCTCTTACGATGGTCGGTGGTGGAACTTATCGCGAAGGTGTCGTTGGCAAAATAGACTCCTTAAACCCTCTCTATGCTATGACTGAGTCGGAAAAATCGGCTAGCTACTTGATGTTCTCGCGTCTTTTAAGCTACGACTCAACTGGTAGCCTGAAGAACGATTTAGCTAAGTCTTTAACCGTTTCTGGTGACGGTACGACCTATTCTGTGACAATTCGTGATGACGTTTATTGGCATGATGGCGAAAAACTAACGGCAAAAGATATTAAGTTTACAATTGACTTAATTCAGAGCGCTACTGTTAAGTCCTCGCTTGGTAGCATGTGGCGGGGTGTTAAGGTTCAGCAGGTTGGCGATTACTCGATCGAATTTATATTACCAGCGCCTTACGGTCCGTTTCGCCCAGCTCTAACATTTTCAGTTTTACCAGAACATATTTTGGGCCAAGTTGATTTAGCAAATTTGCGAGAAGTGGACTTCTCGTCAGCGCCAGTTGGCTCTGGTCCGCTACGTTTTCAATCTTTAAGAAACGTTACGATTAGTGGTGGCTATAAACAGGTGTTGCATCTGACGGTTAATAATAGCTACTATCAACCACCATCTAGATTAAACCGTTTTGAGCTTCACGCTTTTGCTAGTCAAGCTGACTTACGCCAGTCGATTAATGACGGCGAGATTAATGCCGGGGCTAACGTTGCCTTGTCTGATATTGAAGATCAGTCAAAATGGACTGTGCAGGACTTGGTCCTGCAAAATGGCGTCTTTGCTTTTTTCAACAATGACAGCGAAAGTTTGAAAAATGCCAATGTTAGAAAGGCCCTTCGCTCATCGTTAAATTTGGCAGCGATAAGAAATCAATTTAATTCTGTAAACGGTAACCATCGAGCGCTAGATTTGCCAATTTTGCCAGAACAGTTAGGGGACTATAAACCGGAAATTTCGAAGTGGTTTGACTTAGAATCAGCTACGAAAACTCTTCAGGCACAGGGATATAAGTTAAACAATGGAAAATGGCAAGATAATTCGGGGCAGAACCTGAAGCTTGATGTAGTGGCGGTTAAGGATTCTGGCTACGTTCAACTAGCAGAGTTGCTAACTGAGGCTTGGCGAGATTTCGGTATAGAAATCGATTTAAACATGGTTGACTTGAACGACCAAAACATTGATTTCGTACGTAATTTCTTGCAACCGCGCTACTATGACGTTTTAATTTACGAAATTGCTTTAGGTTCTGATCCGGACCAGTTTGCCTATTGGCACTCATCACAAAAATTCGCTAATGGCTTGAATCAGGCTAATTATTCCGATTCTGTATCCGACGCGCTCTTATCCACGGCTCGTGCTAGTAATGACCTAGACTTGCGCCAAGCCAAATACAAAAACTTTGTTCAGCGTTGGTTGAGCGATGCCCCAGCCGTTGCCTTAGTTCGGTCAAACTTTCGTTATGCTTTAGCAAATAATACTCAGGCCGGTCCATCAAGTAGCGTGTTGGCCAACCCACAAACACGCTACTCAGCCCTTAGTGATTTCTTAGTCAGTCAGCGTCTAGTTTACACTACACCTTAGTTCTTATATAATTTCAGTAATGCGCGCGTGGCGGAATTGGTAGACGCGCTAGCTTCAGGAGCTAGTAAGAGCAATCTTGTGGAAGTTCAAGTCTTCTCGTGCGCACCAAAGAAATCGTAGAACGGAAATTGTCGCCCTTTCGGGCGATTTTTTCTTTGGTCGTGCGCAGCGCGAACCAGATGTTTTTTCGCTGTCTGCTTTATCTAACGTATATTCTTAATAAGAAGAAAAACTGCCTGCGCTTGACTGATATTTGCACTAAAGATACCCAGTCCACCACTCATTTTGTTAGCCACTGCCGATAACCGCCAAGCCTCCGGCATAGCAGTTTCGCCCATAATGTGCGCTCTCAGCATTTTGTACTTAGGGTCGTTAATTGGCGACTCCCACATATACAAGTAGTTCAAGTCCTCCAAAAAATCTTTGGTTTTTGCTGCAGTTTTTACGATATTTGGTAATGCGTCAAAAGACTTATTGTTGCAAGCCCACATAAATGTGTCGTGGTCTGTGTTGACCGAGCCAATAACCTCTATGTTGGCGACCAGGTCTTTCCCATCAGGTCTACCAGAGAAAGTTACTGTACCGTCAAGCAAGTCAGCACCCCAGCGACCACCTTCAGAGCCAATACCATACTTTTCGTGCAAGTCGGCGTTTTGCTTTTGCAGCTCGTCAAAACTTTGCTGTATAAAATCCTCTAAACCCTCTGGGGTTTTGAGCCTCGCCTTATCTGTTAGGCTATTTTGATCAAAACTGAATTCGTAAGTATCTGATGACATAATGCCTAGATTATACAATTTACAACACAAAAGGAAAAACCGGCTACGTTTGTAGCCGGCCTATGGCGGTTACGCAGTCGCTGTGGCGATACGCCTCAGCGTTGCGTGATTGGTGTTGCCGTTGTTTCGGCAGCACCAGTCGTCGCCACATTTGTGGAGGTGAAACTGAGCCTCAAGCTCAGTTCCATATTGATCCTCGCCACGAACGGTGACGCTTCCGTCACCGTTGGGCGAGCAGTTTCGGGGGAAGAGCAGGATTACTTGGTGAATCCCGTCACCAATTCTCCTCAGGAATGCCAGGTTAGCGCTTCCGCTTCGGTTTCCCTCCGCGGTTAAGGCGAGAGCCTTTTTTAGGTGATGTTCCTCATATTCTCTGAGTGTTGTCACCTGGATTCCTTTTCCTAGTTCTGTCGCCATGATTCGTCCCTCCAGTATATAAAAGCTCTATCGCCAATGACGATAGGCACGCGTTGGCTTGCACCAACGATACTTCTTATTATACAGTAAAATGCAAAAAAGTCAATAGGCTTAAGGCTTTCTTGTTAACCCATCGCACGTCAACTATCGCCCTAGTAATAGATTTATTTAGGCAGTATTTTCAAGTTTGGGGTAAAATTAGGGTATATGAATTTAAGTAAGCCTAAAAAATCCAACAAGCCATATTTGTTGATTTGCTTGCTTTTGCTAGCTGTTATTTCGGGCGGTTACTTATATCACAAAAAAGACAAGCTAGTAGTCGCTATTTATTCCGCACTTGAAGAAACCTTAGTTCCAAACCAAGTAAAATTCACGCCCAAGCCTCCGTTACCAGTTTGGCCAGTTGACGCGTCGAGCTATTATGGTCGAAACATCATGGTCTACGACACGGTAAACGAGTGGGCTTTATTGCGTAAGGACGTTGATAGCTCTGTGCCGATTGCGTCATTGACTAAAATCATGACGACGATCTTAGCGATTGAGCACCTAGAAGACTTACGGGCCAGCGTTAAAATTGATGGCGCCGTATTGTCAAATCTTTGGGCTAAAAATGCCTCAATGGCTGGGTTTGCGTCTGGTGAAACAGTCAAGTATCTCGATCTACTTTATGCAACTGTTCTACCGAGCGGAGGTGAGGCGGCTACGATTTTGGCTAATGAGGTTTCTGTTCGGAAGGGAGACTTCATCAAGCTAATGAACCAAAAAGCCCATGAATTAAAAATGACTAATACTGTTTTTACCAATCCAACTGGCCTAGATAGCTCCACCCAGGTGTCGTCAGCTCGAGATATGGTTAGTTTATTGCGTTATGCTCTGAGGAGCCCGATTTTTCGCCAAATTTTTACTACTCGTGAATATGTGACTACGCCTACGCCACAGCACCCGAATGGGATTAAAATGCACAGCACCGTGCTATCACGAATCAGCGAGTCTGAGCAACAAGACTTTAAGATACTTGGCGGAAAATCAGGCACGACCTATGGAGCTGGTCTGTGTTGGGCAGTATTGGCTGAGGTGGAAGGGCGCGAGTTTATAGTCGTTACATTAGGCGCGCCATTAGATAATTTAGCAAACCCAACCCTCTATCAAAAAAGAGATGTTTTGAGCTTGGCTGGAACGATAGTCGAGATAGATAAGTAGTTCCTCGCTTTGTTCAAATTAGTAAATTGGTGTAAAATAGTTGCTGACGCTTGCTTTATGCGCACATGGCGGAATTGGTATACGCGCTACCTTGAGGTGGTAGTGGGAGCAATCCTGTGGAGGTTCAAGTCCTCTTGTGCGCACCAAATCACTCAACCGAGTGATTTTTTAGTGGGTAATTTTGTTTATCATATCAGGGCGTTTTGGCTAATCCAAGCTTAATACACGGGCACATTTTATTGAGTTTTAAGGCAATTTATGTTATAATGATAATATTGTGGTCTTGGTGGAGCTACTAGCATGTTAAATGTCAAGTTAGATTGATAATGCCGTATTTTAATCTGTCTCTGGAATAAGCTTCGTGTCTATTGATTTGAAGCTTATTCTGGAGATAGACTCTCCAAGAAAGCTGGCGAGCTGAACGCAAACAGCCTTAAGCTGTCAGGAGGTAATATGTTTATTAGGGTAGCCCTTAACTCCGATGATCAGTTTTTCTTAAGATACTTATATCGCGAAAAGGAGTACCCGCGGGAGTTGAATTTTTCAAGAATTCCGTTTTTTAGCGATAGCGTTCGAAAATACGACAATGACAGTAAGCCGTTCGCCGATTTTCTAGAATGTTACCAGAAAATCACAATCATTCACTGTATAGATGGTGCTAAAGTTGTGATTCCGGCTGTAGTATCTGTATGGCTCGGTCACAAATGCTATCTCGAATTGTGGCCAACTAGTGAGGAGCTTGCGGCCCACAAGACGAACTTTCAACCTACGGCGAACCTTCTTGCATCGAGCACTATTTATGTATCCGGCAGCAAGCCCATGTTCGCACGAGACGAGCTAGAAAGGTCGTTCCGCACAGTACTCGATGTATTTACGGGAGGAATGTACCAAATCGCCAGAGAGCGGTATCGTGTGCGTTTAAGCCCCTAACTTGATGAACACAACCCCGGCCACATGTCGGGGTTTTGCAGTATATAGCGCTTTGTGGTATTATTCTCTAGCACTTACAAGGTTTTGGGCGACTAGCTCAGTTGGCTAGAGCGTCTCGTTTACACCGAGAAGGTCGGGGGTTCGAGCCCCTCGTCGCCCACCACAGCAAAGAAACCTTTAGTTTCCGTCCCCAAGGCGGATTTTTTGATTTAAGTTTCGGGTTGAGCGAGCTACTTGCTGAAGCATGTTCCTCAATTTTTCGCAGTAAAGCTGGTTTATTTTGTCAGTAAGTTTTATTGCAAAAACCTTAATAATATGAGATAATCTTAGAACCTAAAAAGGAGGGAGGAGGACTTTAAATTGAAGTATTTACACGGAGTTGAAATTGCTCGTCCTGGTGGGATTGATAACTTGGCTAAGGAGCTAGTTAGAGGATCGTGGCATGAATTGAGCCGTTTCATGGATGAACTAGGGATGCAACTTCTTGGCCAATCCATAACAGACAGGCAAAGAGATCGTCCCATTCTAGCTAGTCTGGGAAAAAAGGCTAGTGAAAGTCTGTTGCTGTCGGCTAGGTTGATAACAACAACTAGGTCGGCTCGAAAAGTGCGTTATGAGCTTGTGGATTTTGCTAAGCCAGTCTCGCGCTTGCGCTATGACGCTATCTTGAGATTCTTGAATTTGCTCAGTCTTGGTGTGCATCAAGATAGGCGTTTCAGAAAGAAGAATGGTAGTCTGGCACTATTCCATTTGAACCAAGCTAGGGTGGCGGTTGGTTACATGTTACGCATATCAAAGAAGCATCTTGATTTCAGTCGAGTTCCATTAATTGACTTCAATGAATGACTGCGGTATTAAATCGCTCTTGCCCGAAGTTGTTGCTTCGGGCTTTTAATTTTAACTTGGTAGGGATATAATTTAGTTGTCACTTTTGGGAAATTAGCTCAGTTGGCTAGAGCGCAGCATTCACATTGCTGAGGTCACAGGTTCAAGCCCTGTATTTCCCACCAAGAAAGAACAATTTTCGAAGAAGTCGCCCACTGGGGTGGCTTTTTGATTTACGTTATGTACGTAAGCATAAGCTCTCTGGTTCACAGTCATGATATAATATAGTTAGAATAATACAAGGAGCATAACTTCAATGGCAACACAACCACAACCACCAGTCACCCCACCAACAGAGGGCGCTGATACGCAGTATGGTCCCGCACCAGTCGATCAGAATACACCGTATCAGCAACAGCCCGTTAACCAACAATATTTCGCTCAACCACAAGCTGCACCAGTTCAATATGTTGTTATGGCACAATCACTCAAGGGCGTCCGTGGTTGGCTCCTATTCTTCACAGTTTCTTTTGCCATCGCTGGTTTGGGTTACATAGGCACCTTCTTCGCCTCGATGGGTGACGACAACACAAATATTGTTAACCTTTTGTTTATGCCAGTCTTGGCCGGTCTTTCACTTGCGGCGACTGTGACAATTGCAATGGAAAAGAAGATTGGTAAATGGCTTGGAATTGCCGTATGTGCTACTGTCGCCGTTCACGGTGCGATTAATACGATTGTACAGTCTTCCGCAAGTGGTGAGACTGCGCCTATGATAATGTCTGGCATTGTCGCTGGAATAGTCTCGTCTGGGTTGATGGCGTTATACTTCTTTGTTTCACGCCGAGTCAAAGAAACTCTTATTAAATAAGGCTTACTTTGGGTTACTAAGTTGAACTCGAAACAGCCGGCCTAGTGCCGGCTGTTTGATTTATGGCCATAAATATGATAAAATAGAAAGATAGCACATTGCTGATGTCACAGTCATGATATAATGTGGTCAGAATAATACAAGGAGCACAACTTTAATGGCAACACAACCACAACCACCAGTCACTCCGTCAACGGGTGGTACTGACGCACAGGCCAATACGCAATATGGTCCCGCACCAGTCGATCAGAATACACCGTATCAGCAACAGCCCGTCAATCAACAACATTTCGCTCAACCACAAGTTGCGCCAGTTCAGGGCGCTGTTACGGCACAGCCTAGAAAGGGTATTCGGGGCTGGCTATTATTCTTTACGATTATGTTTGTCATAGCTGGTTTTAGTACCATCACCAATATTTTCATCTCAATAGGCAATGATGTAAATATCGCCAACCTTTTATTCGGGCTAATCTTTGCCGGTCTTTCTATTGCGGCGGCCGTAACGATTACAATAGAAAAGAAGATCGGTAGATGGCTTGCGATTGCTGCCTGGGCTTGTCGTATTGTCCAAACTATATTCGACCTCATCTTCAACTTTGATATTACTGTTGAGGCTTCCAATAATAATCTAAGCGTACCCTTGCTGATCTTTGGCATTGTTTTTGCAATGGCTTTACTCGCTCTCCCACTACTTTATTTCTTAACTTCACGCCAAGTCAAAGAAACGCTTATTAAATAAGGCTCACTTTGGGCTGCTAAGTTGAACCCGCAACAGTCGGCCTAGTGCCGGCTGTTTGATTTATGGCCATAAATATGATAAAATAGAAGGATAGCACATTAATAATGTGATAGGCAAAAGGAGGGGTTTGTATGAAAACAAACAATGGCCTGACAGAGTCGAATACAGACAACATTGTTCTGAGTGGGCTTGAGTCCAAAATACTTGTAGCTGTAGTTAAGCGAGCCATCAGAGAGTTTTGTCCTGGTGTTACTTACGGAACCTTTATTTTGGACGTTCAACGCTGGAACCATAAGGCGGAGAATGTTCTGCGATTCGATCTGCCATGGGGCTGTTTGTTTAAGGATCCACTTGAGGGCGAAGTAACTAATTTTTCTGTTTCAGCTAAATCAGCGATTGATTTGTTTCTTTGCGACGAAGCTTACGATGAAGTCTCGACTGGTATCTATGCTTTTGGTGAGAGCAAGGTCTTGGTTGCCAACACCTCTTCAGAACGGTTCCTTGCTTCATTCTACGGAAATTTTCCACCTAATGAGGGTGGTATAGAGTGGAAGGAGGAAAAGAAACTGTGGAGTGGTGCTGATTCTGTCTTGGCGGTGGTCGCCGAAACCTTGATGCATTTGCGACCACATGATTCTAGACTATCTAACGAAGAACGTCGTGCCCTGTTCCAATATGGCGCTCCGTTTGAGATTAGGAGTTTCATTAGGGGTGCGCTTAGGGCTGAAGGCTGGAACGCCCATTATTCCTCTGACGCATAGCAATCACAACTGCTCATTTATTGAGCAAATTGTCCTCCGTTCGCGGAGGATTTTTATTGGGTTAACGCTTGTTTTACTCTTGGTTTTGTGATAGAGTATACCGATTGTAATTATATGAAAAAGTTTACAGCCGATAAAATTCGCAATATCGCTATTATTGCTCACGTTGATCACGGCAAGACCACGCTAGTTGATGGTCTGCTTAAGCAATCGCATACTTTTCGTGATAACCAATCTGAAATGTCGCAAAAACTAATCATGGATTCTGGCTCTCAAGAGGCTGAGCGTGGTATTACGATTACAGCCAAGAATACGGCAGTTTATTACCAAGATTATAAAATTAACATTGTAGATACGCCTGGGCACGCTGATTTTGCTAGCGAGGTTGAGCGTACGCTTAATATGGCTGACGGCGTGTTGCTACTAGTTGACGCCCAAGAGGGCGCTATGCCTCAAACCAAATTTGTGCTGTCTAAAGCCCTAGAGTTAGGGCTGACGCCAGTTGTGGTTGTAAATAAAATCGACAAGCCTGGCCGAGAGATTGATCAAGTAGAGGATAATTTAGCGGATTTATTTCTAGAATTGGCCACGACTGAAGAGCAACTACAATATCCGGTCTATTATGCTGTTGGGCGTGACGGTAAGGCCTGGAATAATATTCCAAACTCTACAGATGAGCCAGCTGATTTGACGCCAATATTTGAAGCAATTATTCATGATATCCCCGCACCAACTGTTTCTGACGGAGCTTTTCAAATGCAAGTGGCGAGTTTGAACTACGATAGTTTCTTAGGTAAATACTCAATCGGACGGATTAAGCGAGGTGTGGCCAAGGCTGGTATGCCGGTAGCCTTAATCAACCGCACGGGCGATATTCACAAAACTAAAATTGACAAATTATTCACTTTTCACGGTTTAAATAAAGAAGAAGTCTCAGAGGCTGACGCTGGCGATGTCATCGCGTTAGTCGGCGTTGGTCAGAGTGAAATTGGCGACACTATTGCCGATCTTGCCAACCCAGAAGCTTTGCCAGTTATAAAAATTGATCCACCAACCATTAGTATGTACTTAGGACCAAATACCAGTCCGATGAAAGGTCGCGAGGGTGAATTTACGACTTCACGACAGTTAGGCGAGCGTTTGGTGCGTGAACTTGAAACTAATGTGGGGCTGAAGGTCGTCGACACTGGCATCGGTTTTACGATTTCTGGTAGGGGCGAGTTGCATCTTAGTGTCTTGATAGAAGCAATGCGTCGTGAAGGCTATGAGTGCGAAGTTGGTCGTCCCGAAGTTATCACTATCACCGAAGATGGTGTCACTAAAGAGCCAATTGAAGAATTTTATATTGAAATAGCGCCAGAATTTATGGGTGTAGTCAGTCAAGAGCTTGGTTCACGCTATGCCGAACTTATTAAGCAGGAGAGTTTGACGTCAAACAATATTCGCTTAGTCTATAAAATCCCTACTAGAGCTTTGATTGGTTTGAGGAGTTTGTTGCTTACTTTGACTAAAGGAACGGCAGTTATGAGTGCTATACCACTTGGTTACGAACCAGTTGGAGAGAAATTCACTTCCAATAGAACCGGTGTTCTGATTGCTTTTGAGGCTGGCTTGTCGACTGCTTATGCGCTAGAGAGTGCAAAAACCCGTGGTGAATTATTTATTGGACCAGCCACAGAGGTTTATGCGGGTATGATCGTTGGCCAAAATAATCGCTACGAAGACTTAGAGATTAACGTTTGCAAAGAAAAGCACTTGACTAACATGCGATCGAAATCTTCTGACGGCATGGTACAGTTAAGCCCTTATCGCAAATTAAGCCTAGAACAATCAATTGATTTTTTGAATGTCGATGAACTACTAGAAGTTACGCCAAAAAGTTTGCGCCTGAGAAAAAAGATTCTCGACCCAATCTTGCGCAAGCGAGCTGGTAAATAGACAGTAAGCGTCTGCCACTTGATTTTTTTGTCGTCTTGTGCTAGTATTGATTTATACGCAAAGAAACCACTCCGCAAAAAAGGGTGGTTTTTGATTTTAAGACTTAGATTTTTTGAATTTGCCTTTAAGCGCCTCTGGTAAAAAGCCCTTAGCATGTTTGAAACCAGCTTCCCAGTCGTAGCCTTTTCCGTAGCCCAAGTCTTTCATCAGCCTAGTTGGTGCGTTGCGAACATGCAGTGGGATTTCGGCGTTTGGGAACTTATCAACTAGAGCTTCGGCCTCAAGCATTAGGTTGTAGCTTTCGCGTGATTTTTTGCTTCTGGCCAGAGCGACGGCGCAGTGAAACAGTGGAATTCGCGCTTCGGGCAATCCGATTTTGTGGACTGCCTCAAAAGTAGCGTTAGCCAAACCAATCGCTCCGTTACCAGCCAGCCCAATGTCTTCCGAAGCAAAAATAATCATTCTGCGAGCGATAAATTTCGGATCTTCACCAGCTTTAATCATTCGAGCTAAGTAATAGACACTAGCCTCGACATCACCGCCTCGCATTGATTTAATAAAGGCCGAGGCGATATCGTAGTGCGAGTCGCCTTTCTTGTCGTAGCGAACCAGCGAATTTGGGTCAAGCTCTTTGACTGCTTCTAGGGTGATTTCTGGCAGGGTTTGAATTGCCAACTCAAGCTTGTTCAGAGCCGAACGCGCATCGCCAGATGCTAGTTCAGCTATATAGCTCAAGGCTTTTGGATCAGTCTTTTTGTTCGGAGCAACTAACTTGACGGCTTTCTTGAGTAGTTTTAGCAGTGATTTTTTGTCGAGTTGTTTTAGCACAATCAATTTAGTGCGTGACATTAGTGGGGCGATAATTTCAAAGCTAGGATTTTCAGTTGTCGCACCAAATAGGGTTATTAGCCCAGATTCTACGTGTGGCAAGAAAGCATCTTGCTGAGCTTTATTAAAACGGTGAATCTCGTCGACAAACAGAATTGTCTGCTTGCCTAAATTACGGTTAAACTGAGCCTGTTCAACTACTTTGACGACATCTTTTTTGCCAGCGGTGACTGCGGATAATTCGATGAAGTCGGCCTTAAATTCGTTAGCGATAATTCGCGCTAAGGTGGTTTTACCAGTTCCAGGTGGCCCCCAGAAAATTAAGCTAGCTGGTTTTCCAGACGCAACTAAGTTATTGATAATTTTACCTTTACCAACTACATCTTCTTGCCCAACCACCTCACTGAGCTTTTGCGGACGCAGTCGTTCCGCTAACGGCATCATTTGCATAAACCTATTATACTAGCTAAACTGTTAGAATGAAAAAGACTAAAATTCTATTGATTTTCGGCGGCGAGTCAACTGAGCATGAAGTTTCGATTATGTCGGCCAAAAACGTCAATCAGGGCGTTGATAGAGAAAAATTTGATGTTAGACTAGCTTATATTAACAAGCAAGGTCACTGGTTTGCTACTGAAGAGGTGGCTCAAACTGATCAATCTCCTATGAAAATTGACTTAGTAGGGCGTGCTTTTTTGATTGGCGAAGTAACCTACCGACCAGACGTACTTCTGCCTGTTTTGCATGGTCAAAATGGCGAAGATGGCATGATTGCGGCTCTGGGACAATTACTCGGCATGCATGTTGTTGGCAGTGATATGACGGCTTCGGCTGTGTCTATGGACAAACTCTTGAGCAAGCAAATTGCTCAGTGGTATGATGTGCCGGTAGCGCCTTACGTGGCGGTGCGTGCTTATGATAACAAGCCGAAATTTGCTCAGTTAGCTAGCGATTTAGGTGAAGTCATCTTTGTTAAGCCGACCCGCGCTGGTAGCTCAGTTGGTGTTAGTAAGGTTACCGATCAAGCTAGTTTTGAAGTGGCTCTTGAGTTGGCTTTTCAGCACGACGATACGGTTTTAGTTGAAAAAGCCATGATTGGTCGTGAGTTAGAAGTTGCTGTTCTTGGCAAGGGGGCTGATTTGTCTATTAGCCCAGTCGGTGAAATTTTAGTTAGCGAAGAAGACGAGTTTTATTCTTATGAGGCTAAGTATTCTGATAATTCCAAAACCACTACGACAGTTTCAGCTAAGTTAGATCCAGAAACTGAAGCCAAGGTTCAAGCTATGGCAGAGGCGGTTTATCGGGGGCTACGCTGTGCTGGTTTGGCACGAGTTGACTTCTTTTTGGTTGACGGCCAGCCTTACTTCAACGAGATAAACACGCTCCCAGGATTCACCAATATCAGCATGTATCCAAAAATGATGGAAAACGGTGGTATCAGCCAGAAAGACTTAATCACCAAATTAATTGAAATAGCCTAGAGTTTGTCTCAAAATTAAAACGAGGTCAATTTATATGGCCTCGTTTTAAGTAACTGGGCAAATATTACGCCCTATAATTAACTCTTCTTCGCACAATCTTACTAATCATTAATATTCCAGCCATCGCTATGGTTCCAGCGATTAACGCAAGAGTAGCATTACCAGCTAAACCAGTCTGTAGCGGTAGTGGATTTCCCGCCCCAGTCCTTCTATAGACAAACCTAAACTCTCATATATTTAAGTGCGCGAACTATTTCTTTTTAGGGCTCTTGGTTTGTTTTTCTAGCAAATCACGAATTTCCAGTAGGGTCCCAAGTTCGGTCGCGGCTTTAACTTTAACTTCCTCTTCTTCGGGTTTCTTTTTTCCTAAGTCAGTTAGGCGGTTAACGAACTTAATAGCAGTGAATATACAAAATGCGATAATCAAAAAATCAAGCACATTTTGTAAAAAACTACCATAAGATAGCACAACTGGCGCCTTACCTTCGACATTGATGGTCCAGCTGAGCCCTGCTAGATTAGTGCCTCCTAGAACAATGCCAATTAAGGGCATAATAACGTCAGCTACAAGCGAACTGACGATTTTTCCGAATGCGCCACCGATGATAACACCGACCGCCATATCGATTACATTGCCTTTAATGGCAAATTCTTTGAATTCTTGGATAAATTTCTTCACATCACCTCCATTTGTTTTCTTATTGTCTGCCATGTACTAAAAACCTCCATTCATTAATATGTAGTATAATACTAATATTCGAGAGAATAAAGAGGTTTGCTCTTTATTCCAAGAATTATGACGTATTACGCGGAACACAATAGCTTACATAAAATTACGGAAGAGGAAAGAATATGGCGGAAACAACCAAAGGCCAAAGAATTGGCTATTCAATACTATTAATCGCACTACTTGGCGGAACAATCGGATCGTTTGTCTTGATGACTCATCAGGCACTAAACCCAGACTTGGACGATTTAGCTTCTAGGCAAGAGTTGACGGATTTGCAAAATGAACTGATGGATTATCAGGCTAAATTGACGACTTGGCAAAATAAATTAGTGGACAAATACTCGCCACTTTACATAGACGAGTTTAAGCAATACGAGAAGGCTAATTATGCCTTTAATGCCGAAAGTGTTAGTGAACTGACGACAAAAGACTTGAAAGAAGGCGACGGCGCAGTTTTGACCGAAGATAGTAAGTACCAGGCTTTTTATATTGGTTGGCTACCTGATGGAGAAGTCTTTGACAGTTCATTTAACGGAGATAAACTAAAAGCTCCACTCGAAGGCGGTAATTTAATTGAAGGTTGGAACGAAGGTGTTATCGGCATGAAGATTGGTGGAGTGCGTGAGTTGACTATTCCTGCGGAAAAAGCTTATGGCGAGTCAGGTAGCGGTAGTATTCCAGCTAATTCACCAATTAAGTTTATTGTAAAAATAATTCCAGAAATGACAGCCGAAGAGGCTGCTGAAAAACCAGTTTTCCAGCAATGACAAGTAAAGTTTGGGACTTAATTATTGTCGGAGCCGGTCCAGCTGGCTTGTCAGCGGCTATTTACTCCGCCCGCGATGGGATTGACACCTTAGTTTTAGAGCGCGCTGTTATTGGTGGCAACGTGGCTTCAACTGAGAAATTGGATAACTTTCCTGGTTTTCCTGATGGCGTCAGTGGTCCAGATTTATCTGATAAAATGAAACTCCAGGCTCAGAAATACGGCGCTAAAATTGCCCTAGGAGAGGTAACGCGAGCTGATTTTTCTGGTGAAGTTAAAAAACTGGAGGTTGATGGTAGCGAGGAATTATTGGCTAGAAGCGTTTTACTTGCTACTGGCACGACTTATCGCAAGTTGGACGTGCCGGGCGAGGCTGAAATGCTCGGCCGAGGGGTACATTTTTGTGCTGTGTGCGATGCCGCTTTTTATAAAGACAAAAAAGTTGTTGTTATCGGCGGAGGAAATTCAGCAGTCGAAGAGTCTGTCTATATTGCCAAATATGCTAGCGAAATTGATCTGATTGCCTTGCGTAAGCTATCGGCTTCTAAGGCTGTTTTGGACAAAATTGAGCCCTTAGTTCAGTCTGGTAAAATAAAAGTTCATGAATTTGAGAAAACTCTAGAAATTACAATCGACTTTGATCGATTAACAGGAGTTAAAACTGAAAATACCGAAACTGGCAAGATTAGTCAATGGCCAGCTGATGGCGTATTTGTCTTTATCGGGCAAGTTCCAAACACGGCCTGGCTAGAGGGTAGCGGAGTTGAGCTTTGTCCGATGAATTATGTTTTGGGTGAGAACAACCAAACTAACGTTCCTGGCGTGTTCGTGGCGGGTGATGTTCAGGCTTGGTCCAAGCAACAAGCGGCAGTGGCCTCGGGCGAGGGTGTCAGTGCCGAGATTGAAGTGCTAAAATATCTAAATAAGAAGACTAAATTATAAAAAAAGGAGAGAGATGGCAGATTTCAATAAGATTTTAGATGCAGGTGACTATAAAAATGGTGTTATTAATGTCGTTGTGGAAATTCCGATGGGCTCAAATCAGAAGATTGAGTGGGATCGCCGAGTTGGTGCATTCAAACTAGACCGCTTAGAGCCAGAGATTTTTGCAAAACCAACTAATTATGGCTTTATTCCGCAAACTCTCGATGAAGATGGTGACGAGTTAGACGTGCTTCTAATCACCGACAAGCCTCTAACGACCGGTATTTTTCTAGAAGCAAAGATTCTCGGTGTGATGAAGTTTGTCGATGATAGTGAGATTGACGATAAAATTATCGTTGTTCCGGCTGATAATCGTCAAACTGGCGATGCAGTTCAAACTTTGGAAGATTTGCCAAATCAACTAATCAAGCAAATCGAATTTCACTTCAATAACTATAAAGCCTTAAAGAAGCCAGGCTCTACCGTGGTTAAGTCGTTCGACGGTTTAGATGAGGCCAAGACTGTAATCGCTGATGCCATCAAGCGTTGGCAAAATCAATAATTAATTTTTTGGCACAAAGAGAAGACCTTGCTTGATGCAAGGTCTTTTTAGTCAGCGGTTTGAATGACGCCTACGAACGTAAGCCTTGACCGCCTCGGTGGTGCTTTTGGCACGAGCTACCATATCGCTTTGTTTGACGCCACGGGGGATTCCCGTTTTAGGCGTTGATCCCCTGACGGTGTTAAACCGCCTGGCGTCGAATGGCTGGCTGAACCCAATTAAGTATATGTCGGCAGGATGGCCCTCGTGCTCTTCGACCCAAGCGACGCGATAAATTGCTCCCTCCACCAGAACGTCTTCGCCGTCGTCTTCACCAGTATAACTTCTGCCATTATACTGCAACTTGAGGCCGTCGAACCCATAGTCCGACGATGACGTTTTGCCTCGGAATATTTTTGGTAAAACATTCCTAAACCACTCTTTAAGATTACTACCCATGGTTTACCCTCCTTTTGTTACCGAGTGAGTATGTTCTAATTATGACATAATTAGGCAAAAAATCAAGAGGTAGCGGTCTAGGTTTATCTTTTAGTGCTTTTTATTCGAGGGCGAATCGGCGAGTCGGTTTTATTCAGCTGGCTCTTAAGTTTGTGCTTGGCATGTGAAGTGACGATTAAGTCCATCCAGTCGGGTTTTGGATTGACGGTTTTGCCAGTAATGACCTCAACAACGTCTCCGTTGACTAATTGTTGGTTGAATGGGGCGATTTTGTTGTTGATGCGAAATCCAGTAGCTCGCCCAGCGATTGTGCTGTGAACTGCGTAAGCAAAATCAAGCGGTAGGGCGTTGTTCGGTAGATTAAAGATGTCGCCCTTTGGCGAATAAACAAAAATGCGATCATTGAATAAATCAATAGCTAATTGTGAAGCGTCGATATTCTCAGAGCCATCTTTTAATCTGGTTGCAACTTCTTGAAGCTCAGTAATCCAGTGCAGTGATACTGGTAGGCGACTAACGTTTCTAGAGCGAGTGTAATTTTTGCTTAACTTCTGGTTGTTGTAATGAAAGCTAGCTGCCAAACCATGCTCAGCGAAATCATGCATGGCGTGAGTGCGAATTTGAAACTCAACAATCTGCTTATGTGGAGTTATGACGGTTGTGTGCAGACTCTGATATCCGTTAGCCTTCGGTACGGCTATGTAGTCTTTAATGCGGTTTATCATTGGTTGATAGAGAGCGTGTAAAATTCCCAGTACGTGGTAACAGTCTTCTTTGTCGTCAACTAATACGCGCAAAGCTATTAAGTCATGAATATCGTCGATGTTTTCGTCTTTACGAACCATCTTTTTGTGGAGGGAGTAAATGCTTTTAATCCGTCCATTGATTTCAAATTTCAAGGAACTTTTCTTTAGTGCGTCGGCAACTTCTAGTTTAATTTTACCGAGTTTTCTGGTAGAGCGACTCAAATTTTTTCTGGTCAATTTTTGTAAATATTCATAGCGTTTTGGCTCCAAATAACTGAAGGCCAGATCTTCAATTTGGGTGCGAACCTGTCCCATACCAATTTGGTCAGCCATTGGACCAAAAACGTCGAGCGATTCGCGAGCAATCTTTTGCTGTTTACTGGGGGATTTATATTGAAGTTCAGACAAATTGTGTAGCCGGTCGGCTAACTTGACGATGATAACTCGAATATCACTTGCTGTGGCGATGAGTAGCTTTGCTAGGTTGTCGGTGGTCTGTGGTTTGTATTCACCCAAGTGTTTCATACCAGAGCGAGCGTGTCCAACTTTAGTCAAACCGTCGACTAGTCTGGCAATATTCTTGCCGAAGTCTTTTTGGATTTGGGCGAGCTCTATCTCAGTATCTTCTACAACGTCATGTAGTATGCCGGCTAGAACTGAATCGAGATCCATACCCCAATCAACTAGCAACCCGGCAACGCTTAGGGGATGATCGACATATGGCTTGCCACTGTCTCGCAACTGACCTTCGTGAGCGTTGGTCGCTAGGTTGGCGGCACGCTTAAGTAGCTCTATGTCTTTGCTGGAATAAAGGGGTTTAACTTTTGCCACCAAATCTTTGGTTGTCATAGGGTAATTCTATCGGTTTTTGATTGAAAATGACAGAGGGCTTTGCTATTATAAGAGTAAATGCTAATGTTTAGTTAGGGGATGTATGAAGAAGATTAGGCTCGGTATTAACGGTTTTGGCCGAATTGGGCGCAACGCTTTTAAGATTGCTTTTGACCGCCCAGATATTGATGTTGTGGCAATTAATGATTTAACAGATGTTGCGACTTTGGCTCATCTTTTGAAGCACGATTCCACTTTTGGAACTTATGCACCTAAAGTTGAAGTTAAAGACGGCGATTTGACTGTTTCTGGAAGAAAAATTGCTATGTTGGCCGAGCCAGACGTAGCAAAGTTGGACTGGAAGAAACATGACGTCGATGTTGTTTTGGAGTGTACGGGTCGTTGGACAAAAACTACTGATGCGCGCAAGCATATTTCGCGTGGTGGAGCTAGCAAGGTTGTGATTTCGGCACCATCGAAAGATGGTGAGATTAAGACAATTGTCTTGGGCGTTAACGAAGACCAATTGACCGATAGTGATGACGTAGTCTCTTGTGCTAGTTGTACTACTAATTGCATTGCTCCAGTCATGTCGGTCTTAAACGATGTTTTCGGTATTAAGAAGGGTATGATGACGACAGTCCATGCCTACACAGCGACTCAAGCTTTGCTTGACGGACCCGCAAAAGATTTACGCACGGCTCGCTCGGCGGCTGAGAATATTATCCCAACTACAACTGGTGCTTCAAAGGCCGTGGCAGAAGTAATCCCGCCACTTGGTTCCGTTTTTGGTGGCATGAGTGTTCGCGTTCCCGTTCCAAATGTTTCACTCAGTGATTTGACTTTTATTCTGAAGAGAAACGTGACTGTTGAAGAAATAAACAAGGCTTTTAAGACCGCCGTAAAGGAACCATTCTATCAAGGAATTTTAGCAGTTACTGAAGAAGAATTAGTTTCGTCGGATTTTATTGGTCATCCAGCCAGCGCTATCGTAGATCTACCCTTGACGGCGGTGGTTGATGGCGACATGGTTAAGGTGGTGGCTTGGTATGATAATGAATGGGGCTACTCCAATCGCTTAGTCGAATTGGCTATTGAAGTTGGTCGAGGTATAAAGAAATAAGGAGTGAGTGTGGCAAAAGGTAGGGTATATATCGGTTACGATCACAACGGCTTCACTCTTAAGCCAGAAATCATTGCGTTTGTTAATAAGCTGGGCTATGAAATTGAGGATGTGGGTGGTAGGGTTTTAGACCCTGGTGATGACTTTCCAGAGTTTGCTGCGATTGCCGCCACCAAAGTGCTACTAGATCCAGACTCAAAAGCAATTTTGATTTGTGGTGGTGGCCAGGGTATGTGCATGGCAGCGAATCGATTTAAGGGCATTCGGGCTAGTGTATTGTGGGACGCTTATGAGGCTAAAATGACTCGCAACGACAATGACGCAAATATTTGTTGCTTACCTGGGCGGTTGATGTCAGGTCCAAAAAATATCAATCTTTGGCGGGATATTGTTCAAACCTTTTTAGAAACACCTTTTGCTGGAGCAGTGAGATTTAAGCGCCGTAACGCGCAGATTGATGAGTTAAATTAAATGAACGCTAGAGCGACCATCGTGCCAACAATATTAGTCGACAACATGAAAAATTACGAGTCGGCAATTAAGCTAATTGGTGAATTTTCTAATCATATTCAAATTGATATTACCGATGGTCAATTTGCTACCAGCAAGACTGTGAAGCTAGATCAAGTCTTTTGGCCGAAGGACTGGATAGCTGACATACACATGATGGTAGAACAACCGAGTTTTTATGTTAAGACTCTAGTGCGTATGAAACCGAGCTTGGTAATTTTTCATGTTGAATCGCAGGACAACTTACTGCCGATTTTTGATGAGCTTAGGATGGCTGGAATCAAGGCCGGCGTGGCGCTTATGCGATCTACCGTACCAGAAAGTGCAGAGGAAGTAATCAAGCAGGCCGACCACGTTTTAATCTTTGCTGGAGAGCTAGGTAAAATGGGTGGTGAGTCTAGTTTGTTACAAACTGAAAAGATTCGTTTAGTAAAGAAGATAAATCCTAACGCTGAGATTGGCTGGGATGGTGGTGCTAACGTTGACAATGCCTTTCTAATTTCTAGATCAGGCGCTGATGTGATAAACGTCGGCTCAGCTTTGGCATACGCTAATGATCCAAAAGCCGTCTACGATCAGTTGATAAATCAAGTTAACAAAACGAGTGTCGTCTAATCATGGCAAAGTCGGGCGTCTTGGTTGTTGGAAATCTAGAACAAGATGTCTACTTGGCTCGAATTAGTGGTTTGTCACTAGTTTCACAAGACGGTGGGCTTTATAATCAAATAAAAGTTGGTGCTGAGTTAATCGCAAATGAACGACGGTTCTTTAGTGGTGGTAGTGGTAGCAATATATCAGCTACTCTGGCGAAGTGGGGTTTCCCCGTGACTGTTTTGGCGCCACTTGGTCAAGATGGGGCAGGTCAACAAATTTTGCGTGATTTAGATGGCGCTAATGTTGACACCACTTTAGCTCGAGTTTCAAGCGAGGTTGTTACTCCAACCAACTATCACCTTTATGATCATGGCACGGGCCGGCAGTCAGTTATTGGTTCGCTAGCCGATTGGTCTTCGGTTGATATTACAGAAATAGATTTTACTGATTATGACTTTAAATGGGCTTACGTGTCTAGTAACGGTGGTGATTTTGATCTTTATGATAAATTATTTTATAAGTTAAAATCAGCCGGGTGTAAGATTTTATTTAATCCGAGTGAGATTGAACTCGGTGATATAGAAAAATGTTGGGGCTTGTTCGAGGACGTAGATATTTTACTGGTGAATCGAGCTGAGGCTGAGATGATTACCAAAGACACGACGCTTGAGGGCTCTGTGGTTAAGTTGACGAATTTTGTAAGTTTAGCCGTAATAACGGGTTCTGAAGACGGAGCAATTGTGTCTAATGGATCGTCAATTTGGCGCTCGGGAGTATATCAAAAAGTAGCCACAGTTGATCGGACTGGTGTCGGCGATGCTTTTGGCGTCGGCTTTTTAGCAAAATATATCACGACTGGCGATATCGCCTCGGCTATTATTCAAGGCGGAGCTAACGCTTCGTCGGTAATTGGTCGTATGGGTGGTTGGGTTGGTGCTATTGAGTTTGATATTAAGCTTGATCAAATTGAGGTTCGCGAAAGGTCACTAAAATGAGTTCTTATATCTTAGGTAAAATGTTAGCAAGTTCGGGACGTTTGTTTGAGTTCATGATAAGAGATTTCGAAAAAGCAACGGGCAATAGCTCGATTGATCTCGGACTCTTGGGCGACGTGACCGCGAAAACTAGTTTCCATCTGCGTAAACTAAAGCTATCTCCAGCAGATACTTTGCCAGAAGAGTTAGTTGAGGCTCTGATGGTCCAGCTAAAGACTGATATCAAAAAAGTTGATCACCAGGTTGTGGGGCAAAACGAAGACCTTGCCTTCTTTAATATCCAATTAGTCCGACTACTGAACGATATCTTAGACCAAAAGGTCTATAGGCTGTCAGATAAGGCCTTAATTCGTTTAGCTAAGTTTTGTCCTCCAGAGACGACTATGAAACGCTTAAAATTCAAATCGGTTGACGAGTTAATCCGACGATTTAACATCGCCGAACTTATGACGGTAGCTTGGGTGCAAGAAAAAGCTACTTGGCGTGAGCAGATTGTGGCTGAAATTGCCAAGATGGAGGCGCAAGATTATGAAATCAAAGAAATCTATTTTGTAGCGCTTGACCCAGACTTAGAGAGAATTTATAAATCATCAGATAATTTCATTAGAAATAGCCTTGTCGGTACGATCTTGTTTAGGCCATATCAAACTAAGTTGGAATTTGGAATCTTGGATGGCTTAGTTCGCGGTCTTAATGCCGCTAAAAGGATGATTGATGAATCAAATCAGCTACAAATAATGTCGCTGAGTAGTGATTATCCAGCACTTATTACTGATTGGCTACTTTACCAAGAAAACATTGCGTGGCAACTAAATGGAATAATCCTGCCTTGGCGTTCAGTTTATCGAGCCATGGCTGAGCCTGGTCCTTTGAACGAAGCGCTTCTAGAAGCTTATCCTGGTGTTGAGTTGGCTAGGTTGGATATTAGTGACGAAATTGCTGAGCAATTTGCTACTCTAGATTTTTGGGCCGACACTGACTATCTAGCCTTTAGACATAAAGATCAAATGGTATCGCTCAGCTTGCTAGATTTGCTAGACCCAGAGTATAAACAATTCAAATACGGTAGTCGGCACCACTTTGAAGAGGCTTTGTGGGATGAGTTGCTCAGACTCTACTTGAGCCAGACCAGAATGGTAACCAGAATTATGTTGTTCTTGAAATCAAATGTAATTAAAAAGTAGTAATTATTTCTTAGGTTTTTTATCCTGTTTGCTACGTATCTCAGCGATGGTGTCGCGTAGCTCAGCGGCTTTCTCGAATTCTAAATTAGCGCTAGCTAGTTTCATTTGTCCAGTCAAGTCGCGAATAACTTGGTCGTATTCATCAGGTGGAATTTTAGAAACGTCCAGTTTTTTCAAGGCTTTTTCTTCTTTTGGTATAAAGGCACGAAGCCCTTCAGTGATAGTCTTCTTAATACCAGTTGGTGTTATGTTATGAGATTTATTATAGTCTTCTTGCATTTTGCGTCGGCGGTTGGTCTCATCGATGGCATTTTTCATAGAGTCGGTCATATTGTCGGCATACATTATGACAGTTCCATCAACGTGGCGAGCAGCTCGTCCGATGGTCTGGATTAGGGCTTGGCTAGAGCGCAGGAAGCCTTCTTTATCGGCGTCAATTATTGCGACTAGGCTGACTTCTGGCAAGTCTAGACCTTCGCGCAAGAGGTTAATTCCGACTAAAACATCGTAGACTCCGAGACGCAAATCTTTTAAGATATCGCTACGTTCTAATGTATCGATGTCGCTGTGAAGATAGGCGGTTTTTATGCCGATTTCGGTGAGATAAACGCTTAAATCTTCCGCCATGCGCTTGGTAAGGGTTGTCACTAGGACGCGTTGCTTGCGGCCAACGCGAAGTTTAATTTGACTAATCAGATCGTCAATTTGATGCTTACTTGGCTTTAGTTCGATTTTCGGATCAAGAAGTCCGGTAGGGCGAATAACTTGCTGGGCCGTTGGTTTGGCAGAAGCTTCTAGCTCATATTCACCAGGTGTGGCAGAAGTATAAATAACTTGGTTGATATGTTTGTCAAATTCAGTAAAAGTAAGTGGTCGGTTATCTAGTGCACTAGGTAGGCGAAAACCAAAATCGACAAGAGTTTGTTTGCGCGAACGGTCGCCATTATACATACCGCGTATCTGTGGCAAGGTCATGTGCGACTCGTCTACGATTAGTAGGAAGTCGTCTGGGAAATAATCCATCAACGTTGCTGGTTGCTCACCAACTTCACGATTTGTTAGGTATCGGCTGTAATTTTCGATACCTTTTACAAAGCCAGTTTCTTTTAATATCTCAGTATCAAAATTGATACGCTGTTCTAGGCGTTGGGCTTCGACATACTGGCTGTGCTTTAGAAAGTATTCATGACGTGGCTTGAATTCGGCTTTTATTTTTGTAATTACCTCTTCAATTCGATCGCGTGGCGCTACATAGTGAGAGTTTGGAAAGATAGTTAGCTCTTTTGGCTCGCTAGTTATCTCGCCGGTTAGCGGGTCTATAATGGTCAGCCTTTCTATTTCGTCACCAAAGAAGCCCACCCTATAAGCGAGATCATTACCTGAGGGAAAAACATCTACAACATCGCCACGTACGCGAAAAGTACCTCTTTTGAAGTCGGTATCGTTTCGGCTGTATTGAATATCAGTCAAATGCCTAAGAAACTTGTCTTGCCGCCTTTTTGTGCCCACAGATACTTTTAAAGCCATATCGGCATAATCTGCGGGGGAGCCAATGCCGTAAATACAGCTGACACTGGCAACTATAATAACGTCACGACGGGTTAGTAGTGCGTTGGTGGCAGCGTGGCGCAACTTTTCAATTTCTTCATTAATATCAGAATCTTTTTCGATATAAGTGTCGCTTGAGACAATGTAAGCTTCTGGTTGATAATAATCAAAATAACTGACAAAGAAATGTACTTCATTCTCGGGAAAAAACTCGGTAAACTCATTAAATAATTGTGCTGCTAGTGTTTTGTTGTGAACTAGAATTAGAGTTGGTTTTTGGTTATTGGCGATAATATTTGCCATTGTAAAAGTCTTGCCAGACCCAGTGACTCCAAGTAAAGTTTGTGCTCGTTCACCATTTTTCAGGCCATCTGAAAGCTGAGCGATAGCTGTGGGCTGATCGCCAGTTGGTTGAAATGGCGCAACTAGTTTGAATTTTTGCATCTAGATTATTATAACATTTTATGGTGTATTATTTGTTTGACAAAGAAAAGCACCTCGCATGGGCGAGGTGCGTCTTGCCACTACCGGCTTAACTGACGGATGATTTTTTCCATCTTTTCGGGTGAGGCGGTTATCTCGCCAGAAAACACGCAATGGTGAGTTATTTCACTTGGCGTTCGGCCGTCTTTTGCGGTGATGGTATCCTCAAACTGAATGGTCCTACCCTCCTCGGTTAGAAATGATTTCTGACCAGCGTTTATTCCCTTAATGCTGTAGCGTATGAATTCTTCTCGCCGACTGACAAAGTTACCACCTCTAAACGGTTGGCTTGCGTTGCCTCGTCTCAAGGACCGTATCAAATGTCCCTTGGCTCTCGGTTCAGTTTGACCTTTGTACGAAATCTTCATAAACTCTTCGCCTTGGAAGTAGAACTGCATTTCGCCGTTAAAGACGTTATTGTCCAAGATCCCCATTGTGTCGTGTAGGGTTATGTCGCCCGCACTGAACCAGCGCTCAAAGACCACGGTCTCAGGTTTCGCCGCATCTCTAAAGAGATGTCTCTGTTGGCAGGCGTTCCATATGCGGTTGCGAAGAATCGACTCTCCTTTGGTGTATTGTAATGTCCCCATTTTTACTACCCTCCTTAGAAAAATGATTTTGCCAGTATATACTGTTTAGCTAATTTTGGCAAGTCGCAAAATATCTGCCAATAGAGTACAATAACGCTTAAGCGAACATAAGAAAGGGCATGAAATGAGAAAAAACAAAAAGGGCTTCGGAGTAGTAGAGATAATACTGATCATTGTTGTTATTGGGTTAATAGTAGCCGCCAGTTGGCTTTTTCTTGATAGTCGAAAGAGCAGCACAGGTGATAAGGAAACTAACACTGGTAATAGCCAGCAAACAACGAATAATGATGAGGCCAAGACGCCAGAAGGAACCAAACCAGATCCTAACGCAGGCTACTTAGTCTTAAAAGACTGGGGATTGCGCTTTAAGATACCAAGCGGACTATCTGACGTCCAGTATCGAATATATGGAGATAGGGTAATATTTTTTGCTAAACCAACTGGTTTTAACGTCCAGTACAGAGCTGACTACGATGAGTCTGAAGATAGTTCTTCACGATATGCCACAGGTAATCTTTACAGGTCTACTGATAGCACGAAGCTGAATCTGGACTATACCGTACAGGGTAAAAAAGTTGGCGACTACTACTATTACACAAGTTGGGCATTCAGTGGCCTCGCATCGGGAGTGGGTTATAGCGGGCTGTATGGCGACGATTTAGACGACGTAAATATCCAGGCAGAGGGCACGGCATTTCGATTAGTTAATCAAGGTGACACGGCATTACTCAACACCATTGAGTTGGCTCAGTAATTGAGTTGTACAGTCGAATCTGCGCACCTCAGCCATAAAAAATCGGGCGAAAAGCGCCCAGAAGTTCAGTTTTATCATTAATGTGGTGCGGGTTAAGAGACTCAAACTCTCGACCTCTTCCTTGGCAAGGAAGCGCTCTATCAACTGAGCTAAACCCGCATAGTTGATACGTGAAGGTTATTATACACAACTTGATGACTTTTTCAAGACAGAGGCCTCTGTCTAAAAGAAAAAACCTCACAGATAGTGGGGTGTTTTCTTTGGTGGCTCCTCTCGGACTTGAACCGAGGACACAAGGCTCTTCAGGCCTCTGCTCTACCAACTGAGCTAAAGAGCCACATGAAGTGTTTGGATTATAGCAAAATCGTGCTCATAATTCAACCTAAAGGCAGCGAACACGATAATTTCCACAACCCCCCCAAAAAACCTCTTGACAACTTCATTATTCTTATGCTTAAC
>CAZRIZ010000002.1:0-47258 GCA_964600285.1 uncultured Candidatus Saccharibacteria bacterium
CAGCCAAGATAAAATAACGACCTTTTGGTCGTTATTTTATATATGTGGGGTCTCTGCTCCAATTATTCCATAACAAGCTTAGTGCTTATTACTACTGAAAGGCTCGAACCTAATGGCTTTCCGTCTGCTTAGGCTGCTTTATATATCTACACCTGTCACCAGTTTGCTCACGCTCAATAATTCCGTAATCTCTTAATTTTTCCATTATTCTTGCCGCTCTATTGTAGCCAATACGAAGCTCTTGCTGAAGTCTAGAGGTTGTTAACCGTCCTCTTAAATGGGCGAGCTCAATACTTTTTTTAATAAGAACATCATCAGGAACGTCCTCTGGATATTTATCTAGTGGAGTGTCTTGACGATCAAACTTACTTTCGATAAGTTTTGTTTGCTTATTAAAAGCTGATTTAATTTTATAAATTGTTGCGCAAGCAGAAATTAATCCTGCTGCAACCGCACCCAAGAGTGCAAATAATATGTTTTCCATGTTTAAATTATACCTAATGTTTGTTCAAATACCATAAACCTATCCAGTAAATCACATTGCCTGTTTATTTATGATTGGCGAGTACTATCTGAGTCAGTCGTTAAATGAAAGACGTGAGCAAAATAAACAAATTTCGACAGCCGTTCGATTGACAAACAACACCGCTTATGCTAGTATAAAAAGACATTAACAATTAAGTATCAAGAGCGTAGCGAGAGATCTGACTCTATGACCTACCAGCAACCGGCTTGTGTACGGTGCTCCATTCAGTCCAAGAAAGGAAAAGATATGAAAAAATCTAATTACATCGTACAGTGTAAAAAATGCGGAGAATTTCGGGGGCTTTTAGTTAACGAAACAGAGCCCTCGCACGTTACGCGTAGCTTCTGTCGTTGCGAACCTGAAGGATGGGAAATCTGTCGAAATCATGAAGGCCATGTTCGTCGTCGTCACGGAACCATAAAAATTCATAACGCGAATGGCGAGCGCAGTTATTTTAGCGTCTATTCAATGATAGCTCCTTGTAACAAAAACAAGTGTTTTAAAGCGTCCGACCAATTTCTAAAAGAAGTGCAAGAGTTTAACGATTCAAGAAAAAGAATTAATGAAGCACAAATCGAAAAACACATAAGTCTAAATTAGCTTTTATAATAATCCTTTGTCTTAAAGCAAGCGAAAGTGCAAAACAATGTCCCCGGAGCCGATTCCTTGTTTCTGCAAAGCTTCTGTTCGAGCCGTTCTGATCGATGCGGTATTTAGCGAAAGCGGTATAGAATCTATATCACTTCGTGCTACAATTGAAGGTAAATATGAATGAAAGGCGCGTATGAATATTCAACTTAACTCAAGCACGTTTAGTAAAGGCTCTAAGACAAAAAGGCAAAAATTTGGCGTAGGATCATTGATTTTTCTACTACTTTTTGGCGCTATCTTTACTGCTGTCGGCTTCTTTGCTATCAACAACTCAAAGGCCGATCCCAACTGGACGCTGGTCTCTGGCAAGGTGGTTGACTCAGTAAGAGACACTGATGACGACTCAACGACGTACGCGGCAGTAGTTGAGTATTCCGTAGATGGACGGGAATATCAAGTAACGAGTAATCTTAGTTCATCGTTTATGCCGACAATCGGTGAAGAGCGAGAAGTTTCTTACGACCCAGAACAACCAAGTAAAGCAAAAGTTGTAGAGAGTGCGGGTGCAACGTTTTGGGTTTGGATATTCCCCATAGCTGGCGTTGCCATTATGATTTACGCTCCTATTGCGTTCGCAAAGTCACTCAAGCGTTCATCTACAATTAAAAACTTAATGCAAACAGGTCAAAAATTACAGGGCGTTTTGACAGATATTCAGTCAATTGGTAGCGACGAAAATAAGAGCTATAAAATTGTCGTGTCTGCAACTGATAATAGTGGTATGGTTCAGAGTTACGTTAGCGATTCTATTGCGGGCCTTGGTGGGCTGGCTTTGGCGGATTTTCGCTCTAATCCTATACCAGTAAATGTTTATATCGATCCGACAAATCCAAAGAGTTATTACGTTGACATAGATGGTCTGCCGGGTATTACACCGCAAAGGATTAACGAACTTATACAATCAGCCACAAATACCGCGCAGCCACAAACAATTCTGAATGCTCAGCAGCCTGTTCAGCCCACCCAGCAACCTGTCCAACCTGTCCAACCTGTTCAGCCTGTTCAGCAACCCGTACCACCTAGGGATGATTTCCAGTCGCCCTTCTCGAATGTGTAAACTAACTTCTATATAATTATTACGAGTATGAAATTAACTGACGAGCGGTTTAACGAGCTAATTACTCGTGCTATGGATGAATTGCCACAAGAGTATATTGTTGGACTAAAGAACGTGGCGATTGTGATGGCTGACGAGCCGACTAAAGAACAGCGTCAAAAGTTGAAACTTAGTGAGCATAGTTTGCTACTGGGGTTGTATGAAGGTATTCCCCTGACCTCGCGCGGTAACGGTCGGAGTGGCATGTTGCCAGACAAAATCACACTATTTAAAAACCAAATTTTAGCCAGCTCGCACGATGAAGCTAGCCTGTTTGCGCAAATTAAACAAACCCTGTGGCATGAAATGGCGCATTATTATGGCCTGAGCCATAAAGATATGGACGCTCGCCAACAGAGAAATTTGTGATAACATGGTATTAACATGAAGAAGGTAATAAAATCAATTAGCAAGCAAGCCTTAGCTCCGTCTAAAAGTAATCAGAAACTGTCGCCCAAAAAGAGCGTTACTACTAATGGTGACGCTCTTATTAAATCCCGCGACCGAGTTCGTGAAAAAGGAGAGGTATTCACCGAACTCCGCGAGATCAATAACATTCTTGATCTTACGGCCGATGCTCATCGAAATTATAAAAATCAGCGAATCCTCGAACCCGCTTGCGGTAACGGCAACTTCCTTGTTGTCATATTGCAACGTCGTCTTGCAGATATTGCTAAAACCTTCAAAAAATCCCAAAACAAAGAAATCGAATTTGCCATCCTCACGGCGCTCAGTACTATCTATGGTGTTGATATTATGCCCGACAATATTGTTGAAGCACGCGATCGACTGTGGCACGAAGCCAAGGACACTTACGAATCACTCGTGACGCGCACTAAACGTCATGAAGAGTGGTACTTAGCCGTAGAGGAAATACTCGAAACCAATATTCAGCTAGGAGATATGCTGAATGGCAAAGATAAAATTGAGTTCACCGAATGGACGTCGCCAAAGGAGGGTTATTTTATACGTAACATATATCGCCTACTTGATATGGAGTTCGGTATCAATACATCTATTGCTCGGCTACCTTTGACGCATTATCTAAAATTAGCGGAGGTATATCATGCTTAATCTGTCTCAATATTACCGCGAGCGCCATCAGCCCGACATTCTGGATTGTATCGCCAACCTTTCGAGCGATGAGGTATTTACACCACCAGAACTCGCCGACAAAATACTTGATCTATTGCCAACTGAAGTCTGGAGTGACCCAAACATAAAATTCTTTGACCCAGCAACTAAAACCGGTATATTTCTACGCCAAATAGCCGCTCGCCTAATGGTCGGCTTGCGTGAGGTTTTCCCTGACGAAGCAGAACGACGTGAACATATTTTTCGTAATCAGCTCTACGGAATCGCCATCACTGAACTTACCGGCCATATGTCTCGGCGCAGCGTATATTATAGTAAAAACGCCAACAGCGATCATAGCGTAGTGAAGTTTGGCGATGCGAGTGGTAATATCCGCTACGCGCCAACCGACCACACTTTCCGGCAGAAGAAATGTATCTACTGTGGGCAAGCCGAAGGTGAAGGTATTGGCGCGCGCCAGATAGATGGTACACTTGAAACCCACGCATATGAATTTATCCACTTAACACCAAAGGAGACTAGTAAAATGAAGTTTGATGTAATTGTAGGCAATCCCCCGTATTAGCTGGGTGACGGTGGGCACGGAGCCAGCGCCATGCCAATTTATCAAAAGTTTGTCGAGCAAGCTAAGCTGCTCAAGCCTCGCTACATGGCGTTTATTATTCCGAGTCGTTGGTTTGCTGGTGGCAAAGGCTTGGACGAATTTCGCGCTAACATGCTTGCGGACAAGCACATCAAAGAATTGGTGGATTACCCAAATGCGAGTGATTGTTTCCCTGGGGTAGAAATCAAAGGTGGAGTGAGCTATTTTGTGTGGGATTCCCAGCACGATGGCGACTGTACAATTCGCACAATTTTGGGCGACGAGGAATTGCCAAGTATGTAGCGACCACTCGACGAATACGACACATTTATTCGTTTTAACCAAGCCGTACCGATTCTGCGCAAAGTACAAGCACGGCACGAAGAAACACTTGATAAAAAGGTGTCGAGCCGTAAGCCATTCGGTTTTGCGACCAACTTCGACAAATTCGACCAGATTGATAATCCAGACAAGATTAAAATATACGCTAACAAGAAAACTGGCTTCGTGCTAGATACATTTGTCCAGGTAAATCGTCAGTGGATTAATAAGTACAAAGTCTTGATGCCTAAGGCGACGGAAGGATCGGGGACCTACCCTAACCGTATTCTGACTGCACCTATTGTTTCTGAGCCCCATAGTGTATGTACCGAAACTTATATTGTGTTGAGTACTTTCTCTACAAACGAAGAGGCTGTCAACTTCTCTAAATATATTAAAACGCGATTCTTTCGCTTTTTAGTGGCTATGCGCAAGGTAACCCAAGATGCAACTGCTAAAGTATATGCCTCAGTACCGGATTTACCGATGACCGAAGAATGGACAGATCAAAAACTTTACGTTCGCTACGAAATCGACGCCGACGAACAAGCTTTTATCGAAAGTATGATTAAGGAGATGCCGTAATGCGAGCTGCTGATTGGACGATAATTATTTCTGCCGTGGCGACTGCTGTCACTGCAATCGTTGCAATTGGGCAGAAAATATACGAACAGCACTCAAACAACAAACAGCAAAACTTTGAAAATTATCACAAGCTTGTAGAGCGCATCAATAAGTCTATCGGCGATGACGAGGGTGTGTATGTGCAAATCCAACAAGCGGCTCTCTACGAGCTAAGGAATTACAAAAAATATAAAGATATATCTAAATACATTTTAGAGTACTGGGCAGATAAGGGCGAGTACGCTGACGTAGTAAATGATACGCTTAAGTCACTAAAATTGGGCAGGAAAAATAATGAGTGAACTGATATCTTATCAAAAGAAACCTCGCCAAATTTACGCCTACACCGTTGATGGGCAGCCGGGCATAAAAGTTGGCGATACTACAAAAGATAATGTTATCGACCGCGTAAATGAGAGTTTAGTAAACACGCCGAACCAACAATTCCATATTATCTGGCACGATTGGGCGATTGCAAATGATGGCACACTTTTTCGTGATTACGACATGCATAAAAAGTTGCAATATCGCGGCGTGAATCGAATTTCTGGCGAATGGTTTGACACGGACATAGAAACTATAAAAAGTGTATTTTTAGAGCTCAAAACCGGCAAACGTCATGAATCTGGGCGAGTTAATGACTACGTAATGCGTCCAGAACAGCGAGATGCGGTGGCGATGACGAGTGAGTACTTTGCCAAGTACAGCATCGAGAAAGAATCAAAAGCACCGCACTTTTTGTGGAATGCAAAGATGAGGTTTGGTAAAACATTTACAGCCTACGAACTAGCGAAACATATGGGTTGGAAGCGAATATTGGTGCTGACATACAAACCGGCAACTGAACAGGCGTGGCGCGATGATTTAATGAAACACGTTGACTTTGAGGGTTGGCAATTTATCGGTGGCAGACAAGGTTGGGATAATATCGATGAGAACAAGCCCGTAGTGTGGTTTGCTAGCTATCAAGATGTGCTAGGACATGATAAAGGCAAGAGCGTGAAACAACGCCACGAAAAGATGCGCAAAGAAACGTGGGATTGTCTGATTGTTGATGAATACCACTTTGGTGCGTGGCAAGATAGCGCAAAAGAGTTAACTGAAGAAGATGGTAGCGACAAAAACCCGCTTAACGAAGTTGAAGAGGGCTTATTAGAAGAGACTATGCCACTGAATGTTAACGCATATCTATATCTTTCTGGCACGCCATTTCGTGCTATGAGTAGTGGTGAATTCTCGGAAGATCAGATATTTAACTGGAGTTACGCTGACGAACAGCGAGCTAAAGAAACTTGGAAGTTGAGCGATGGCGAAAACCCATACTTAGAACTACCGCAAATCGTAATGATGACCTACCAGATGCCGGAACGCTTGCGTGAAGTGGCGATGGCGGGCGAGTTTAATGAATTTGATTTGAATAAATTCTTTAGTGCTAAAAAAGATAAGACCACCGGCGAATATATTTTTGAATTTGAGAATCAAGTGCAGCAATGGTTAGATTTATTACGAGGTGTAAACTTAGGGCAAAATATTAGCGACGGTATGGACGCTAAAAGACCGCCTTTACTGTTTGAAGATGCGCGTTTACTTTCTAGCTTGCGACATACCTTTTGGTTTTTGCCGAATGTAGCGAGCTGTAAGGCAATGGAGCAACTCTTAAGGCGCGATACATTTTTCTCAAGCTATAGAATTGTTAGGGCGGCAGGTAGTGATGCTGGGATTGGACAGGAAGCTATTGCGCCGGTTGAAAAGGCAATTGGTAATCCGTTCGATAATAAATCAATTACCTTGAGCTGTGGCAAGCTAACTACAGGTGTGACAATTCCAGCGTGGAGCGGCGTGTTATTTTTGCGTAATACTACCAGCCCGGAAACATACTTTCAAACGGGATTTCGAGCACAATCACCGTGGAAATATATAGATGAAGACGGCAAGAAGTTCATTGTCAAGCCGACATGTTATATCTTTGACTTTGCGCCAAGTCGTGCGTTAAAGTTAGTGTCTGATTATATCGTAAGTCTAGATATAAATGATACTCGTCGTGCTGAAACTAAAGTGCAAGACTTCCTCGGATTTTTACCAGTGCTTTGCTATGACGGCTACAGTATGCAACAGCTCAAAGCGGTTGAATTGCTCGATATCGCAACATTTGGTACGGCTAGTACTATGCTCGCTAAGCGCTGGCAGTCTGCGCGATTAATTGATGTGACTAATGTAACTCTTGAAAAATTACTGAACGCGCCTGATGTGCTCGAGGCTCTTGAGAAGATCGAATCGTTTCGTGGTCTCGGGAAGGATATTAGTAAGACAATTTCGAGCGAGAAAGCGCTTAACAAGAAAAAGAAAGAAGGAGAAAAACTCACGCCGACCGAAAAGAAAGAAGAAAATGAAAATAAAGGCTTCAAAAAGCAACTACGTGAAAAGTTACTCAAGTTTATCACCCGCATTCCAGTGTTTATGTACTTGACGGATTATCGCGAAGAAAAATTAACTGATGTGATTAGGAACCTTGAGCCTGAACTCTTTACAAGAGTGACTGGTTTGACTGTGCGGGATTTTGATCGTATGTGTGAAATCGGTGTATTTAACTCGTCACAGATGGAGGGTGCTATATTCCAGTTTAGGCGGTTTGAAGATTCATCGCTGAACTACGCAGGAGGCCGTATACAGTCTGGTGGTGATATGATTGGCGGCTTTGATTCAATTGTTACGCGTGATGAGGCTGATGAAATAATCGGAGCAGTGCTAGGAGGGGTGTCATGAACAAACGCAAAGAGAAACCCCTGAAGAACTCGAAGAATTGACCGAGGTGGCTGTTATTTTGGACCAAATCAACAATTACTAACAGATTTACTGTTAGTAATTAGAATTAAAACAAGCTATCGCTCGTTGCCATGAAGATGCGGCTGATTTTACCTTCGCCATCAAACTGAAAGACAATAACTTCACTGTTGCTGGCTCGACCAACTAATGTGTCGCCATCAAAATAAGCGCCGTAGTAGACACTTTTTTTGTAAGTTCCAGTTACTGATTGGTCTAAGTTGAAGTCCCAATCTTTAGAATCTTTGAAATAATTTAGTGCGGCAACGGCTTGTTCTGGTGTTTGATTGGGCAGTCCTTCGGAAGCAGCTAGAATAACCTCAACTGACTCAGCCATGTGGTCTATTAGAGGCTGGGTATTCATTGTAGCCATGACTGCTTTAATAGTCTCATCTCGTTTCTTAACCATCTCCAGACGGTCCTCTTCTTTCGTTAGCTTGTCTGTTGTGTCTTGTGTCTGCTGACTGTTCGTGTCATCTTCTTGACTAGGAGTTGAGCTATCGCGACTTATTAGCAGGTAAGCGGTTGCGCCAGCTAGTATTAAAATTAGAATGCCCATTAAGATAATGATGGTCTTGTTCTTTTTATTCATGAGTACTCCTCTGTTTATATAAGTATTATACAGGTATTGCACCAATCAAACATGCTATAATTTGTTTAAGCATGAAGAGAAAACAAAAACACAGTAGCGCTCGGGGTATTACCACCCTACTTCTCGGTTTAATAGTTGTCGGTCTAGGCTTGGTGTCGGCTGTGCTAGTTAAAAAACATCTTTCAAACAAAACGGAATCAGACGATAGCGTCACTGAGACAGTCATTCCTCCTGCACCAAAGCCAGTGAGTGTATCTTCAAAAATGATGTTCATGGGAACGACTTTTTGGGGACGCTATATTCATGACTGGTCACAAAAATCTGAGCTAAAATATGCTTATCCGTTCTCAAGATTAAACGAATTCAATCGCGACAATTACGATGCGTGGATTGCTGGACTGGAATGTCCAACTTCTCCGCGAATTAATATGACCTCGGCACAAATGGAGGCGAATCTGCAGTTTAATTGTCGTCCTGAGTATTTATCTGAGGCTTCCAAATACTTTACTATTTTTGGCTTGGCCAATAATCATACCGACAACCAAGGCGAGCTTGGCTTCACCGAAACCAAGCAAGAATTAGAAAAGCACGGGATTCAGTACTTTGGTCATTATGATCCAGAAAAGTTTGATGAGCTTTGTGAAATTGTCGCAATGCCAGCTAGGGTTACGCTGTCCGATGGCTCAGTAAAAGCGGCTAAACTTCCGGTTGCGCTTTGTGGCTATCATGGTTTTATTAGAAACCCATCAAAGGAGTCGCGCGCGGTGGTGAAGAAGTATGCCGAGCTATTTCCAACACTCGCCCTGCCCCACTCTGGTGTCGAATACAAATCAGCTCCTGATGCGATTAAGACAGACTTATATCGTGAGTTAATTGACAACGGTGCCGATGCGGTTTTGGGCGACCATCCACACTGGGTGCAGACTAGCGAAGGTTACAAGGGCAAATTAATTGTATACTCAATGGGTAACTTTATGTTTGATCAGCAAAGACCGCCCGAGCTAACACGTTCCGCGGCGATTACACTTGATTTGGAAGTGCTAGATAGTTCGTCGGCAGATATTACAGCCTGGACTAATTTAGCCAATTCTTGCCAAGCCTTCCAAGACGATTGTTTAGAAAAAGCTCAGGCTAAAAAACTGAAGAAACTAGATTACAAATGGACTTTCGGCGTGGTTGGCACAGATAATGCAAATAAGATTGTCAAGCCAGCGACAGAAGAACAGATTAATTCTATCTTGCAACGTTTACGCTGGAGCCAAACGGTGAGCAATCTGTCCGCGCCGTATTTTGGTAAATAATATGCAACAAGTTGTTGTTAAACTAGAACATTTTGCACCAGGTGGTCAGGCCGTTGGGACTATTAAATTACCTGACGGGACTGACAAACGAGTTTTTGTTTGGGGCGGATTACCTGGTGAGGAGGTTTTGGTACAAATTACTAAAAAACGTGCTGGTATTTATGAAGGTATTGTTGAAACGGTCTTAAGTAAGTCCGACCAGCGAGTTGAAGCAAAAAACAAGAAGGCTTTTTTGTCGACCAGTCCGTGGCAGATATTAGATTGGGGTTATGAGCTCGGTCAAAAAGCCAGTTTGACTCAGCAGGCTTTTGCTCAGCAACACATTTCGATTCCCCTACCCGAAGTCGTGACTGATGGCGTCGAATACGGTTATCGCAATAAGATGGAGTTCACTTGGTGGTGGGATAAAGAAGCAGAGAAGCTAGAACTAGCAAATTACAGGCGAGGTACTAAGGGCAAAATCGCTGTTAAAGGTTCGGCTCTGGCTAGAGATGAAATTAATCTGGTGGCTCGGCGGGTGCGCAACCTACTAAATTATTACAAAGTTGAAGCAAGGCAATTAAAAACGCTCCTAATAAGGTCATCACAAGACAAAAAGATTGTAGCGCAACTCTACGTTGTAAACGAAGACTTTATAAAATTAACAGAACTTGATTTTCAACAACTTAGCTTACAGGGTTTTGAAGTGATTTATTCAGAGCCAAAAAGTCCAGCAAGTGTAATCACGGCGCGCCAGCAATCATTTGGGATAATGACTTTAAGCGATGAAATTTTGGGTAATAAATTTAATTATCCAGCTGAGAGCTTTTTTCAGATCAATCTTCCAGTTTACGAATTGGCGTTGCGAGAAATTGAAAGCAAATTAGAGTCAACTCAACCGATAGTTGATATGTATTCTGGCGTCGGAACAATTGGTTTGAGTGTTTCTGCTGGTCGTCGTATAACACTAGTTGAAATAAATGAGACGGCTGTAGAGGAAATGCGACGCAATGTGTCGGATCTCAATATTAAGAACGCTTTTGTTGTGCTGTCACCCGCTGAATCGGCCAACGATTATATTACAAGTGACTGTCAATTAATCTTAGACCCACCACGAGCTGGACTACATAGTAAAGTTATCGACAGGATTTTAGAAGTTAAGCCTAAAAAGATTATCTACCTTAGCTGTAACCCCGCTACACAAGCCCGCGATGTTGCTTTATTAAACGGCGCTTACGACATTCAAGAAACTAAAGTTTTTAACTTCTTTCCTAAAACTCCACACATTGAGAGCTTGGCTGTTTTAACTCTAAAATAGTTATTTAATGCACGATTACTTCATCGGCGTATTGCGTCATTTTTTCTGCTAATAAATCAAAGCTGGCTTCGGACAGTGTGGTAGCGCTGGCGTATTCTGGGTCTAAGGTTTTGGCTGGGCGAAAATGTTGCAGAGCATAACGTTTGGCCTTGTTCCCATAACTAATCAGTTCGCCAATCTCGTCGAAATCGGATATTTGATGTAGTGAGGCCACGACGGTGGTGCGAAACTCATAGTCAACTCCGCTAGCCTTGATTAACTTTATGCTGCGCTTTATAGAATCATGATCGACTGGACAATTCACAACTTTTTCATAATTACCCAAGGGCGATTTTATATCCATAGCGATGAAATCTACTAGATTTTCTTCAAACAGTTCTTCAATTATGTCTGGCTGAGTGCCATTACTATCGAGCTTGATTAAGTAGCCCATGCTTTTAACTTGACGCATAAAATCTATCAAATCATCTTGCATAGTTGGCTCACCGCCACTAATTGTGACTGACTCAACCAATCCGATACGACTTTTCAAAAACTTGAGAACTTCTTTTTCGTCGAGCGCATCAGCGTAAAGCTCCGGCACTACTAGCTCAGCGTTGTGGCAGAAGCCACAACGCATATTGCATCCGATGGTAAAAATCGCAATGCTCGTCTTCCCTGGGTAGTCAACAAGTGATAACTTTTGTAGTCCACCAATCAGCATTTCTTGACCGATTTTGTCGCCTTATCGTAAGTTTTGCGCAGTTCGAATTCGGCTGCCTTACTATCATTCCACTGCGAAACTGGTCGTAAGAATCCAACTACTCGTGAGTAAACTTCACAGCGAGCTTTGCACTCTGGGCACTCCTCGTGTTCGCCTCGAACATAGCCATGATTTGGGCATACGCTGAAGGTCGGTGAAAAGGTAAAGTATGGCAGACGGTAGTTTTTGCAGATTGTTTTGACTAATGTCTTGATAACCTCTGGATCGTCGACGCGCTCGCCTAGGAAGAAGTGAATCACGGTTCCGCCAGTATATTTAGTTTGTAGCTCGTCTTGTAGGTCTAGAAGTTCAAAGATATCGTCGGTGTAATTAACTGGCAGATGGGTCGAGTTGGTGTAAAATGGCACTTTAACGCTCTTGCCTTTACCATTGGCGAATTGGGCTCGGTCGCCGAATTCAGCTTGGTCGAGGTGTGAAAATCGTCTGGTTGTGCCTTCACCCGGTGTAGCTTCGAGGTTGTAATTATTGCCCGTTTCCACTTGATACTGGATTAGTTTTTCGCGGATGTGATCCATAATTTGCTCGGCGGTTTTGCGCCCCTTGGCTGAGCCGATGTTTTCGCCGATTAAGTCAATCATTGCTTCGTTCATACCTAAGATGCCTATAGTTGAAAAGTGGTTGCGCCAATATTGACCAGTGCCTTTTTTAACATCGCGCAAGTAGTACTTTGTGTATGGATACAGATTGGCCTCAGTCAATCTCTCAACTGTCTTTCGCTTAATCTCTAGGCTGTCTTTAGCTAAGTCAAGTAGCTCATCTAACTTGGCATAGAAATCTTTTTTGTCAGCAGAATTTAGGGCTAATCGAGGCAGGTTTACGGTAACTACGCCAATTGAACCAGTCAGCGGGTTGGCGCCGAATAAGCCACCCCCTCGATGTTCGAGTTGGCGATTATCGATTCTCAGACGACAGCACATTGACCTAGCATCTTCTGGTTTCATGTCAGAATTGATAAAGTTTGAGAAGTATGGAATGCCATATTTAGCAGAGGTTTCCCAGAGATTAGCTATTGTTGGATTGTCCCAATCAAAATCTTCGGTGATGTTGTAAGTTGGAATTGGGAAGGTAAAGACCCGCCCATCAGCGTCGCCTTCGGTCAAGACTTCTAGGAAGGCTTTGTTGAATATATCCATCTCGGCTTGGTATTCGCCATAGTTAGTCTCTTGCCATTGGCCACCAATTATAACGGGAGTTTTAGCTAAGTGGCTTGGTGGGTTCAGGTCTAGTGTGACGTTAGTGAATGGTGTCTGGAAACCAACTCGAGTTGAAACATTGACATTAAAGACGAACTCTTGCAAGGCCTGCTTGACTTGTTTGTAGTCTAGTTGGTCGGCACGAATAAATGGTGCTAGCAAGGTATCAAAATTTGAAAAAGCCTGTGCGCCAGCGGCCTCTCCTTGCAGAGTGTAAAAGAAGTTAACAATTTGCCCCAGTGCAGTTCGAAAATGCTTGGCGGGTTTGGATGCTATTTTACCTGGGACGCCGCGGAAGCCTTCTTTTAATAAGTCTAGCAAGTCCCAACCAACGCAGTAGGCGCCTAGTAAGTCTAGGTCGTGAATGTGTAGCTCTCCTTTTTCATGAGCTCGGCGAATGTCTCGGTTATAAATTTTGTTTAACCAGTAATTTTTACTGACAGCAGAAGAAACATAGTGATTTAACCCTTGTAGCGAGTAAGCCATATTGGAGTTTTCTTTAACCTGCCAATCAAGATTCTTGAGATACGAATCAACTAGCTCAATTTGGTCAATACTGGCTATTTCACGTAATTGACGATGTTGTTCACGATAAATAATATAGGCTTTCGCTGTCTTACGATATCCGGCATCGATTAGGATGTTTTCGACAGCGTCTTGCACGTTTTCGATAGTAAGTATAGTTTTAGTTGGTAGCTTTTCAATTTGTTTAACCACTCGTTTGGTCAATTGACTAGCTTCTTTGTTAGTGAACTCTTTAGTTGCTTTACCGGCTTTGGTAATGGCTTTTTCTATTTTTGTGGCATCAAAATCAACCGTTCGACCGTCACGTTTTTTGATTTTGGTAATTTTGGGCATAAGACCTCCTCTTGTATGGAAAACAGTCTACCGGTTAAGGCGACTAAATTTGTCCGAATTATTTGTTATTTTTTTGTTTTGTACCCTGCTCTCTCTAGCTAGTACACTATCCTCACAATAAATCGCTTATTGGATGCTTAAATCATAAGCGCTATTGCGATTTAAGTCAATGCAGTAAGTGTTGTAATTTTGTATTTTTTGACATGAAAAAGCCCCGCTAAAGTGCGGGGCGGTGTTGGCGTCTTTTAACTGACGCTTCGGCTGGCAAAGGCAGTTTGCAACTGATCTTGGTTCTGCCTCGCTTTGGTTGCGTTATGCAGCGCCTGACTCTGCATCATCTCCCATCTGTCCTGCATCATCCCGTTAAGAAAACGGGTGCAGTTACAGAATGGTGTTGTCAGGCTGTCATCTCGCTGGAATCCGTTAGCTTCGAGGTCCTGTATTGCTCCAGTGCGATGTCTTGGAGCAATGTATTCCCCGCCATTTTCGCTGACCATAACGATTGTTTCGCCGCAGATACTGTACTTTCCAGCGAATCTGGCTCTTTGATCGTTTGACACCCATCGGACACCAATTCGACCATCGTCTGTCAAGAATACGGTACCACTAGGTACCTGTAGCCAATTTTGCCAATTTACCATACAAGTTCCCTCCTCGTTTTTTTAGTCAGAAAAACCTTCCGACTAACTAACCGACGAGTTGCATCGTCAGCTGATTAGCCAGAACGTCACGCACTAAAAATAATATAAGTGAGAGACCCTATCTTTTAATATTAGCATAAAACGATAAATAAGTCAATGTCTCTGTGTTGATTGGCTATCCACTACGATACATCCTGCACAAAGATCGTGCATTGCAAAGGTTTTGAAATCTGTGCGTAGCGTTAATAATTGAGGCTGATGAAAAGCAAGATGCGACTCGATGCTGTATAATATAAGAGTATGGAATATGTGAAAATTGTCTTGAAGCAGCTAAAGACGCCGATTTTTGTTATGGTTATTATATTGTCAGCTACGCTATTTGCGCTTGGTGAAAGACAGGATGCGGTTTTTGTAATCAGTGCCGTGACGATAAACGTTACGATTGGAGCGGTGCAAGAGATTAGAGCTCGCCTGAAATTAAAGGAACTGGAGTTAATGTCGGCACCGAGGGCTAAGATATTACTACCAAATGGTGGTTCCGAAGAAGTTGACTATAAGACGCTTCAGTCTGGCGACACTATTTTGGTTGAGACTGGTGACGAATTGCCGGCTGATGGTGAAATTACAAAGAGCGTTGGTCTAGAATGCGACGAAAGTATGTTGACTGGTGAGTCTGTGGCGGTAAAAAAGAAGTTGGGTGAGGTTGTTTATGCGTCAAGTGCGATTGTCGCTGGTTCGGCGGAAGTTAAGGTCACGGCAGTCGGCGATAACACTAGAGTCGGTATAATGTCGGCTAAATTAAAAAATTACGACCCACAAATTACTCCTCTGCAACAGTCTATCTCACGCTCGATACAATATTTTTCCGTTTTGGCGTTAATTCTGGGCGGGCTGTTCTTTATTGTTTATACCTACCGCGATTTCCCGTTAGTGCAGATCGTAAAGACTATCACAACGGCGGCAGTGTCGGTCGTGCCAGAGGGTCTGCTTTTGGCTAGTACGCTGTTTTTAGCTTATGGCTCATTACGCTTAGCTCAAGTCAAGGTTTTGCCACAGAAGCTGTCGGCCATTGAGGGTATGGCGCTACTTAATGTGCTTTGTGTTGACAAGACTGGGACGCTAACCAGCCCTGAAATAAGTTTTGATAAGCTGACTTTGTTAGACAAGGACGTCTCAAGGCGAAAATTAGCTCGTTTGCTAGGCGTGTTGGCTAGAGAGTCTGGGACAATGAATTCAACCTCAAGGGCGCTCGCAAAAAGGTTTAATCACCTAATTGATTATTCAGTAGTCGAGACTTTGCCGTTTTCGTCGGGTCGCAAACTGAGTGCGGTCAGGGTGCGTGCTTTGTTCCGTGTTTATTCGATTGTAATGGGTGCACCAGAAAATGTGTCTAAGATTGCGCCACTTTCTAAAAAACAACAAGCTTTGGTTGATAAATTTTCGGCAAAAGGTTTGCGGGTTTTGTTGGTCGCCGAGTTGCCGGCTAGTGACTCACTGGAACAGATTGATTCTTTAACCGGTAAACCAATTGCGCTACTTACCTTTAGTAACGAACTGCGCGAGGGCGTTCGCGAGACAATTGCATTCTTACAGGAAAGTGATGTCAGCGTGCGCGTTATAAGCGGCGATGGTCCAGAAACCGTTAGTCATATTGCTAGTTTGGCTGGCATAAAAGATGCAGAAAAAACCATTACTGGTGCTGAGTTGACTCAATACAAAGTAGGTAAAGCTGATTGGGACGAAGTGGTTTTGGGCTCGACTATTTTTGCCCGAGTTTTGCCAGAGCAAAAAGAAAAAATCATTGCGACTTTTAAGCGACATGGTTTGTACACCGGCATGATTGGTGATGGCGTAAATGATGCGCTAGCGCTCAAGTCTGCTGATCTTGGTATCGCCATGGGTTCGGGTGTTGCGGCCACTAAGCGTGTGTCTGATATGGTTTTGTTAGATAGCGCTTTTACTGCTCTACCAGTTGGTATGAAGCTAGGTAGTCAAATTATGTTGGCGATTGAAATGGTGGCGACTCTGGCTTTTCATAAAATATTCTTTGGTGTCGGCTTGTCGATATTAACTCTACTGTTTGGAATGCCCTACCCATTTTTGCCCCGTCACGTTACCTTTATGAACATATTTCTTATGACTCTACCAACGTTAATAATTACGATATTTACGCCCGTGCCGACCGCTAAAATCAACCCTAAAAACTTTTGGCGTGATACAGCTTGGCGCATCCTACCAATCGCTGGATTATCGTCTTTGGGTATATTCTTAGCCTATGCTGTTACTACGTTTTTCTCCAAGCAAGTCGCACACTTGTATGGGCAATCAACGGTTGCTGTGTTGACTGCTACCTTCTTCGGTATGATGGCGGTTTATTTAACTAACATTATGTTTAAAACTAAACAAACCGTTAATACAAAGACGGCTACTATCGCCTATGTCGTCGCCTCTTCGATAGTGGCCATTGCCTCATTTGGTTTTCGTTTCGCGCGTAATTTCTTTAACTTCGCTGCGCCGAACGCGCTTGGTGCGATTATAAGTGTTGCTATAGTCGTTTTGACTGCTATCGTGCAAATACATATTGCGATGAATCGAAAAGTCGATTGAGGTATTTAACGAGTGCGACTGATAGCGTCTTTGAGCGATGTTGGTTTTGAATATTCGAACACGCCACGACGGAAGGCTCTTACGGCCAAGAGCATAATAAGCAGACTCGAAACAACAACCACCGCTACGCCAATAATGCCTTCGCTAACTGGTAGATTTCCTGCCGCGTTTCGCATCATTAGAGTCATTGGCGCTGACAGTGGGAAGAAGCTTGAAATTTGAATCACGATGGTCTTTGCTCCTGAAAAAATTGCTCCAGCAAAATAGAGAGGCAGCATCATTCCTAAGAGAATAGGTGCGTAGAATTGTGAAGCGTCTTGAGCTGTTGGGAAAAGCGACCCAACCAGAATGGTAAAACCGGTTGTCAGCAGAAAGCCAAATATCAGTAGAACGATACCAAACACGACTGGCCAAAACTCAAATTGCGCTCCGGCTAATAGTGACGATAGAAACGGTGAAACGGCAAATAGTTTTGTGCTAGCAAAATATAGCAATAATAGCGGAATGACGAGTGCACTGATTTGAATAAATCCAAGCGCAACCAGTGCGATAATTTTTCCAGATATTAAAGTTTTTGCGTCAATAGCGGTCAGAATCATCTCAGCAACACGGTTTTCCTTCTCTTCAGTTGTGGCGACTAGTGTCTGGTTGCCAGTTAGTATTAAGACTAAGAAGAATATGACCAAGAATATAACAGGTAAGATCATCTTCTGGAACGGATTATAGATTTTTCCATCACTATTTAAAATCTGGTTATCTACTGGGAGACTGGTGGCTGATAAGATGCTAGCAAGTGTCGGGTCAACTTTATTGCTAGCGCCTACCATTAGAGCCGATTGTGCTAGTGAACCAACACCCATGGATATTTGCTGTGTGGCTAATTCATCAGGACCAGTTTTGGTATAGACTTTGATTGAGCTATCGTTAATGTCTACGGGGTAGATAATCAGGGCCTGTTTAGAGTTCTCGCTACTTAGGAATTTCGTCATCGCTTGCTCTTCGTTTTCTAGTGGCTCTACCTCTAATTCACCGAATGCCTTAAGGTCGACAATCTCAGAGTGGTCAACAACAATCACGGATGTCAGATTGGTTTTTAGGTCTTCTTTGGCGATGTCGCCCTGTTTTTCAGCCATATCGGCGCCGACGATAGATACGCCACCGAAAACCACGGCCATTAGTGGAAAGGCGAATACTGCTAACCAAAATAGTGGCTTGCGAATTTGCTTTAGGATCTCAAATTTAACAACTGTCTTTAGATTATGCATGATTTTCTTCCTTCTCTAGCTTCGCGCCGTAAACATTTACAAAAATATCATCTAAGCTCGGTCGCTCTATGGAATAGCTTCTGATTTCTAGTTTTTGCTTAACTAAATATTGCAAAATATCATTTGTGGTCTTGCCTTCTTTTGGCAAAAGCTCAGCTTGATTTTTCTTACCGTCAATGACGCTAAAGGGTGCTTTTTCAGTAGGTAACTTGCCGTTAAAGGTAATCTTGACGCGATTGTCGCCAGCTTCGTCTTTTATGTCTTCCACCCTACCATAAACCTTGGCCTTGCCGTCCTTAAGAAGCAGGACACGGTCACAAAGTCGTTCGACTTCTTCCATGTGATGAGTAATCATAAGTATGGTTGCGCCACGTTTTCGCTCAGCTTCAATAATATCGAGCAGCAGTTTACGATTGATTGGGTCAAAACCTTTGGTCGGTTCGTCTAAGATTAGTAGGTCTGGTTCGCCCATGATGGTAATTCCCAGCTGGACTTTTTGTTGCTGACCGCTAGATAGTTTATCTAGGCGCAAGTTTATTTTGTCTAACAAGTCAACTTGTTTGAGATACTTTTGAATCCAGACTTCAGCTTCGTCACCAACTAAGCCTTTTAGTTCAGCGAAATAGCGCATTATATTTCCGACTTTTTCTTTCTTGTAAAGACCTCGCTCTTCTGGTAGGTAGCCAATTTTAATTCTAGAGTCGGGTTGAAAAACTTGACCATTAATCGTTAGTATGCCGTTTGTTGGAGTGTAAAGTCTAAGCAAGGTGCGAATGGTGGTCGTTTTTCCTGAACCGTTTGAGCCGATAAGAGCGAAGACCTCGCCGGGATAAATTTCAAAGTTTAAGTCTTTAATGACGGTAGTTGAGCCAAAGTCCATTTGAAAATCTTTGACCTCAACTAAAGGTTGTTTCTTCATGCTTAAATTGTAGCATGCTTCTAAAGGGAAAAGAAAAAGCCTCGCAGTAGTGCGAGGCTAAGGTTATTCCTCAAACATTAATTTGAGGAACCAAGGGGATAATAGCCCTATCACAAGGGTTATTGCCCCGGTTCTTCCGGCCGTTGGGAGCATAATCTCCGGCCGGAATAAGGTGAGGAGCAGGATTGCCAGGCCCATCAGTGATATTGTCACCGATAAGGCTATGAGAGCCACCTTGCTCCAAGTAATATCTGGGCGCTTCTTAGCATGACGCGCCCCGTGCATGAGAAATTCTTCTATGTGCTTCATACATTACCCTCCTTTTAAATTTTGCATGATTGTTTCATTATAGCATAAACATAATAAAAAGTCAATACACCCCATGTCAAAGCACTGTCTTTAAGGCAAAACTTTCTTAAATATCCCGAGATTCATACAGAGGATTTGGCAAATAAAGTATAATGAGCTAAGTATGCTAAAACTTTCAGATTTTTCTTATGATTTACCAGATGAGCTTATTGCGACTCACCCACCTGAGGTGAGGGGCCAGTCTGGCCTACTGGTATTGAATCGCAATAATCAAGCAATTATCAAAGCAAAATACGATAATTTGGATAATTTTTTAATTGAAGGTGATGTTTTAGTTATCAATAACACTAAAGTTATTAAGGCACGACTACTGGCAGAAAAAGCAACTGGTGGTCGGCGTGAACTAATAGTACTAGAAAATCATGGTCGGCATGATGATTGGTTCGAGCACCAAGTTCTTTATCATGGTCACGTAAAGGTTGGCGATGAACTATTTGTTTCTAACCATAAAATTGAAGTAATTTCTTTGCTGGGGAATGGTGTGGCGGAAGTTAAAAGTCAGGTTAGCTTATTAGAATTATGTAATGACTATGGTCAACCACCCTTGCCACCTTACTTAAAACGGCCGGCGGAAGACTCTGACATTAAGCGCTATCAGACTGTTTTTGCGGAGTATCAAGGTTCGGTAGCCGCTCCAACGGCAAGTTTAAACATGACGGATGAACTATTGAGTCGCTTGCGTCAAAAAGGCGTTAAAGTCGTCTATATTACCCTGCATGTTGGTTTAGGAACGTTTCTGCCGATTCGTGAAGATAACATTGAGAAGCATCACATGCATAGAGAATATTTTGAAATTCCAATTAAAACAGTGGCAGAAATCGGTCAGGCTAAAATGGAGAGTCGGCGCGTCATTGCGTTAGGCACGACTACTACACGAACTTTGGAATATGCTAGTGAATCTATTCTATCGCTTGCTGGGCAGTTGGCTGATGCGCCAGAATTTGTTTCTCAAAAATATTTGTCTGGTGAAGCTGATATTTTTATTTATCCTGGCTATAAATTTAAGCTAGTTGATGCTATGTTGACTAATTTTCACGCACCAAGAAGTACGGTTCTAATGATGGCTGCGGCTTTTTCTGGTTGGCCATTTTTGAAACAAGCTTATGAGTTCGCCATAGACGAAAGAATGCGATTTTTATCGTATGGCGATAGTATGTTGATTATTTAGCGTCGTTTTATTTTCAAGACGAGCTTTTTTATACCAGGCAAGAATTTGTCAAATGCGTGGCTGATAAGCGGATAAGTGTAGAGGTTGAATTCGCCAACAAATTCGTCAACGTTGCTACCGAAAACCGCCTTAAACTTGCTAAGACTGTCGCTTAGTGAGCCATCTATGCCACCAAAATTGGCAGTTTTCGCACCACGTTTTTCTGCCCAGGCAATTCGCCACTTGTCGGCTATGTGTGGAGCGTAAAACTTATCAAAATCGCGATCCATGCCAGAATAAAGCATTTCCAACTGTCCGTGAGACAGAATTGACAGCGATGCATTAAGGTGGATTGTATCTTTGTGTTTTTTGGCTATCGAATCGGCCTCGGCTTTGGTGCGTTCGGTCCCCTGTTTTTGGGAGGTCAATTGATTTAGAATGGTGCGGCTACCTGCGTCAGTCTGGGCGATTTTGTCGTCTATCTGCTGTAATTTTCTAGTCGCTATTTTTTGATACTCTTTCGGGTCAAAAGTTGTTAGAGCTAGTAGACAATTGTCTCCAAAAGTTTGCTTAATCTTATAAAAATAAGTGCGATCACGAAGAGAAATATTTTTAGCCTTTGCCGTCGCTTGGATTAAATTAGTAAAATCGTCAATTCTGTCTAAGTCGATGGCCTCAACCTTGATGCCCATCTCCTCGCCTCGGCGAATAAATTTACGAGTTTTCTTCGCTATTTTCTTTTCCCAGTCGTTTTCAATATAAAATACGGCGTTAAAACGTGGCTGGATGGTGTCGCTCATGGCCTTGTTGAACCCAAAATGCATCCATCCGGCTGACTGAAAGGTGCTAATTAACTTAGTATCTCTAGGCTCGTTAGCGATTTCTCGAGCTTTAGCAAAAGTTGTTGAATTTACAACGATATTCGGGTCGGCTTTAATTAGTAAGCAACGCTCGCTACGAGCTAATTGCTTCAGTTCTTGTGAGAAAACTTTCAGATATTCTTCATTTTTGACGTTGAAGAGTGGGCCGCGTGGCAAATACCACATTCTAAAACCAAGTGGCAACTGACGAATTAAAATTAAACTCGCAACTTGAATAGTACCTTTTGATTTTAGGGCCACAAACTTGGCTCGCCAGTTGTCGGATTTCACCTTTGCCCAGCGCGAATCTTGGAACATAGAGCCAAGCTCGTGTTTACTAGCAAACTTATCAAACTCTTCGGCGGTGATTTCGGTTAATTGATACTGAGCCATGCATAAAATTGTACCATAACCTATCGAAGTCTGGTGGTGCTGTGGCAGTAATGTCCGAGAGAAGGAAGATTGTGTCTTTTGTTCATAGCACATGGTTCGCTTCGCGTAGTATAATATGTCCAGTGAAAGCAATTGAATTTGAAATTATAAAACGTGGCGCTGGTCTAGCACGAGCAGGCGTCATTCATACTCCACACGGTAAAATTAGCACGCCTAGTTTTAGTGTGGCCGCTACTAAAGCGGCCGTCAAGGCCTTGAGTGTAGATGACGTCAAAAAACTGGGCGGTCAGTCGGTTCTAGCTAATACTTATCACCTAATTCTTCAGCCTGGTGTTGATGTAATTAGTCAGTCAGGCGGATTAGCCAAGTTTATGAACTGGGACGGACCAACTTTTACGGATAGTGGCGGTTTTCAGATATTTTCATTAGGGATGGCTTATGATCGCGGTCTGAAAGAAACGGTCAAAGCAGTCTCGAAAACTCAAAAAAACCGAGTTAAAGTCACTGATGAGGGCGCTCGGTTTCGTTCTCATATCGACGGATCTTGGCTAGAAATGACGCCAGAGTCGTCAATGCGAGCCCAGCACACAATTGGCTCTGATATACACATGGCGTTCGATCAGTTAACATCTCCTTCTGCCCCACGAGACGAAATTAGAATGGCGATGGAACGAACCCACGCTTGGGCGGATCGTTGCTTGATTGAACATGACAAACTGAATCGACAACACACTAAGAATAAAGAGCCTCTGCAGGCGCTTTATGGCGTAGTACAAGGCGCTCATGAGTTAGATTTGCGTCGTGAGTCAGCTAGCTTTTTGGCAAAACGAAATTTCGATGGTTTTGGTATTGGTGGTGTTTTTGTGCCGGAGGAAATTCCAAAATACGTTAATTTAGTTAACCAGATTTTACCAGAGGATAAGCCACGACATTTACTCGGCATGGGGGCGCAACCATTAGACTTATTTTTAGGTGTCGAGAACGGTATTGACACTTTTGACTGTGTAGCGCCGACTCGCCAAGCTCGCAATGGAGCCCTTTATACAAACAAGGGACGAATTAATATCTTGAACGCTTCGAATAAAACGGACTTCTCGCAAATTGATGCTGAGTGTGCCTGCAACGTTTGTCAAAACTACTCTAGAGCCTATTTACATCATTTATTTAAGTCAAATGAAATCCTAGCTTCGATGTTGGCAAGTCAGCATAACGAGTTCTTTGTCGTTAATTTGGTGGCCAAAATTAGACAAGCCATATTAGATGGCAATTATCTTGAGCTAAAAGAAGGCTTTCTGAAGGCCTATTACTAGATTTTTACTTGTAATTATTGTAAAATCAACACCATGAATAAAGAACCTCTTCGTGTTAAGCTTGAAGTTGACAACAATACTATCGCCCGTTTTTGGTTAATCGCTCTTGGAATTGTCTCGGCTATTGGTCTGATATTTTGGGCAAAATCCGCTCTAGTTATTTTGGGCATGTCTATCTTCCTGGCCGTAGCTATAAATCCTTTAGTCAATCGATTAGCTAAGAGCAAGTTATTTAAGGGAAAGCGTGGTCCGGCGGCAGTAATTGCTTACGTCGGTGTAATTTTTCTAATTTTAGTGGCAATGGCGGTGATTGTACCGGCGCTAGTTGAGCAGATTACTAACATCATCAAGAATGCTCCTAATATGGTAAATGACATATTTGACGGTATATCTAAGCTAAAGTTTATGGAAAACTGGAATATCGAAGATGTTCGCCAGAGCTTCTTGACGACCCTGCAGAACAATGCTCAAAATTGGATAGCATCTATTGGTGGTTCGGTATTTAGCGGAATAGGTTCAATAGCCACGTCGGTTGTTTCAGCAGTTCTTTTGATAGTGACTTCACTGTTAATTTCGATTGAACTACCCTCGCTTAAGCGATACGCATTTGGTTTTTACAGAAACAAAAAACGTAAAAAGCATCACGAGGATTTGCTTTATCGGATGTACTCTGTCATAGTCGGTTTCGTCGGTGGTCAAATGATGGTAGCGCTAATTAATTCCTTGGTTGCCTGTCTTGTAATATTTATTCTTTCTTACATATTTCCAATTCCACAAGGCATGATTACTTTGTTTGGTCTTACGCTGTTTCTAGGAGCTATTGTTCCGATGTTTGGAGCGACTATTGGAATGATTATCACAGCTTTGTTTATGGTGCTTTATTCGTGGCAATCGGCTCTAATTTTTGTCGTCTACTACCTAATATATCAACAAATTGAGGGTAACGTTATCGGACCATTTATTCAGTCCAAAAGAGTTGATTTAAGTTTACTACTGATATTAATTTCTATTACAATAGGAACATTTATGTCTGGCCTGCTTGGCGGTGTTATCGCCATTCCTCTAGCTGGCTGTTTAAAGATTCTGTTTGAAGACTTTATTGAACGATGGCAGCAAAATCATAATTGATACCAAGTCGTCTGGCCGGACTTATCTTCCAGCGCAATCCCTTGGTTTAATAACTCATCGCGAATCTTGTCTGACTCTTTGTAGTTTTTAGCTTCTCGTGCAAAGTCTCGTTGCTTAATCAGCTTCTTTTGTTCGTCGGTGATGTCTGGTGTTGAAATGACTAAATCAAGTCCGAGTAGTTGGTCTATAAACTCTAATAACTTAACCAGTGACTCACGGTCTATTTGCTCTAGGCTAATCTCTTCAGATTTGCTGAAAGCTTCATCAATACTAAACAAAACCTGTGGCGTGTTTAAATTGTCATTAGCCAATTCTAATAGGTGTTTTTTAGTTGCTAAGAAGCTTAGTTTATCTGGGCTAGAACCAGTTTGATAAAGCTGGTGTCTTAAGCTTGCCATCTTGCGCCATCTATTTAAGCGATTAGCGGCGGATTCTAGATTATTAAAACTAAAGTTGCTCTCTGTCTGATAGTGGCTTTGTAACACCAATAGTTTGAAATCCATCGGAGTGAAGCCATGGAAGGCTAAGTCGGACAACAAATAACCATTGCCCAGGCTCTTGGAGATCTTGTTGTTATCTGCCTTCATGTGGTTGTTGTGCAGCCAGATTTGCGATACTGGCTTTTGAGTAATTGGCTCCATTTGGGCTATTTCATTAGTGTGGTGAATCGGTATGTGATCGATTCCTCCAGTATGTATGTCAATTTGTTCACCCAATAGAGCGTAAATAATAGCACTGCACTCTAAATGCCAACCAGGAAACCCCATCCTGTCTTTATCACCGTCTTGGTCTAATAAGTCGCTCGGCGTCGCCCACTCCATATCGCGTTTGCAATTATTAGAGAACTTCCATAAAGCAAAGTCGGTTGGGTTTCTTTTGGCTTGATTAAACTCTACTCGTGCGCCAGCCTTTAGCCCGTCAATATCAATGTGGGCTAATTTGCCGTAGTCTACTATCTTACTCGTGTCTAAGTAGATGCCGTCGTCAATTTGATACGTTAAGCCTAGATTTTTTAGTTTTCGCACAATTGAAAGTTGCTCGTTTATAAAATCAGTGGCGCGAGCGAACTGCCTCGGTTTAACTAGGTTCAAATCTCTATATCCGTCCACAAAGGACGCTATGTAGCGGTTTGCGATTTCCCAAGCCGTTACTTTTTCTTGGCTTGCCTTCTTGGCTAATTTGTCTTCGCCTTCGTCGGCGTCAGAGACCAGATGGCCGACGTCGGTTAAGTTTATAATTCGGTCAACTTGAAAACCATCCAAGGTGAGTGCCCGCACTAAAACGTCCCAGTAAATATAGGCCGACCAGTTGCCAATGTGTGCGTCGCTGTAGACGGTTGGTCCACAGGTATAAATTTTGACTGTAGGTGGATTTAGGGGTTTTAGTGTCTCGGTTTTGCGCGATAGTGTGTTAAATAATCTCATCGTCTAAAATCTTTCTGGTTTGTTCAATGACTTCTATTAAAATCTTATCATAGTCGTCATAGACTCTGAAACCAGACGCATAAGCGTGTCCACCACCGCCAAAATAGCCAGCCAAGGTATTTGCTATTGGTTTGTTTGAACGGATTTTGCCCGTAACCTTGCCGTCGGGGTAGGTTTTGAAAGCTACAGCAACTTCTACGCCTTCGACGAGCCTCATCTCTTCGAGGACCAGTACACTAGGATTGTACAGGTCGGAATATTTCTGGATATCTTCAAATGGAATGTGAATGGTCGCTAGGCGATCATCGGCATGGTACTCGATTCGTTTTATTAAGTCGCCTTTATAGCTCAGAATCCCAGCAGGCTTTTTATTTAAGCTTTGGCGCGCATCTTCAATTGCGCTTGGGTTAGCACCGGAGTCAACCAAATCTGCCACCATACGGAAAGTCTTGGCTGTAACGTTGGGTGTGCTTAAGCCTAAAGTGTCGCCGTTGATAGCGGCCACCAAATAAGTAGCAGCGTCTGCTGATAGGCTTAAATTTAAGGCTTTTGATATATCGTAAACAACTTCCGCAGTTGCTACAGCATCTCTTAGTATTAGGTGGCTCTTAAACGGCAAGCTAGATTCCGTTTCGGAGTGGTGGTCTATAGCAATGCTAGGCTTGCTCTCAAGCCAGTTTCTTATAACTGGGTCTGATAACAATTTGCTTAGTAAAATGTCGCTTGCTGTGTCGACTATAATTCCAAGCTCGGCCTTGTAATCAAAGTGATTCGTTACCCTGTCCCACCCGTCAACATAGCGAATGTATTTTGGTAGGTCTACTGGGCAGTACATGGATACTTTCTTCCCAACCTGAGTGAGAATATCTTCTAAGGCTAACGAACTTCCGAGAGAATCAATATCTGGGTTCTCAGCTTGGATGATGATAATTGAGCTAGCTTTTTCAACCAGTTGCCATAAATTAGTAAAATCAGTTTTCATTTATTGTCTTTCGTCCTTCTAACGCTTGTCCGAGTGTGATTTGGTCGGTATATTCTAAATCTACGCCAACTGGTATGCCACGTGCCAGGCGAGAGATCTTAAGCTCTACCCCGGCATTTTCGATTTGCTTTTCGATGTAAAGAGCGGTTGATTCACCCTCGACACTGGCATTAGTGGCGACTATTAGTTCCTGGACGTCATCTTTTTTTAATCGTTCGATTAGCTCTTTGATGTGAAGATCGCCGGGGCCAACGCCATCTATTGGTGATAGCACTCCGCCAAGAACGTGATAGGTCCCGTTGAACTTCTTAGTGCGCTCAATCGGAACTATGTCCAGTGGTTCTTCTACTAAAGCAATGGTCTGTTTATCACGAGTCGGGTCGCTATAGAGGCTCGAGACGTCGTCATTTTTGTTGATGAGAGCAAAGGTTATTGGGCAGAACTTAACATCCGTCTTGATGCCATCAATTGCCTTTGTTAAGCCATCAGTCAGACTCTTGTTCGATTTTAATAGGAAATAAGCGTAACGCTCGGCCGTATGAACGCCGACGCCGGGTAAATTACTTAACTCGTCAATTAGGCGACTAAGTGCTTGCGGAATAACTGAATGCACTTGGCCTAAAGCCCCATGTTGCCCATGTAGGGCTTCATTCTTTCTGTAGCTATTTCCTGAGCTTTTTGCATACCGTCACGGAAAGCAATTCTAATCCACTCCTCTAAGTCACTAATGTTATCCAAATCAATCATTTCTGGGTCGATTTTAACACTCTTAACCTTCAGCTCACCATTGATTTGAATCAAAACAGCGCCTTCTCCCGCCTCGACCTCTACAATTTCATTAGCTAATTCTTTTTGTACCTTGCGTAAATCATTAATCATCTTCAATTGATCAAAAGCCATAACTTCTCCTTTATATTCTTCTGGTAATTATACCCTAGTCGGTGGGTTTTTTGTAGACATAGAAACGGTCAGAGTTGTCTTTAATGTGAGATGTAACGATCATTTTTATATCTGAATCGTTTAGTGGGTCGCGTGATAAGTTGGTAGCGATTTGACGTTTGTTTTCTAGGTCAGATTGGAATTTGTTAGCTACGGTTAAGTTCTCATTCTGGAGCGCTAATATTTCATAAAATTTGATTTCATTATTTTGCAAACTCGAGATCAGCACGACCTCTTCGTCAGGATTTCTTCTTAGGTAGTTCTTAATCAGCTTAAGATCTATGCTGAAAGAGTCGGCTAGACCGGGCTGATAAAGATAGGTGTCTGTGTATGCTCTAATATTGTAGATCGTCAAGGAGGCTATTAACGCCACGATTGGTATTAAACCGACAAAGCGAGCTACAGGATTTCGTGGAAATATACGATACCAGCTGGTAGTAACATAATCTAGCCCCATGGCAAGTGACAGCGCAAATGGCACAAAAATTATTAAGCTGGCATCTTTTGAGAAAAGCCCAATCGTTAGAGCAGATATTAGCCACATGAGAATAATAGAGCTTCGAGGCTTATAGCTGGTACGCGTTTCTCTAAATATTCCGATAACTATCAATACAATAGCGCTCAAATTAAACCATGGCGTAGCTAGCAGGCTATCTTGTGCTGTGCTGAAATCAAGAAATTCTTTGATAAAGAATTGAATGTTGTCTATGATTCTGAAGTTAAAGGCGTTAACGTTAAGCAGTGTTGCGATCAGGGTTGTATTTTTGAATATGCCGATTATCAGCGGGGTCAGTATGGTGGCCAGTAAGAAAATCCCAACGAAATACCAATGAACGCCAATGAGTTTGTTTAGTCTTTTGAGCGATAATCTAACAAACGGGTGCAACAACATCGTCAATGAGATTATAAAGACTAAATATAACCCCATCTTGAAATAAAATAATAATCCCGTAACAGCAAATATGACTAACAGCCAGCCAACTAATGTCGCTTTTTGCCATGTTGTATATTTATGAGCTTGATGAATGTTGTTGGCTCTATTTGACAAGTGAGCCAGCGCTGTCACTAAGATGATTGACAAACCAATGGAAGTAGCTAGGCCAGTTCCGAGCTGGCTTATAAATAGCCAGCGTCCAGAAATTAGAATAATCGTGGTTGACAGGATGGCGCTGCGTCGATCTGTCCAGGTCGAAATAAGAATAAACAGGCAGATTGCAGCGACAGCTGTGATCATAAGTGAAGGTAGTTTGATTGATAAGTTAGATAGTCCAAAGACACCAAAACTGATTTTTTGCGCCAACTTAAAAGGTAAATTTACAATATTTTCTGGTTCAAATAAGTTGCCAAATCCAAGCTTGTGGCTTTCTACTGTGGCATCAATTTCTGTCTGGGCAAGACCGCCCGGTGCGTATAGGCCTGTAATTAGCAGTATGGCTATTAATAGCAGTACTAACCCTACAGTGCTTATTAGGTAGCGTTTTTTGTATAAAAAATAATCGGTAATCTTTTTCTTTGCCATAATTTATTCGCGAGTTACGTCAGCTGACTCAAAGCGCAACCTCTCGGGGTTAAAGTAAAGCTCGACTTTCCCAGTTGGACCATTGCGGTGCTTGGCGATAATAAGGTCGGTCATGTTTTTGCGCTCGGTGTCCGGATTATAATACGCCTCGCGATAAATGAACATCACCATGTCAGCATCTTGCTCGATGGATCCCGATTCGCGTAGGTCTGCTAGTTGAGGAATTTGTGGTCGTCTCGCCTCGACTGAACGTGACAACTGACTTAGGGCTACGACTGGAGCGTTAAGCTCACGGGCAAGTAGTTTTAGCCCACGAGATATTTCACTAACCTCTTGAACTCTATTGCCATCGTTTGATCTTGTAGTGGCTTGCATAAGTTGTAGATAGTCGACAATCACCAGTCCGATGTCGTTTTTTCTAGCAACACGTCTGGACTTGGTGCGCATTTCTAAAACTGACAGTCCAGGTGTATCATCAATCATAAGTTTGGCCTCAGCCATTGTGCCCATAGCTTCAGATATTTTAGAGAAATCTTCATCATTTAAGTTTCCAGTCCGAATTTTCCAAGCATCAATCCCACTGGCGTCGGCCAGCATGCGGTCGACTAACTGCTCTTTGCTCATCTCTAAGCTGAAGAACAGAACGGCCTTTTTAGAGATAGTGGCAACGTTATAGGCCAAATTTGTGACCAAAGTTGTCTTACCCATGGCTGGGCGAGCGGCGATAATGACTAAGTCTGACGGCTGAAATCCCGCTGTGATGCGATCTAAATCGGCATATCCAGTTGGCGTGCCTCTTAACCCGCCCTTGTTTTTATGCAACGCTTCAATTCTGTCAAAGCTGTCGCTCAGAATATCTTCTATGGAGATAAGGTCTTTCTTGGTGTTCTGCGATGAAACATTAAATAACTTTTGTTCGGCTTTTTCTAATATTTCGTCAACTGGTGAATTGTCAGAAAAACCTAATTCTGCAATCTCGCCACCAGCTTGAATTAAACGTCGTTTAATAGCTGACTGATTAACTAAGTCGGCGTAGGCGTTAGAGTGTGCTGCGGTTGGTACGTAGTTTGTGAGTTCGGCGATGTAAACCGATCCACCAACTTTAGTTAATTTTTTTGTTTTCTTTAATTGGTCGGTTAAGGTTAGTAAATCGACTGGAGTGTGTTTTTCGTAAAGTTTGAGCGCGGCGTCAAAAATTAAGCCATGCCTGTCATCATAGAAATCATCTGGCTTTAGTTTTTCGGCGGCGTCTCCTAAAACGTCCTCACTAATTAAAATTGCACCGAGGATGCTTTTTTCGGCATCAATGTTTTGCGGTTGAATGCGTCCACTCGCGTCAGATTTTTCCATTAAGATTTATCTCTTCTCCTCCACCCATAAATTGTATAATATCGGACGTCTTTTTGTTAGCCTTGCGGACAGTTTCATTTACAACTAGATTAACCACTAAATCGTCTCGTCCGAGTTGTGAAAGTGCTTGCTGTATACTGTTGAAGCGTCCTGGTGCGCTCAAAGTCTTTTGTTCAAACGAGTTCTTTAGCTTTATAGTCAGCTTGTCGCCCTCTAGTTTATAGCTTGCGCTTCTAATGTAACCGGAAATTGGCTTACTAGCAGCATTTCCAGTAATTAACTCCACTAGTTTGTCCCAGTCAAATTCGCTAGAGGTTGTTGTGGGTTTAGGTTCGGTTCCGGTCGGATCTTCTGCCACAGATTGCTCAGTAGGTTTTGTTTTAGCTCTTTGACTGGTGGGCCGCTTCTTAGTAGCGGCATTAGGTACTATGCTATTTTCGGGAAAAAGCGCTACAGACAGGCTTATATCTGGCAATGAGGATTTTTGTACATCGATTAGCTTTGGCATGAGGCTGACTAGATCGGGTGACTCACCTAGTAAATCTTGCGCTCTATAGGCCAACTGTGAAGCAATATCGCTAGCAGATAGATTCTGCTTCTTCAGCTCAGCCAATTTCTGTGAGATTAGCCCAAACTCACCTGTTTGATACGCTATTAGAATGTCATTTAAGACTTCCTTGCTTGCTAGTCCCAAAATACTGCGCACAGCCGCTTCGTTCAGCCCGTCTTCGTTAGCTAGGCTAGACATTTGATCAAATAAGCTGATCGCATCACGCATACTGCCATTTGAGAATTCCGCGATTGCTGTGATTGTCTCTGCACCGACTTTAATTTTCTCTTTTTTAGCAACTTTTTTTAATTGTTCGGTGACCAAATTAATCGGTATCTTGCGAAATACAAATTTCTGCATACGACTGGCTATGGTGGAAGGAACCTTGTTTTCTTCGGTGGTCGCCAAGATAAAAACGACGTGCTTCGGCGGTTCTTCTAGTAGCTTGAGGAGAGCATTAAAAGCTGACTTTGATAGCATGTGGACTTCATCGATAATGTAGATTTTTTTCTCGGCTAAACTCGGAGCAATTTGTGATTTATCAATCAGGTCGCGAATATTATCTACGCCGGTGTTAGAGGCGGCATCAATTTCAATAATATCAATATGCTTTTTCTCGGTTGCATACGGCTCATTAATAAGAGCAAATGCTAAAATTCGGGCCACACTGGTTTTTCCAACACCGTGCGGACCGATAAATAGATAGCCGTGAGTAGTTCTTCCCTTCTTCAAACTAGCTTCCAGGACTTCAGTAACTTGTGGCTGGCCAATCACTTCGGCAAATGATTCCGAGCGATATTTTCGATAAAGCGCAGGCATAACTACTCTTTATTATAGCATTCTTAAGGACGATTTAGAACAGACTGAACTGAGTACTAGGCAATTCAATTTCTTCGTCAGTTTTGGTGTCGTCAAATTGATAGCCGACCAGCTTTTTTAAGGGCAGTGACAACAGATCATCGTTCTTTTCGCACAAAATGATTTGTCCGATCATGCCAACAAACTTTCCACTAATTTGAGCTTTTTCTTCTAAATCAATAACTTCACGCAATCGGTCTTGCTGGAAGTCTTGAGCAAAGAAAAAGTGGTTAGTCCTTATTAGTTCGGCCTTGGCGAATTTTGTTTGTAGGCGCTCTTCTATAAAATCTTTTTTAGCACTCAGTTGTTCTTCAGCTAGTTTTTCATCAAAACTATACTTTAGGAGCTCAATTTTACGGCTTAATTTAACGTTATCAAGAATCCCATCCAATTTGCTGATTTGCGCTTCGTAGTGTCTAGCGATGTTGGCTGACGGAAAAGTATCCAAAACAAAAGCTAGTCTTGCCCCCTGCTCTAGTAGTCGGGATAAGTTACGTCCAGCGTGTGAAATACCGATCTTAATATCGTCAGGTGAAAAATAAGCCAAGTACAAAATATGTGGGTGGGTGTTATATTCGGCTTGATTGGCAGAAATGGCATCGATGTTGTAAAAAGATGGGTTGAAGCCAGTCTTAATCATGCATTCTTTGCACTGTTCATACTTCGCTTCAACACGACTTTTGGTCGGACAAACATGGTTCTCGCCCGTATTTGGATTAAACCAACCAATGCAATGTCTGTCGGACGTGTTAAACTTAAGTGATAGTTCCTCGCCGAAGTCTAATTGGCGTAGCCTGACCTCGTCTGAGTCAGAGAAGCGAATAAAAGGCTGTTTTGATTCTTTTTCAAAACCAACTTGGGTCAATAACTTTTTTGACAAAATAGCTCCAGTGTTAAATTATAAAACAATTCCTAGAGAGAGGCTTCAACCGCTGCCCAGGTTGCGTCTTCGTTGTCGGCTGGAATAATAACGGTCACTTGGTCACCAACAGTTAGGCGGAAATATGTCACGCTGGCTAGTAAAATACGATATTCTTTGCCGCTAACCTCGACGTAATACATACCGTCTTCATTTATTAAGGTTCCGATAACTTGTTTGCGCTCAATCGGTCCAATTTGCTTATAAACAAACCTACCGTCATCGGCAATGGTAAGTTTTAAGATGTCTCCCTCGACTAACTTTGATTTACTAGCGTAGTTTGCTGGTACAGGATAAGTTTTCCCGTCTGGGCCAATCATGGCCTCACCGTCAAATACACCCTCCATTACTTTGCCGGTTAAATCTTGCGCTGCTTCTTTGACTGAAACAGTCTCGCCATCATCTCCCAAAACACTAATTAACAGCTCTTTTGCAGCTGCTAGATTTGTTTCGGCTTCAGTAATAAGCGCCTTTAATCTTTTGACTTGTTTCTCTGGTAATTCAGACATGCTCGCAGTTCCTTGTCTGTTTTTAATTTAATTTAATTTAATTTCAATTGTAAGCGATTATTTAGGGTTTGTCAAACTATCAAGTATTTTTATTTACAGCTTTTCTTTAATTTCCACAGATTCTACAGACTGACAGGCAAAAACGTTGTAATTTTTACAGTTGATTTTTATTTTTTAATTGGTAGAATGGCTGGCGGCACAACTAAAATCCGCCCTTTCGGGCGGAAAATAGCTTAACTTTTCCGGATTCTAGTTTAATTAGTCAATACTGACAACAGCGCCAGCACCCTCAAGGGTTTTCTTGGCTTCTTCAGCTTCGTCCTTTGAGACTTTTTCCTTGATAGCACTTGGAGCGCCGTCAACTAAAGCTTTAGCTTCGCCTAGTCCTAGGCCGGTAACTTCCTTAACAGCCTTGATCACGGCGACTTTTTGAGCACCAGCGTCTTTCAACGTTACGGTAAACTCAGTTTTTTCTTCAGCGGCAGCGGCACCACCCTCAGCTGGAGCAGCAGCTACAACAGCAGCTGGAGCGGCAGCAGATACGCCCCACTCTTCTTCTAGATGTTTTACGATTTGGCTTAATTCCAAAGCGCTTAGTTTGTTCAACTCGTCAACAATTTTTTGTTGAGCAGCTGATAGTTTAATTTCTTCAGCCATATTCCTCTTTTCTTAAGTTAGTTTTGTAAATTTGGTTTTGAAATAGATTAATTTTGTTCAGCTTTTTGTGCTAAAACGCGAGCAAATCCAGCCTGTGCGCCATTCATCACTAGCATTATATTGCGTAGTGGTGCTGCCAACACGCCAACCAACTGACCTTTGATTTGGTCTTTGGTTGGTAGACTGGCTAGAGCTGTCACGATTGATTGGTTTTGCACCGAGCCATCGCTGGCGAAGCCAGCCACCAAAGTCACGCCTTGGTGTTCTTTGGCAAATTTTGCCAAAATTTGGGCTGGTAGGACCTCGTCTTCGTTTGAGAACACGTAGATTAGCTGACCTTTGAAGTCGGCTAGGTCGCTGTCGGTGAAACGCTTATCAGTTTTTAAAGCAACCTTGACTAGTCGGTTCTTTACAACTTTGACAATAAGTCCGTTTTCACGGGCTACTTGGCGAAAAGCTTGTAAGTCCTTGACGGTTAGTCCTGTATAGGTTGCAGCAGCGGCGGCCTTGGCGTCAGTAATTAATTGACCTAATTCTTCAACCAAAGCTTGTTTTTTATCGCGAGTAATTGCCATAAAAAATCCTTTCTTTAGTTTGTTTTGTCATCCGGATTGTTAAAGTAGCTTACCTCTAGGATTAAAAAATCTCTGGCTCACGCCAAAGACTAATATAAGATATATCCTCGGTAGCTTATTAAGTTGTTTACCAACCGCTACTGTCTTTGGGTAATGCACTTACTATTTTACCAGGGAAATCTTTTTTGTAAAGGGGCTTATCGTTTTATGGACTAAATTACTGAACATCTTGGATGTGTTTATACAAAAAAGAGACGAGCTGTACGCTCGTCTCTTTTTTTATACTTAGTCTAATTTTGGCTTTAGGCTTGAACTTTGACGCTTGGTCCGTGTGAAGTCGTCACAAAAACTGATTTAACGTAAACGCCTTTAACGCTAGCTGGTTTTTGGTTATTTAGATCGGACAAGAACGCTTCAGCGTTTTCTAATAGCTTGTCCTTTCCAAACGAAACCTTACCAAAACCAACGTGGACGATAGCTTGTTTGTCAACGCGATATTCAACTCGCCCAGCTTTCGCTTCCGAAACAGATTTGGCAATATCGGTGGTGACGGTACCGCTCTTTGGGTTTGGCATTAAGCCTTTTGGTCCAAGTGAACGAGCGTATTTGCCTAGTTTTGGCATAAGTTGAGGTGTTGTAATTAACACATCAAAATCTAAGTTGCCCTTTTCTAATTGTTTTAAGAACTCATCAGCGCCTGTGATGTCGGCTCCGGCATTTTTAGCCTCGGTCAAACGATCTTCAGGAGCAAATACGGCCACGCGAACCTTCTTGCCAGTTCCGTGTGGCAACTTTACAGTTGCGCGAATATTTTGGTCGGCTTGTCTTGGGTCGACGTTCAATCGAACGTGCATTTCAGCCGTAGAGTCCGCTTTAGACGTGTTGGTCTTTGTTATTAATTCTATCGCGTCGGTTATTGAGTAAAGCTTAGTTTTGTCAATTAGCTTCACGGCTTCTTGATACCTTCTGCCTCGTCGCTCTGTCTTTGGACGAACTTTTGGAGCTGGTCCTTTCTTTACATTAGCTTCAGCGCCATCTTGAGCTGAAGTGTCCCCCGCTTCTTTACGAGCTTCCTTTTCAGCTTTTTCTTCTGATTCTTTTAGGGATTTTTCGCTGCGCTTACCGGCTTTGGCTACGCTAGCCTCGCGCTTTGATATAACATCTTTACTGGCTTTTTCAGCAGCCTCTTTTGCGGCTTTGATAGCTTGGTTTATCTCAACGATAGTGTTCTTTTCACTAACATCGAGTTTCATGGTCTTGGCTAAATCCAAGAGCTCACCTTTTTTCATGGTCATAAGATTTCCTTTCTGTGGTACAAGCCCGTTTACAAAACGGTCCCAACAAATTATTTAACTACATAATTCTATCATAAAAAATAGATAAAGCAAGCTTGCTAGCAGGCGCTTCTTAAACAAAAATTACCCCACGCGGAGGTAACTTTGTTCTTGAACTCGATTTCTATTCGACTACTTCAACACCCATTGAGCGAGCTGTGCCAGCGATAATTTTCATCGCACCGGCCTCGTTGATGGCATTTAGCTGAGATTTTTTAATTTCAGCAATCTCTTTTAGTTGAGCTTTAGTAATCTTACCGACTTTTTCGGTGTGTGGTGTGCCACTACCTTTTTTAATACCAGCTTTTTCGCGAATCAAATCATCGACCGGCTGGCCTAGGCAAACCCAGTCAAAAGTTCGATCATCAAAAACTTGAAGGTGGACAATAACATCTTTGCCCATGAGGTCTTTAGTCTTTTCGTTGAACGGATTGATAAAATCCATCATATTAAGCCCCCATTGACCCAAAGTTGAGCCAACTGGAGGTCCAGCCGTAGCGCGGCCGGCAGGAATGCGTAATTTTAGATTCCCAATAACTTGTTTTGCCATTTAACTTTATTTCCTTTACTCGTTTACCGAGTGCGTAACGTTATTATTATACTTTAATTTTTCTTAACCTGCAAGGCGTCGAGTTCAACGGGCGTCTCACGACCAAACATACTAACCAAGACTTTGAGTTTACCTTTTTGCTGGTCGATTTCCGCAACGGCGCCGTCAAAACCTTTGAATGGTCCATCGATAATACCGACGACTTCACCGATTTTGTAATCAATTTCGTGAACTGGGTCTTCTACGCCCATGCGCTTCTTGATTTTGTCCATTTCGTTTTTAGAAACAGGAGTCGGAGTGGTGGTTGTACCCACGAAACCAGTTACGCCAGGAGTGTTGCGTACTACAAACCAAGATTCATCAGTCAAATTCATCTCTACCAGTACGTAGCCTTGAAAGATTTTCTTGTCGATGATTTTGCGTTTACCGTTTTTAATTTCAATAGTTTTTTCTTTTGGCACAACAGCGTCAAAGATTAGTTTGGCGGCTGCTTCGTCATTTTTTAGACGAGTTTTTAGACTACTAGCAACTTTTTCCTCGTGTCCAGAATAAGTGTGGACGGCGTACCATTGACGAGTTGAATCATAGCGATTTTGTTTTTTCATAATTTCCTTTACTTAACGACCAACTTAAATAACCATGAATAGAGATTGTCGAGTAATACGACTACAGCGATAATTATTAAACTATATATAATTACAGCTAGTGTCATACTCCATGACTCTTTACGGTTGGGCCACTTGACTAGTTTAATTTCTCTGAATGAATCCCTGATATAGGCGAAAAATCGGGAAATCGGATTTCGCCGAACCTTTTTAGGTTCTTTTTTAGCCTCTTTTTTAATCTTAGCTTCTGACGTGATCTTCTTAGCTACAGTCTTTGGCTCTTCTTCATTTTTTATCTTAGTGGTCTTAACCTTGGCGCTTTTTGGGGGCGTTTTTTTGTCGTCCGCTTTTATGCGCGTAACCTTGGTCTTGGCTTGCTTACTCACCTAAATCTCCTCAATTAAAAATCTGCCTATAGTTGTTTTAGCAGATTGTCAAGTTCATTGTAGTTTATTTTAGTCTGGCTGTCAAATGATATATAATATTTATAGTATGGAAACTATAGATATTATTAAAATCGTTATCTTGCTAATTTGCTTACCTGCCTCTTTAGCCGTTCTAATTCAGCTATTATTAAACCTCAAACGTTTTCGAGCCCGCGATTTCGATGTGCGCTATCTAACAACTGATGAGTCGCCGACCGTAACAGTTTGTATCCCGGTCCGTAACGAAAACCATGCGATTCGCGACTGTTTAGAGCGAGTTCTAGCGAGTAATTATACAAAAATGGAAGTCATAGTCTTGGATGATGACTCAGTCGACAACACCCCAGAAATTGTCAAAATTTTTGCTCGTGATGGAGTTAGGTTTGTAAAGGGCGAAACTCTACCAGAGGGTTGGATTGGCAAAAATAAGGCTAACGATCAAATGATGAAGCAAGCTAGTGGACAATATATTTTGTTCTTGAGCGCTGATACTGATATAAAACCAGATTCGATTTCTCGCTTAATAGCACATGCCGAGCGTCGTAAACTTGATATGATTGGCGTTATGCCAGTTCGCCTTGATGGTCAAAGGTTAAGTACCTTTTTAGCTCCGATGCGGTATTTTTGGACAATTATTTTTAGTAGCCCAAAGCATCCCGCTCACACTACGGCCTCGTGGTTGGTGCGTCGTCAGGCACTGATCGAAAATGGTGGCTTTGAAAAGTATAAATCTGTCATCATACCAGAGGCGCGTATGTCGGCGGATTTTGCTAAGAAAAATTCCTATGAGTTTATAGTTTCAGATGAAAAACTAGGTTTTAGCTACGAAAAGCGTTGGTCATCGCAGATCGATACGGCGATTAGAACTTTTTGGCCAGTCAATGTCCGATCTGGATTTAGTATGTTGGGGATTCTCTTGATGTCTATCCTACTTTGGGCGACAATTCTAGTTAGCTATCTTACCAAGAGCTTTAGTTTTGTAGATGGTTTGTTAATCGCGTCAGCCCTTCTTCTCAACCTTTCCTATACGATATTCGCTTTCTCGGCGTGGCGTAAGAGTAGCCTTCTCGCTTTCTTTGTCTGGCCTTTCATGGTTATCCAAGACTTGTGTTGTTTAGTAGCTAGCTTCATTCGTCACCAGTCCCACAGCTTGGTCTGGAAGGGACGTAGCTTGACCGATCATATTGACTAATCAATTTTTAGCGTAAAACTAAAAGTTGAACCAAAATTTAAACGACTAATAAGTTCTATTTTTGTGCCGAGTTTTCCAGCTAGCTTCTGACAGACATACAGCCCTAGCCCAGTCCCACTGGTTTCTCTAGTGCGGTAATCTTCGACACGGAAAAACTTTTTGAAGATATTAACCCTGTCTGCTTTTGGGATGCCGATACCCGTGTCGGTTACGGCGAATTCAATTTGTTTCCCAGTTTGCTCTACGTGGAGAGTAACACTACCCTCTTTTGTGTATTTAATAGCATTGCTGATAAGGTTTTGCAGAATCTCCTCTAGATAAAGCCGATTGGTTGTGATAATTTTATCGGTTATTCGAATATCTAGGTCAAATTTTAGCTTATGGTCTTCAGCGATCCTAGAATATTTTTGATAAATTGAGTTTATCATTGGCTCAATTTCAACTGGCTCCAGATTTGAAGCAGATTGTCGTTCAGCGCGCGCCAACGAAGATAAATCATTGACCATGTTGGCCAAAATGAGAACTTGCTCGTGGGCCATGTCGGCGAACTGTTTGATTGCCGTAACGTCAGCTTCACGCTCAATCAGCACATCTAAGTTTGATAGCGTTCCTTCTGCCACTGTGATTGGAGTCCTTAGCTCGTGACTCACAACGCTTATAAATTCATCGCGCTCCTCTTCTAGATTTTTAAGTCTAGTGACATCGCGCAACATGATAATATAACCCAGCGTTTTTATGGTAGCTTCGGCTGTTTGACTGTCTTTGATCGGCGCAACGTTTATTTCCAAGCGTATTTTGTCTGCTTTATCGTAAGGTAGTGAATAAGTGTCCCAGACGGTAGCGCGGTCGGTCTTTAATACTTTTTTTAGTAAATCTATAGTCTCGTCATTTTCGTCAACGACCTCAATCACTTGACTAAGTAGCTTACCGGTCAATGTTTGGTTAGTGTCTAGGAGTTGCAGAGTGGACGCGTTATACATCGTAACAATGCCACGATGGTCTATCAGAATAACGCCATCGGACATGTTATTGATTAGAATTTCAAACGATTGGTCTGGCTGATAGCCTGCGTCAACTAATCTTTTAAGCCCATTTTTTGATCCCACCATAATACTTATGATTATACACTAAATTATGGCTGAATATCGTTTCAAGCTCTTCTCTTTTAGTTTATAATCTGGCATTATTTTAGAAACTTCTTGCCAAAAGGCGCGTGAGTGATTCATATGCCTAGTGTGGCAGAGTTCGTGGATAATAACATAATCGATTAACTCGTTTGGTAACGTCATGAGTGATATATTTAACGAGATTGTTGAGCGGCTAGAGCAACTTCCCCACCGTGTTGTGGCGTGGGACAGCCGTATATTACTGCAGACGAAATCGTGCTTCTTGGCTAGGTAGGTCAATCTTTCGGGTAGATAATTTTTGGCTTGTTGGCGTAGTACTTTAGAGATTTTTTGTCGAATAAGGCTTTGTATATTGTCGTCCGTAATTAGTGACGCGTCGGGTAACCTTACCACCAAGTAGTTGGGTCTTACGGTAACGTTACCTGGTTCACCTATCTCAATCTTAAGCAGGTGATTTTTTCCAATCACATGACCTTCTTTATAAACTGTCTTGTTTGGGCGATTAACTAGAGATTTTCTAATAGCGTTGCGGTTGTCTTCTAAAAAGCTCGTTATCTGCTTATCGCGCACAAGATATGGTGCGGTTACCTTCAGGTTGCCTGAGGCATCAAGTCTAATGCTAAGTCTTCTCGAGGCGTAAGACCGAGTTATTTTTATTAATCCAAATTCAGAATCGTCTAAACTAGATGAATTTTTTGATTTTGACATTCTTGTTCGGCAAAATTGGTCGTGGCGCCACTAGATTACCGTCTTGGCATGATAGGCGTCTTAATAAACTCTTGGCTTGTGTTGAAAATGTGTGGTTTCCACTGATTACAACTGGATTCTCGCGTAGATTTGGCGTGGTAAAGCGCTTGGTCATGGTATTGAATTGTTCGGTGGTCAGTAAGTATTTACGAGGTGAGGCCTTGACGTTCCTGGTCGAACGATAGAGCGCAGTTGGCTCGGTATTTTGTACCCAAACCGTTACGACCTCGTAATTATTTTGTTTAGCAATTTGGCGATAGGCCATGCGGTCGCTTCTGGCCTCTAGTCCGCCTTCAATCATGATGGCGCGACGTGAGCGCATCAGTTCTGGTAAAATCGATCGGCCGATGGTTTCTAAGTGAGATTCTTCGTCTTTTGTAAATTCTGGCGCGGCAAACAAGTCAAACCTTAAATCGTTTAGGTTGATAAAAGGCGTATTAAAAGCCTTGGCGAATTTTTCTGCGAAGAAAGTCTTGCCACTACCTGGTATGCCTATTAGTAAAATTAAGTATGGCTGATTGATAAATAGAGTCTTCGCTGGTTGATTATTCATAAATTTATTTGATTAACCTGATTAGTATATTGAGTATAATTATACCATCTTTTTTAATTTTATTAACAACCTATGTGCATGGGTGAAGCAAGGCTAGATTACTGATATACTGTATCCTATGAAGATTGGCGATAGAATTATTCACCATTGGTTGCGGCTACCCTATACGCTGTCGGTCAGACATGAGCGACTGCAAAACGTGTTCGGCACTACCTATGTATTAATTCACGGGCTAGCTGATACGGGCGATCTTTGGAAGCCATTGTTAAAAAAGCTACCTAAAGACGCTAATTACTTTGTGGTTGACTTGCTGGGTCATGGTGATTCTAGACACCCTGATGGCGACGACGATGTCTATAGTGCACCAAGGCAGGCGCAGAACCTGTTAGCGACATACGTAAAAACGGGTATGTCTGGTCCGGTGGTGCTGATTGGGCACTCGTTTGGGGGCTTAGTGGCTTCAGAGTTTGCTCGTGGCTATAAAGGTATTGTTACGCAAATAATTTTGGTGTCTCCGCCGATATATCGTGACGAATCGAAAGACAAAAAGGACCGGTATCGTCAGGAGGAAATGCTTAGAGACTTATACAAGCAACTACTGGAACAGCCAGATATCCTAATGTATGGCTACGAGCTGGTAGATAAGCTGCAGCTCATGGGCTTTTCGAAAGTTAAGTTTAACAAAGAAAATTTTGTTGGCGTGACCGGCACGCTACGGTCAGGGATTATTCACCAGCAAGCAGGCAAGAGATTAGTTAGAAGTACTGTACCGACAACTATCATTTATGGTCTGCTAGATCCATTGCTCGTGCCGACGAACTTCACTGCGCTAAGGGATCTAAATCCGAACATTAGTGTTGTTCCGCTCATGACCGCCCATGCGATTAGGGATGTGACTATCCGAGCAATACTAAAGGCTTTTTTGTAGCTCTTTACTGACAGCAGGACTGTCGAATGAGTAATCTTTTAGCTTGGCGTGTAGCTTAATCTGAGAGTATTCGGGATTTCAAATTTTTTATATTTTTACTTACTTATCTATGTAGTTATCGTTAAAAACCAACTCAGCCTTCTTAACAAAATAACTGGTTTTGTCATAGTCAATATCATAACTTTCAAAAGCGCTTATCATTTCTTCAATACTATTAAAAGTTGTATTAACGTGGTCTGATGTGTCTTCCATCTCTATAAATATATATTTATTATTAACCAACTGTACTGCTATTTGTATTTTATTATCTGTATAAACAATACATTTATCGTATATTTTTATTAGTTCTTTATAATTTAATTTTCTCATGAACTCAACGGCGTTATCTATGTTGGTTATCTCACATTCAGTTTTGCCTTGTTCTAATATCCTGCCATCCGTATCGTATTTTTTGTATTTATAAACCAGTTTCTTTGTAATGCCTACAATATCTCTAACTAAGATACATTGTTTTAACAAGTCTAATATGTTCATACTAAAAATATCAATATCATTTCTTAGCATGTAAATATCGTTCAAATCATATTGTTCTACAATATTAAAGCCCTGTTTTAATAGGTCTTTATGTAATTTGTCATAATTACAATTAACTTTTACTGTTATCTCTTTTTCTATTTTCATACCAAATCTATCTATTTTAATTCGAGCTTGACTAATATTTATCTGGCAGGGGCACAAGGAATCGAACCTTGATCTAGGGTTTTGGAGACCCTCATACTAGCCGTTGTACTATGCCCCTATAAAAAATTATTCTACCATATAACGCTATTTTTTTCATCTGCTACGACTAAAGCAGATAAATTATTGTATAATAAGGCTTAATATGATTTAACTTTAGCAATCACTTCTACTTCAAAAATTAAAAATAAGGAGACGAATGAAAACTGATATTGAAATTGCTCAAGAAGCGCGGATGTTACCAATTGACCAAGTGGCTACAAAAATTGGCTTATTGACGGACAACCTAGAGGTTTATGGTAAATATAAAGCCAAAATTACAAGTTATCAAAAAACAAACAAGACTGGAAAGCTGATTTTAGTTACAGCGATGAGTCCCACCAAAGCTGGTGAAGGTAAAACAACCACTAGTGTTGGTCTAGCTGACGCTTTAACGCGTCGTGGTAAGAAAACTATTTTGGCGTTGCGCGAACCTTCACTTGGGCCATCATTTGGTATGAAAGGTGGCGCTTGCGGTGGTGGTTACGCACAGGTTGTGCCAATGGAAGATATTAATTTGCACTTTACCGGAGATATTCACGCTATTACGGTGGCGCATGATTTGCTGTCGGCTATGATAGATAACCATATTTATCAGGGTAACGAGTTAAAGATTGACCCTAAGCGAATTGTTTGGAAGCGAGTAGTTGATTTAAACGATCGAGCTTTGCGAGAAATCGAGGTCGCCCAAGGTGGTAAGAACGGAACTCCTCACAAATCTGGCTTTGATATCACGGTGGCTTCTGAAATTATGGCAATACTATGCCTGTCGCGTGATTTGATGGACTTTAAATCTCGAGTTGCTAAGGTTGTTGTGGCTTATAACGAGTTGGGTGAGCCGGTAACGGCACACGATTTGGAGGCCGAAGGTGCGTTGGCGCTGTTGATGAAAGACGCCATAAAACCAAACTTAGTTCAGACTCTTGAGGGCGCCCCTACCCTAATTCATGGTGGTCCGTTTGCTAACATTGCTCATGGTTGCAATAGTCTAATAGCGACAAAGTTAAGTTTAGAGTTGGCGGATTATGTTGTCACTGAAGCTGGCTTTGGTGCAGATCTCGGTGCTGAGAAATTCTTTGACTTGAAGTGCCGTTTGGGTGAGTTGACTCCGAGCGCGGTAGTCGTTGTGGCAACCATTCGAGCCCTAAAGCTACACGGAGGCGTCGCTTATGATAATTTGTCCGAAGAAAACACTAAAGCAATTAAAATAGGCTTTGGCAACCTAGCGCGTCATATTGCCAACGTTCGTCAATTTGGAATTAACCCAGTCGTGGCGCTGAACTACTTCCCCACTGATACAGAAGTGGAGATTAATCTAATTAGGGAGTTAGTATCCAGTCTTGATGTGGACATGGCAGTCTCAAAAGTCTTTCGTGACGGCTCTAAAGGCGGGCTTGATTTGGCTGATAAAGTTATAAAGCAGATTGAAGCTGGAGATAATAACTTTTCATTACTCTACAAAGCTGATTTGCCGATTGAGCAAAAAATTGAAACCATCGCAACCAAGATTTACGGCGCAAAGGCAGTTGTGTTTAGTCCTGAAGCTAAGTCTCAGCTAGATGAGCTCAAGGCTCACGGATTTGGCAATTTGTTAGTTTGCATCGCTAAGACCCAATATTCTTTCTCTGATGACGAAACTCGCCTCGGTGCGCCAAAAGATTTTGATTTTCACATTCGTGAATTGCGCCTGTCGACTGGTGCTGGTTTTGTCGTGGCAATATCTGGCTCGGTTCTTACCATGCCAGGACTACCAAAAATCCCCGCTGCTTGCCAAATGGATATTGACGCCACTGGTAAAATCACAGGACTGTTTTAGTCTCCTGATTGCGGTTGATATTACCTCAAGCTCACCGTAAAGGTCGAGCCTTTACCAACTTTGCTGTTACAGGAAATGATATAGCCATGATGGTCGGCTAGTTGTTTGGCGATAGCGAGCCCTAGGCCACGTACAGAAGTGTCGGTACGTGTCCGAGCGCTATCAGTGCGATAACCCTCATCGCCGTCGTAAGCCACATCTAATGCGTTACGATTAGGTTTTATTTACCCCTGTTTAGCTCTTCAAACCTTGTCGCTACACTTGGCGCATTTTTCGTCAGACGCTTGATAGTTAATTCGTCCATCTTGTTCTCGGCCGTCAGCAGATGTCTATCAGACATCATTAGTGCGTCGCGGGCCCTCTCTAAATCCTTAATAGCTTTGTTAATTTGCTCAATCCCCTCCGAGTGTTTAGCCCCAGCGTTTTTCATCGTTTTCGCCCAGCTGGTTTTCCAGGAGTCCATATTATCTACAAAGTTTTCGATGTCGACATTACTATTTCGTGCCACAATGAGCTGTCGTTTATCTTCGGCCGATCTGAGGCTCATATTTTTTAGCAGAGAAATCAATGGCAAAAAGAACTGCGGACGAATCACATACATCTTGTCGTATTTGTATGACAAATCGACGATGCCACGGTTGTATAAATCATTTTCAGACTCTAATAGCGTTACTAGCACGGCGTATTCCAGTCCCTTTTTCTTGCGATCTTTATCCAGCTTGTCTAAGTGGCTTTCGACGCTACGCTTGTTTTCCGATACATCTTGTTCGTCTTTCATTTCGAACATAATTGAGATGATTTCGGCACCGCCCTGAGATTCGTAATCGCGATAAATAAAGTCGCCCTTTGTGCCTTTTGTCTCGCCGTCTTCTTTGATGGCTTCGTTGTCTTTTTCGAAATACGCAAATGGAAATTGTCCAGCGCGCACGGCGTTGAATTCGTTTTGGCAGTGCTGTTCTAGATTTTCACCCACCAGCTTGACCGACAGCTTGGACTTCATATCTTTCATGCGCTCTAGTGCGTCGTGAGCGTCTTTTAGCTGATTCTCGTAGCGCTCTTTCATGGACGCTTCGGAGGCTTTTTTCTCAGTATCTTTGTTGGCTAGCTCAGTCGTAGCCTTGGTTAGCTCGTTTTTAATCTCACCAACCGCTGTCGCCACCGCTAGCTCTTTCTTGTTATCTGCTGCTTCTAGCTTGGCGCGCAAGTCGGCAATCGTTGCGTCCTTATCAACCAGCGTATCTTTGTTGCGGTCGCCTAGCTCTTTTTCTTTGAGTTGCAGTTGCAAGGTATATTCACGCTCTTTTGCCGCCATTGCTTTAGCCAACTCTTCGTCAAATTTATCTCTCTTAATTGATCCGACCACGCTCTCGATCGTCGATTTATCAATATCTGTCTCATGAATCGATCGCAGATCAATCAAATCGCCTTTTGTGCCGTCTTCTTGTAACACCAGCGTGTTTTCGTCTTGAATAGAAACTTTTAGCTTTTTCATTGTGTTATCCTTGATTTATTATTGGTAAAATCACCGTGATAAGCTCTTCGTCGGTGATGGGCGGTTGTGGTGGTTGTGGTTTTTGTCGTTTTTTTCTTGCCATTTCTACCTCGCTATATCAAAAAACTTCTCAAAGAATACTATCGCCTTATTCATGTGGTTATTATACCTTATTCTCCCCTAGTTTACGACGCAAACGATTCTTCACAAAAGTTTATATTTTTGGAGTTTTTGTGTAGAAATACGAGGTTTTGTTGTAATGCTGCTGGGCTATTAATAATCTAAAATCCCCGTTTTGTAGCGGGGATTTCTGTGTGATTGTGATTTGATTAGCGCTTCTTTTCTTTGACTTCGTTTCGGCCAAGATTCTTCTTGGTTTCGGTGAAGACAACGTGTTTTCTCAGAACTGGATCGTATTTGCGAAGGCTGAGTTTTCCAGTTGTGTTCATGGTGTTTTTCTTAGTGTAGTAAGTGCGTTCGCCACTTTCTTCACTCACCAAACCAACCAGTTTGCGCTTAGAGTTAGTTTTTGCCATTAAAAAATATCCTTTTTTGCTTTATCTTTGTTAATTCTAGCAGATTTTGCTGATTATTCAACTATTTATTCTTATTCGCCTTAGTGTCTTTAGGGTCTGCTGTTGGCAGAAACGAACTAAGTGTCGCATTGACGATGAGCGTCAGGAAGCTAACTCCGCTAACAGCTAGTATGGCTTGCCCGACTGATTGATTTAGTAAACTAATAAGTCCAGCTACGACTAGAGAGACGATGCCGATTACCAGATAGCTAGATTGTAGCATCTTAAAACGACTAGCGTTGTCACGCCAAGTCCGAAACGCTTTTGCAAAATCTTTTAACATAATTACCTCTATCCTTTAATTATAGCAGAAAATACGCGTTTAGTCAACTAATGCGTCCCTACAGTGTGTCTTTGCTTTGGTCTTAAGGGTTTGCCGTTGGGACGAACTTTTGTTATAATTGCTGTCAGTGCCGCGATAGCTCAGCTGGTAGAGCGCATCCATGGTAAGGATGAGGTCCCGAGTTCAAGCCTCGGTCGTGGCTCCAGAATGCTA
>CAZRIZ010000003.1:0-44244 GCA_964600285.1 uncultured Candidatus Saccharibacteria bacterium
GTAAAACCTGATTTTTTGTTTGATGCTAGTATCATAGACTTAAATAATCTCTAACTGAAGCTTATGAGTTCAGATGCTTTAATTATAGCATAATCGTTTTAGAAAATACCTAACTGAGTTAATATACTGTTACCCCAAAAGAATGAAATCACGCCAGCGATAATGAGTAGCGGACCAAGTGGCAAGCGACTTGATAGTGTTTTTTTATTAAAGACCAGACTCGGTACGACTAAAATGGTTCCGATAGCGTTGGCTAAAAATAACGCCAGGGCAGCCAATTTCCAATCACCTAGCACCAAAGCCAGGGTCAAGCCAATGTAAGCGTCGCCCGATCCCACCGCTCGCTCTTTAGACAGAGTCGATATCAGCCAATACAGACCAGACAAGATTACAATAGCGAAGATATAATTCCAAATCGCTCCATTGTCAAAACCATAAATTAGTGCCCGGCCAATAGCAAAGACCACCGAAACAGCTATGGCCAAATAAAGTACCTTACTTGGTAATTCCATCCATTTGAAATCGTAGATAAACAAAACCACTAGGCAAAGTAGCCAGACGATAAAGACTCCAAACAGAACCACCTCTAGTGGGTTGACACCAAAACCAAAGGGCCAAAACAGATAAGACAGGCTGAATACAAAACCAACACTCAGTTCCGCTAATAATTCTGTCCAGCCAATTTCGTGGCAACACTTTCGACATTTTCCCCCCAGGGAGAGCCAACTAACTACTGGAATCAAATCGTACCACTTAAGCCGATAGCCACAGTGAAGACAGCGAGAGAAGTCGTCTAGGGGTGTTTTTTTAGCCAAGCGATTCTTCTTAACAAGCTTAGTGTAATCCTTATTTTTATAATCTTTTTCTAGACTAAGCTGTTCGGCTCGCAAACGCCAAACACTGGCTAACAAGAATGAACCACTGATTGCGCCTAAAATAAATAACACGCTAGGAATTAAAAACATAACCAAATTATAACACAAGAAAACAGCCCCAAGCTGGAGCTGTTTTCATAAGTTGCTATATTAATAGACTATTGATTGTCTTGACAGTAGAAGCCACTACCCTCAAGCTTGATCTTTACAGCTACTGAACGAGTTCCCGCGCCAGCAATTATATTCTCACCACTACACTTTGCAGTAGTAGCATATACTAAATTAGATTCCGTTGCGTTGGCGTTGTTAGCAACACCGAATGTTACTGTGTAATCATTACCGGTTTGGGGATCTTTAAATTCGCCCGTGTTTCTCTTCATGTAAGAGTCTAAGAAGCCGGTATTGGTAGTGTTTATGCCCGCAGTAGTTGCTGCAGGGACGTTGCCTCTGTTATTGGCGGCATAGCTCTCGATCTGGCTCATAAAACGACCGACGTCTTGTCGACGCTGGCTGTCACGACGTGACCTTTGTAGGGCTGGTAAGGCAATAAATACCATTAAGAAGATCAAGCCACCGATGGCGAGCACCAGCACGACTTCAATAATGGTAAAACCTTTTTTGTTTGTTCTTGGCATAATGATTCCTTTCATTTATAAAGCTTAAGGCTTATTATAAGCAAAAAAATGGATTTGTCTAGAGATTTATATTTCCGACCATACCATAAACTGGTAGCAGGATGGCTCCGACCATCAAACCAGCAACCAAAGCCATCACCACCATCATAGCTGGCTCAATAATTTTTGATAAGTTCTGGACCTCTTCATCAAGCTCTTTTTCGTAAACATCGGCCGCTTTCCCCATCATCTCATCAATCTTACCTGACTGTTCGCCAATCTTAATCATCTGTGGTGCTAAAGGCAAAACATATGGTTCTGGCTTGAGCGATACTGACAGCGCCTTACCACCTTTAACCTTTTCGGCGGCGTTAGCGATATTTTGTTGCACCAAACCATTGTTCACAGCCTTGCCACAAATCGCCAAAGCGTCAAGCATAGGCACACCAGTTGAGAGCAACGTCTGCCCAGTTCTGAGAAAGCGAGCCATGTAAAGCTTTCTGAGCATATTCTTAAACATAGGCACGTTAAGCTTAAAAGCGTCTTTGAACTTAATGCCAGACTCAGTTTTGAGATATCTCCCAATGTAAAAACCAATAATCGCCAAGATGATAAAAATCAGCCACCACCACTTACCAACAAACTCTGTGAAACTGACCATTACTTGAGTAATAAACGGCAGATCCATCTTCATATCAGCATAAAGGTCTCTCACCTGAGGCATAAGAGCAATCATAAGGAAGGCCATTACTCCACCGATAACAATCAGAACGATAAACGGATAGGTCATAGCGCCCTTAACCTTACTCATAAGCTCAGCATCTTTTTCTTGCTGATCAGCAATCTTTCTGAGAGCCTCATCCAGGGTCCCAGATGCCTCACCAGAGGTCAAAAGAGCGATGAAAAGGTTGTCAAAAACATCAGGAAATTTACCGAACGATTCAGTTAGGGTTCTACCGCTTTCTACCGAAGTTACAATTTCACCGACAATGCCTTTTAGGCGTCTATGAGCGGTTTGCTCGTGAACCGTGCGGAGTGATTGGCTAATTGGCAGACCAGCTCCAATTAAGGTCGCCAACTGGCGCGTGAAAACAACTTTTTCCTTTAGTGGCACCTTTGAAGGACGACCAAATAACGACTTGTCTTCGTCAATTTCTTTGATACTGATAGGAATAAAGTTCTGATCAAGTAACATTTTTCCGGCCTTAACCTCATTTTCGGCCTTAATAGTTGCTTTAATTATCTTATTGGTATTATTGTCCCTGGCACGATAACTAAAAGTTTTCACTACCTACCCCCTCGCTAAACGATTAAATTCTGTTAAATCAACAGCATGAGTCCTAGCTTCGTCATAAGTAATAACACCAGTTTGAATCAACTTTACCAGTGTACGATCCATGGTTTGCATGCCTTGATCGGCGCCAGTTTGAATAACAGCATCTAGCTGATGAGTTTTGCCTTCACGAATAATGTTGCGGACAGCCGAGTTAGCTATTAAGATTTCGGCAGCTGCTACTCGACCACCACCGATAGCCGCAACCAAGCGTTGCGAACAAATCGCCTGCAAGATGTTAGACAGCTGTGAGCGAATTTGGGGCTGCTGATGCGGCGGGAAAACGTCAATCATACGATCAATTGATTGAGCAGCTGAATTGGTGTGCAAGGTCGCAAAGACTAAGTGACCAGTTTCAGCGATTGTAATAGCTGAAGAGATGGTTTCTAGATCACGCATCTCACCGATCAAGACAACATCGGGATCCTCGCGCAAAGCTGAACGAAGGGCTGCCGAAAAAGAATAAGTGTCATAGTGGACCTCACGCTGAGCTACAACAGATTTTTTAGACGCATAAGTAAATTCAATCGGGTCTTCAATTGTAATAATATGATCAGCTCGCTCTTCGTTTACTTTATCAACTAAGGCGGCTAATGTTGTTGATTTGCCGGATCCAGTTGGGCCGGTGACAAGCACCAAGCCTCTGGGAAATTCCGCAAAAGTTGAAACAATTGGCGGTAAACCAAGCTCAGCAACAGTTTTAATCTCATTAGGAATAGCACGGAGGGCAGCCGCTAAGTTACCCCGCTCATGAAAGGCGTTAACGCGAAAACGTATGATATCACCAAAAGAGAAGCTGAAGTCAAATTCTTTGTCTTTGGTTAGAATTTGTTGCTGACTCTCGTCGAGAATTGAAAAAATCAGGCTCTCTGCGGTTTGATCATCAACCACTGGCATGCCAGGCATGGCCTTAAGGGCACCGTCAATACGTAGCATTGGCGGCAAACCAACTTGAATATGCAAATCTGAGGCTCTCGTTTTAACCACCTCCTCCAAAAGATTTTCTATACGCATACCTTGACTCATTCCGTTCTTCCTTTCTAGGCGTCTGCAGCCACCCTATTTACTTCTTCAATTGTCGTCATTCCAGACAGAACCTTCATAAAACCATCCTGCTTTAATGTTATCATACCCTGATCTATACCGGCTTTTTGAATTTGGGCGCTAGTAGCTTTTTGCACAATTAGGTTTTGTATTGTCTCGTCTACATCCATAACTTCATATAATCCAGATCGTCCAGCATAGCCACCAGGATATTTTTTAGAATCCACAACTTTATTTATTGTAAATTGTGGTTGATCGGCCAGTGGCAAATTAGAATAGCCCAAGTCTTCTGACACACGGGTAACCTCATCTTTGTTCTTTGGCAACAAGTGACCGATAGCGCTACGAATCATATCGCTCTGAATATCGTCTGATAAAACTTGTTGACTATTCTTCGCCACTCTACGAACCAGGCGCTGGCCAATTACAGTGTTCACAGTTGAAGCAATTAGGTATGGCTCCACACCCATGTCGAGTAAACGTGGTAAAACTCCAGCAGCCGAGTTGGTGTGCAAAGTCGAAAACACCAAGTGCCCAGTCAAGGCTGCCTGCACAGCTAGGTTGGCAGTTTCTGCGTCGCGAATCTCACCAACCATGATAATATCAGGATCTTGACGCAAAATTGAGCGCAACCCAGTAGCAAAAGTTAACCCAACCTCAGCGTTGACCTGAATTTGATTTACGCCAGCCATTTTATACTCAACTGGGTCTTCAAGCGTAACAATATTAACAGTATCATTCATAATTTCACGAACTAAGGCATACAGAGTGGTTGTCTTACCCGAACCAGTGGGACCAGATGTCAATACCATACCGTTGGGACGACGCATGCCTTTTTGAATCATGCGCAAGGCTCGACCAGTAAAGCCAAGCTCCTCTAGACCAAAGCGACTGCCGCTCTTATCGAGCAAGCGGATTACTACCTGCTCACCCCACACCACTGGGCTAACAGCAATACGCAAGTCAACTTCTTTACCAGCCACGGCAATAGTGAATTGACCATCTTGTGGAATACGATGCTCATCAATTTTCAGATTGGATAAGATTTTTATACGTGACACCAAAGCTGGTTCAATTGATTTCGGTAGTTGCATAACCTCTCTTAGAACACCATCGATACGACAGCGAATCTTCAAAGCTATCTCTAGGGGCTCAATGTGAACATCGCTCGCTCGATTTTTAACTGCGTATTCTAGAATCGTGTAAAGAGCCTTACTAATTGGCGAGTCTTGAACTAACGTGGTTATATTAGCCGACATATCAGAAGAGGCTCTACTCTCCTGTTGTGAAGCCTGAGCGGCAGCATCAACCGATGAAAAATCTGTGCTATATTGCCCCAGTACATGCCTAATCCCCTCAGAAGAAGCTAGAAAAACTTTAACTGGTCGTTTAACCAAGCTCGTGAGATAGTCAACCGCTTGGACATTAGAGGCGTCAAGCATGGCAACGGCCAAGCGACCGTCAATTTCCGCCAAAGGCACCGACATAGTGCGCTCTGCGACATCACCTGGCATCAGCTCAAGGATATCGGGCCTAATAATTACGTCGCTTAAGTTAACGTAGGGTAGCCCTAAAATAATAGCGCTTATGTGGGTAATAGCCTCTGAGTCTGTAATCTCATTATCAATTAAGTAGCTAATAATCGGCTTGCCTTGATTCTGAGCAGTGACCTCAGCTTCTTTTATCACTTCAGGCTTAACCAAGCCTTCGTTAACCAAGACCTTAAGAATCTGCGATTGGTTGTTGGTAGTCAGAACCGCCATCGGTCGATCCTACTCCTGAATCGATTCATTACCGATTATAACTTGCACGGTTGGATTAATTGCATCACGATTGAATATCTTGGGATTTGGCTCTACAACAGTTGCGCCAATTGGCGTTATCTCCTGAACTTCAGCTGTTAATTCGTCAAATTTGCCCAGAACAGCACTCATAACGAAGTAAGCTGCGAGCAAGCTAACCGAAATAACAAGGATTATCATCGCAATATCGGTTTTTTTCATTTTTTGTTCTCCAATATTTTCTTACCCAGCTTGACCTCAAGCAATGGCTCATAGAATGAGTGCCCAACAGCCACTAGATTACTTTGCCCATCCGTAGAAGACACCTCAAGAGTAACGCTGTCGAGTATAATCGGTCGAATCGACCGTTCAACATTCTTTAAGGCTTGGCTTAAGTCAGCCACATTACCAGACAACTTAAAGGTAAAATAAATTGGGCTAGAAGTAATTTCGGACTCCCCATCAGTCAAGCCCTGGTCGCTCTCGGGCTCTAGTGGTATGTCAGTCTCGTCGGGAGTGCTTGTTACAGATATTGTTTCTATCGTGACCCCAGGAACGGCTAGAATTTTGTCCTTGAGACTGGCTCCTAAAGCATTTGAATTACCGATAGCCGGCAGAGCATCTAGTACAACCCTTAGGTTGTCGCCATCTCCAATCCTGACTGATCGTAAATCGTCATTAGCCTGCAGTGCCCTAACCTCTTCAGCTAAACTAACAAGGTTTTTATTATTATTTTCCAACACACTAAAGGTATTATTCTTCTCAGCTAATACTCGATTATTAAACAATATTTTATTAAACATAAAGACTGCAGCCACGATAGCGAACCCAGTCAAGAAAGCCGCGCCAGCTACAACCACGAACATATTATGATGAGCCTTGTCAATTTGCTGTTTCTTCTTTATTGCTTTGGTCGGTTTAGCCACGATTATTCTCCTTCTCCATTGGTCACCTTATCGGTTGGCAACACAGCTTGAACTTTTGGCGCAAAGATATCATTTGGAATGACTAGAGTAGAGTCCGTAACGTCTGCTCTGCCAGGAGCGACCAACTTTAAGTCTAGGTCGGAATTAAACATTTCACTAGCTGCTTTGAAACCAATCTTGAATATAAGCACCTGAGCACCCTGAGCATTTTGGCCATAAGCCGGTGACTCCAGGGGGAATACTTTGTCGGTAAGAGGAAATACCTGCTCTTCATCGCTGTCGTCCACATAAGAAATTTGCGTTGCCTCAATTGATTTTTGCATTCTTTCCACTCCAACGAAACCATCTGAAGATTGTCCCTCGATCACAATGTCGCCAGTAGCACTGTTATATTCCAATTTGGATAATAGGACAGCTCCATTGCTACCATCGATCACAGACACAACAATATTAAACAATCTTGAACTAATTGGCTTAGCTTGGTGCAGAGCACCTATCTTTGATAACTGGTTTTGAACTGTAATTATCTGATTTACGCCTTCGTAATTCTTGTATTTACCAAACTCATCATCAATGCGCTTGTCAGCCGAAGCTAGCAACACCGTCTGCAGACCAAAAGTAATCGACGCCAATATAGCTACTCCAGCCACAGCTCCTATTATAACCAGGATCGCCACAGTAATAACGCGCGTCCTCATAATCCTAGTTCGAAGCAACTCAAACTTAATGTCTGGAATTAGGTTAACCTCTATCACGCCTGGGGCTTCTTGGCTATTACCTCCTGGCTTGTTAAATTTAAAGGATTTAAACATTGCTATTACTCCTCTGAGCCAGGCCAACCGCCACAGCGAATTCTGAAGCCACTGGAGCAAGCATTTGTTGCTGGTTTAATGCCATCGATACACTTGCCCACGGGTTGCCAATCGTCGTAGTAATATTAACCTTATTGGCAATATAATTATTCATCATTGGAACTAAGCTAGCGTAGCCAGAAACAATCACCCGCGTGATTGGTATATTAGGGTATTTGGTCTGGAAGAACTTGAGAGATTTGTTTAAATCGCTTGCAAAACTATCCAACACGCCCTCAACAGCTTGGTAGATTTTTCCTTCAAGCTTGTCTGGAGCTAGGCCGAATTTGATAATAAATTGACGAGCCTGGTCTTCTTTCACACCAAGGTTTTGAGCGGCCGCCCGTACAATAGTCGATAGCCCAGTTGGCAACGACCTAATTAAACGCGGCGCACCATTATAAACCATGGCGATATCTGTGGTCTGATCGCCCATGTCAATGATAAAGTTTACAGCATTTGGCTCAGGAATATTAAGCGACCTAGTCATAGCAATCTGATCTGGTTCAACGGCAATAATGTTGAGTCCAAGCCCTTCGATAAATTCCATCTTTTCTTCGCTGTAATCAATCGCAGTACTAGCCAATAAAACCTCTTGCTTAGTTGGATCTTTCGGTGAGGTTCCGAGGAATGCCCAATCAATCTTGGCATCTTCTGATGACATCGGGATATATTGATCGACTTGATAGCGAATCGTTTTAGTTAGCTCAGCCCTAGATTGACTTGGGACGTCAATCACCGTAGTAAATGTCTTACTTGACGGTATGCCCAAAGCTACATTTTTTGTCTTAATACCACTCTGACCAATAGCTGTCATAATAATGTCACCTAATTTTTTGCGACTCGCTTCAGAGTCGGCCAAAGCAGTTTGAGCGTCTACCGAAGCATAGCCAAACGCCTTTAGACTGTAGGAAGCACTAGGACCAGAGCCACGAGAGCTCAGTTGAACCACCCTAACCGAACTAGTCCCTATGTCTAATCCGAAGAAATCGCCCACGCCTTTGAATAGTTTCATGTTGCTAATGATTATATATGAGAAAACAGCCCTTCGCAAGACTTTTGTATAAACTCGCTAGCTTGCGGACACTTCGTAATATGCAGGTAGCGCAATAGTCATATTACTCTCCAAGACAGCCCCGTGTTTATTTCAAAAGAAAACCCCCGGTAATTACTACCGAGGGGTTTGTTTAATCTACCAGTCTAGCCAAAAAAATAACTAGAAAAATACCGGCGTGCCAATCAGGGTCGTAAGAGCCTCTTTCTCTTTGTGGGTCGGTAAACGCGACCACCAGTCAAACAGTACAGCTGGAGCAGGCCGACCTGGTTCGTAAAACCGAGACTTACCACTTCGCACTCGCGTATCGTTTAAGCTCCACGGAATGGCCGGAAAAACTGAAGTCAGAGCGTAGATAACTAAGTAATCGCGACCTGGAACCATAATTCCGTCCAAGTCTAACATCAGAATGTGTGTCATTACCGGATCTTTGCCATAGCCACCGCCATTCAAATCAGAAGCAACCGGAATGGCGCCATCATCATCGATCGCCCATCTCGGAAAAGCGGCCCTTTTGGGCGACCCGTCCTCGTTAACTTGAGGAACCACAACCAAGCGATAAAACCCGCTTTCAACAGGCTTTTTCTTAAAGCCCTCAATGAGCGTATAGTACCTGGCAGCCTGCCTTTCTTCCGCACATGAAGCGCAGATAAGCAGGTCCGGGAACTCAGCTGAGTTCCACAGCTTTACATCAGTAGAGCCACAGATTGAACACTTATAAAGGTCCAAGAAATATTCGCCATTTTTCTCCATACTATTAATAACCTCCTATTTTTTCTCCTTTGGCGTTTTGCCGTAGGATATGGTCGTATAAAAACCTTTACACAGCCACAACCTACGACAAACCTACTAGAGTAGATTATAAAAGTTCCAAGCAGTTATTTTACGTGCCTATATCTTTTCATTATAACATAAGTCTCTATAAAAGTAACCGAATCTTAAAGCCCACTGGGCTTAAGAGATCTCTTGATAAAAGTGTGCTAAAATTAATTAAAGATTTTGCTCTTATAAAAAGAGTCTGGAGAAATCGATGGTTTCAGAAAGGTTAAGTTTCAAATGCTAAAAATAGGAATTGTAGGACTACCCAACGTCGGAAAGTCGACGCTTTTTAATATTTTAACTGGCGACAACAACGCCCTAGCCGCCAACTACCCTTTTGCTACCATCGAACCAAATACCGGCATCGCAACCGTGCCGGATCTTAGATTAGACAAGCTAACAGCAATTTATCAGTCTAAAAAGACTACGCCAGCCGTTATCAAATTGGTTGATATAGCTGGACTGGTTGAAGGCGCTAGTCGAGGTGAAGGACTCGGCAATAAGTTTCTAGCCAACATTAGAGAATGTGATGCCGTCATTCATACCGTCAGAGCTTTTGAAGATAGCGACGTCATCCACGTTAGCAACCAAATTGAACCCAAAAAAGATATCGAAATTATCAATACCGAGTTAATTCTAGCTGATATTCAGGCCATCGACTCGAAGCTAGAAAAACTAGGCAAAGAAATTAAAGCTAACCCGAAAAAATCCCTCATAAAAGACAACCTAGAAAAACTAAAAAAAGACTTGGAATCTGGTTTACCAGCTAGACAGAGCAAGTTTAATACCGAAGAAGCAAAAGAACTGAACCTACTAACCGACAAAACTGTGATCTATGTTTTTAATATTAACGAAAGTGACTTACAAAACGAGGCTTATTTGTCAGAGTTAAAATCCCTGGTCGAGCCAGACGAATCTATTTTCGTGGCTATGAAACTAGAAGATGAGTTAAAACAACTTTCTCCGACCGACGCCCAAGAGTTACTTCAAAGCTATGGTGCCGATAAATCGGGCTTGGAGCAACTGGTTTTATCAGCTTACCGTGCGCTTCACCTGCAGAGTTTTTTGACTGCCGGAGAAGACGAAACTAGAGCATGGACCATAAAACAAGGCGCCACCGCCCCACAAGCTGCAGGAGCAATACACTCGGACTTTGAAAGAGGTTTTATCGCTGCTGACGTCATAAATTATACTGATCTAATCCAGTATGGAAGTGAACAAAAAGTTCGTGAAGCTGGTAGAATTCGCACCGAGGGCCGCGACTATATCATGCGACCAGATGACATCGTCCACTTCAAGTTTAATGTCTGATACTAAGCAAATAAAATCTTTCTAAGTTGCCCTTTTCGCCAGCCACAGCACTATCCCGCTTAGTTTTTATAACGTAGTACTGACTCGCCCACTGTTCAAATTGACGAAAAATTTCCCGTCTAATTTTATTATTTTTTACCACGCCTTTATGTAAATTTTGTTGATTAGTCTCGAATTGAGGTTTTACCATGACCACTGTTAACGTGCCGTTCTGAACACTTTTTTTATTCAAATTCTTAGCCACGTGAGGTAAGATTTTACGAAGTGATATAAATGAGACATCAGCCAAAACAATGTCCGGAAATTCTGAACCTGTAATTTGAAAGTCGCGAATATCTATCTTTTCGTGAAGCTCGATTTTTGGATTAGTACGCAGGCTTGGATGAAGCTGATTACTACCGACATCAACCGCAATCACCTTTTTTGCACCATGACGTAAAGCATAGTCAGTAAACCCACCGGTTGAACTACCAATATCTAAGACAACCTTGTCTTTGAAAGAAAGATTAAGATCTTTGGCCACGCTAGCCAACTTTAGACCGGCCCGAGAAACGTATTGTTCAGCTATATTTATAGTGATATTGTCAGCTTCTCCAACTAACAAGCCAGCCTTGCTGGCTGGCTTGTTATTTACTAATACGCAACCAAGTTTAATGTAATTTTGAGCTTGCGAACGACTCGGCGACAGCCCACGTTCCACCAACACCAGATCTAGCCTTTGCTTTCTCATGGGAGCGCTCTCTTCCTTCCTAGGATTCTACTTTTTTCGTTCGCGATAAGTTCCAGTTTCAGTATCAACTGAAATCTCATCACCTTGTTTGATAAAGGCTGGGACTTTTATGACCAAGCCAGTTTCGAGCTTAGCGTCTTTCATGACACTAGAGGTCGTGTCACCTTTAACGACGCTTTCAGTATACTCAACTTTTAGATAAACATTCTTAGGTAAGGTTATATTGATAACTCGTCCAGCAAAGAACTGTAAATCAACCATCGAGCCATCAATTAAATAGTCAGTTACGTCTGGAGCAAAATCAATCGCTAGCTCAAACTGTTCAAACGTGTCTTGATTCATAAAATACATTTTCTCACCATCATGATAGAGATACTGCACGGTCTGAATTTCAACATCAGCTGGTTCAATTTTTTCTTGGCCCTTGAACGTCTTTGGCACGACAGCGCCATCAAGCAAATTCCTCAGCCTGACATTGACTATACTACCACCTCGGCCCATAACTTTTTGGTTGTAATCAATCACCTGAAATGGCTTACCATCAATTTGAATAAGAACGCCCTTTTTTAAATTCGTGGGTTGTAACATAGAGACCCGCTCCTAACGTTGTGTAAATGGCAATGAGCCCAAGTGACGAGCTCGCTTAACTGCCTTAGCTAAATCTCGTTGTTCTTTAGCGCTTAGACCAGTACGGCCAATTGGCTCGATTGATCCATAAACATTGATGTAGCGTTGTAAAGCTTTCACATCGCGATAATCAAATACGCGTAGCAAAGCCTTCTTTTCTTTTTTAGTCATATTATTTTCTATCTCCTTTAATTCTCTTAGAACGGAATATCTGACAAATCAATTTCTTCCTCTTCATCCAACTCTTCTGGAACAACGTCAGCCTTGGCAGGTTTAGAAGGTTTTGAGCCAGTTGGCTTAGGAGAATAGGAATCGTCGCTATTATTGTTACGACCACCGCTGATAAAGTTGAAATCCTCCACAACAACCTCTACAGCCTGACGCTTATTGCCCTCTTTATCTTCATACGAGCGCTGATCGAGTCGACCACTTACAAGAAGTGGTGAGCCCTTTGAGGTGTATTGAGCAATGATTTCACCCACTTTCCCCCATGCAACACAATTGATAAAGCTGGTTTGTTCTTGCTGCTGGCCATCTTGACCGCGCCAACTGCGTGTCACAGCGAGACTAAAATTCCCAACTGTTTGCCCACTTGGTGTTGTGCGTGTTTCAACGTCGCGCGTTAAATTCCCCATCAGAATAACTTTATTGAAACCTTTTGCCATGATACTCTCCTAATAGTTAATTATTTTTCTTCTTTAGTTTCGCGATTCTTTTCTTGTTCGGCGCGTTGAGCCTGTACTCTTGGATCGGCTTTGACCAACAAATAACGTAAAATTTCTTTGTTGATATTAAACAATCCGGATATTTTGGCTGGAGCGCTAGCTGGCAGTGCTAATTCAAAGTAAACATAGTTAGCAAAACTCTGTCCATCAATTTGATAGGCTAATTTTTTCTTGCCCATAATGTCTTGCTTGTTGATTTTTCCACCAGCATCTTCAATCACCTTAATCACTTTTGATAAAGGTTTGTTGATATCTAGCTCCAAATCTGGGTGAATTAGTACCGTTAGTTCGTATTCGGTCATACTCCTTTGGAATCCTTTCTTGGATGCTTACTTCTAAGAGTAAGCTTGAGTTAATATTGTGTCACCAAGTATACCACAATCTGTGGAAAAGTCTAATTGTTTAGTTTTTATAAGATTAAATCGTCAACGCTATCAACTAAAATTTCACGGGGTTTTGAGCCGTCTGGTTGGCTAACAATTCCCCGATCTACAAGCTCCGTCATTAAACGAGCCGCCCTATTATAGCCAATACGCAAGCGTTGTTGTAGGTAAGATACCGATGCTCTCCGTTCGTCTATGACAACCTTGATAGCTTCGCGAATTAAATCATCGTCAGCTCCAGCGAAGTCATCTGAAATGCTCCCACGTCCGTTCAAGTGAACTTCTTGTGCCACTACGGCATCGTCATATTTAGGCGATGATTGGGCTCGAAGAAAGTCTGTAACTTTCAGAACCTCTTCATCAGATACCCAAGCGCCCTGAACGCGTTTTGGCTTACTCATACTTGCAGTCAACATCAACATGTCGCCCTTACCTAATAGTTTTTCTGCTCCGGCACGATCTAAGATAGTCTTTGAGTCAACTTGACTAGCAGTCGTAAAGGCAAAACGCGCTGGAATATTAGCTTTAATCAAACCAGTTACGACATTAACGCTTGGCCGTTGCGTTGCTAAGACTAAGTGAATTCCAACCGCCCGAGCTTTCTGAGCAATGCGTACGATCAGAGCTTCAACATCACGTGACGCAGCCATCATCAAATCAGATAACTCATCGATTACAATCACAACGTAAGGCATTGCACCCTCATGTTCAGCTGAGCCATCTTCTAGTATAACTTCTTCGATTTCAACCACGTCCTCGTCTTGACCTTGCTCGTTAATCCAGGCATTATAGCTCTTAATATCTTTCTTCTTATATTTAGCTAGCAGATTGTATCGTCGTTCCATTTCACTCACCGCCCACTTCAGAGCCGACAAGGTTTTTTCTGGTTCAGTGATAATAGGCGTTAGTAAGTGTGGTATGTCTTGGTATGGCGCCATTTCAACTTGTTTTGGATCGACCAAAATTAATTTCAAATCACTTGGACTATTGCGATAAAGTAGACTAACGAGCAGGGAATTTATCATGACCGACTTACCCGAACCAGTTTGCCCAGCAATCAAAGCATGGGGCAAATCGCTTAGACCACAAACAATTGCCTGTCCGGCCGTATCACGACCAACCGCAAAAGTCATCTTTTCAGCTGAGGAACTCCATGCTGGAGAGGATATAATGCCCCGAATTCGAACGTCGGCCGCCTTAACATTTGGCACCTCAATACCAACCGCTCGCTTACCAGGAATTGGCGCCTCAATCCTCAAACTCTGAGCCGCTAAATTAAGCGCTAAATTATTCTCCAAGGCGGCAATTTTACTTAGCTTCACACCAGAATCAGGCATGAGTGAATATTGCGTCACCTTCGGACCGATACTAGCGCCAGTCATCTCTACATCAATACCAAACTCGTGCAGAGTATCTTGGATAACTCTAGCATTCTTTTTAACATCGCCAGCATCAGCTGGATTCTGTTTCTTACCAAGTAGATTGATTGGTGGCATTTGCCAATTCGGGTCTTGAATCGAAACCAGAGCGGTTTTTTCTGTCGTTAAGCTTGGAGACGAGGCCGAAGATTTTGGCAAGGACGTTTGTGGCTTAGTAGATACGTCAGAGCCATCATCACCATCGCTCCGACCGCCCTGCACTAACGGTCCAGTTTCATTAATAATCTCAAACTCAGCTTTTGGCTTGTTGCTTTTGTCATTAACTTCTCGTTTCTTAAAACCATCTGAGTCAATTTTTTGCTTATGACTCTTCAGCCAGCCCACAAAGCCAGAATAGGTTGCACGCGATAGCAGAAAAACATCAATAGCAATTAGCACTAAATAGATAATTACGGCCAAATTTGCCACTACCAGCTGAAGAAGTCCTATATTGAGCCATTTGCCAATTAGTCCGCCCCCAGAGGCATCAGACTTAACATCCGACTTAATTATGATATCAAACAGCCCAGCTAGAAAAATTGCTAGAAACAGACTGGCGACATAAACGTAACTAGGTAACTTATTGTTTTCATCTTTGAAAATCGCAATACCGAGATAAATCAACACTACAGGAATCGCAAAACTAGCAAAGCCAAAGAATTTTAGACCAACCTCTTTTTGAACCCAGTCTAGCACTGGTCCGCCAGATTGGAACCAAGTCACCACCAGTAGAGCTGCCAGTAAAAACAGTAAAATAGCACCAGTTTGCGCCCAAAAACCTTTTGGCAACTTAAATGCCGAACCAGATTCAGCTTGTTTTTTGTTTTGTTTCTTTTTCTTTGGCATATACAAACATATTGTATCAAAAAATACAACATTTTGCAAGGCGCTAAAGGTTAATCTAGGAAATGTCGGACGGCTTGAAAATCATCGATTAACTGCTGTCTCATACCTCCGTTATAAAGTGCGGCCGCTGGGTGGTAAAGTGGCAACAAACGAAGCTCCCGTTTAGAAGTTTTCACCTTAAAAGTCTTGCCATGAACCTTAGAAATTACCGCATCCGCCTTGAAAAAACTCAAAGAGTGGCGCCCAAGCGTAACTATTACGCTTGGCTCAATAATTTGAATTTGCCGGATCAAGAACGGAGCAAACGCCTTTTTCTCTTCAGGCAATGGATCGCGATTATTAGGCGGACGGTACTTTACGATGTTGGTTATATAAGTATCTTCTCTCTTTAAGTTAATCGTTGCCAACATTTCTTCTAGAAACTTGCCACTAGCTCCAACGAAAGGCCGTCCCAGCTCGTCTTCACGCTTACCTGGTGCTTCACCAATAAACATAATCTTAGCATCCAAATCACCCTCCCCAATTACCAACTGCGTTGCCCCGGCTCTAAGGTCGGGACAAACGCCTTGGTTTACAATGTCTTCAGCTAGTTGCTTGATTTGATCTTTTTTACTAGCCACTGTTTTGATTACTTTATTTTTGGTTGGTCAACGCCACGCATAGTCAGGCTTAGCCTTCCCTTGTCGTCGATACTCTGAAGCTTAACGCGTACAGGCTGACCAATTTTTACCACATCAGTAACTTTTTCAGTTCGCTGCTCTTGCAATTCAGAAATGTGCACCATGCCATCAGTGTCAGGTAGAATATTCACAAAAGCACCAAAGTCTTTAACAGACACGACCTTGCCTTCGTAGATTCTGCCAACTTCTGGCTCTTCTACCAGACCTTTGATCCAATCCAAGGCTTTTTGAATTTTTTCACCATCGGGTGAGGCAACTGTTATCAAGCCATCATCATTAATATCAATTTCAGTGTTGGTCTCACGTGTAATGGTCTGAATAGTCTCGCCGCCCTTACCAATGACTAAACCAATTTTGTCTGGATTGATCATGAGTTTTTCAATACGTGGCGCATATTTGCTTAATTCTTTACGTGGCTCGGCAATAACCGACAACATGTGCTGTAAAATTTTCATGCGTCCCGGATTTGATTCCTTCAAGGCCTGGCGCAAAATACTAATCGGCAGACTGTGTACCTTCATATCCATTTGTACGGCAGTAATACCCCTTTCGGTACCGGTGACTTTGAAGTCCATGTCGCCAGAAAAGTCTTCCATGTCAGCCAAGTCAGTCAAGACATAAGGCTTGTTGTCCACCATCATCAGTCCCATCGCTACACCAGAAACTGGTCGGATAATTGGCACACCGGCATCCATCAAAGCCAAACAGCTTGAGCAAGTTGCTGCCATGCTAGTTGAGCCATTTTGGCTCATAATTTCGGTAACACTACGAATCGCATAAGGAAAGTCCTCTTCACTTGGCAAAACTGGGATCAATGCCCGCTCGGCTAGATAACCATGACCAATCTCTCGTCGCCCTGGCGCACCCATTCGAGAAATTTCCCCTACGGTGTAACCAGGCGCATTGTAATGGTGCATATAGCGGCGCTTACCGTCATTGACTTCCATTGTATCGACTAATTGAGAAAAAGATAACGGCGCCAGAGTCACAGCATTAAGGGCTTGAGTCACGCCACGTGTGAACAAACTTGAACCGTGAACTCGAGGCAAGACGCCGACCTCACTTGACAATGGTCGCACTTCATCGAGAGCCCGTCCATCTGGACGAACGCCCTCTTGAGCGATACCTTCGCGAACTTTGCTATAAATAGCAAGCGTAAAAGCTTCGTTATATTCGGCTTTTTTCTCTGAGTAGACTTCTTCTCCAAGCTCTTCTAGCAGCTCTTGATTCATTTGCTCAACCAACCGGTCAACATTTTGGTTATAGTATGGGTAAGCTTGGCGAATCTCACTCGTATAGTGCTCGCCGACCCACGTGTTCATTTTTTCAGTCACATCATCGGCTGGTAAATGTAGGCTATACTCAACTGGCGTCACACCAACTTTATCGGCCAAATCTTTTTGCAACTGGATAGCTGGCTGAAGAGCCTTTAAGGCAAACTCCATAGCATCCGCCATGACATCTTCTGAGACTTCATTAGCGGCCGCTTCGACCATCGTAATACCGGAAGCAATCGCTCCAACGGTCAAGTCAAGATCAGACTGTTCGATCTGTTCTGGGCTTGGGAAGGCGACGAATTCACCATTAACACGGCCAACACGCAAACCAGCCACTGGACCATCAAATGGCACACCGGTAAGCATTAATCCAGCTGAAACAGCAATCATGCCAATCACATCTGGGCGAAAACTTGGATCCATGCTGAGAACCGTAGCTACGCATTGGATTTCTTGGCGATAGCCTTTAGGAAATAGTGGTCTAATCGGTCGATCTATAATGCGACCTGATAATACCGCCTGATCGCTTGGACGGCCTTCACGCTTAATGAAGCGTGAGCTACTTATCTTACCAGCGGCATAAAAGCGCTCTTCGTATTCAATTGCTAGTGGAAAATAATCTCGGCTTGGGTCTTCCTTACCAACGCTGACCGAAGCTAAAACTACGGTATCACCGTATCTTGCCGTTACGCTAGCCGTGGTTCGAAAACCAACTTTATTAATTTCTAAACTAAGTGGTCGACCACAAAAGTCGGTCGTCAGATTTAAGACGTCTTTGCCTAGTGGATTTATAATCATCTCTCTCCTTTTTAAGATTTAAGCACGGATACGAAACTTCGATTCTTCAAAACCTCATATCTCCCGCTTAAGTCTCATTTATTTGTATTGGCCCATTATAGCATTTAATTAAAGAATTAGCGACTGACAGGAGCTCAACAGCAGTCAACGATGTTCAGAACCTTGCTTTTTTATACAGTTTATGCTATAATTAAAGAATACCCTATGTTTCGGGGTCGCATTAATGGACAAGGGAGGGATTCATGGCAATGGATGAGAAAATAAAAATTCCCAGCAGAATCACCGTGTATTTGGTGAATTCAGGTGGTGGGATGGGACAAAATCAGTACACAAAAAGATTGGGGCACGTCCCGGTTAAAAGTACTGATGCCTTGGACGGATTTATTAAATCCTTCCAAGAACCCGACAAGTCACTCTTATTCTTGGTACTCAAGGATGGGAGAAGACTCTTAGCGCCTTGCGGTTATAATGACGTCTTAGACAAGATAGTGCCCGACAAGGACATGGTTATCGAACAGTATAATATATCTGTAACCGCCATATACGGCGTCGGGCAACTGCTCAAGGTGTTCAACGAACAGCGCAAAAACATCAGGGTTGACTTTGCACAGTTCGTCGAATGGTACGAGCAGTCCAATGGGTTCTTCTTGGGGCCGAGCGAACTGAAAGCGCACATAATAAATATGTACGCGCAGCAACTTCAGTCCAGCTAGCTCCAACACACAACCCCGCTAAATAGCGGGGTTTCACTTGCTCAACAGATGAAACTGTGATACTGTATAAATATCTAGCCCATTCGTTGGGCTAAGAACGTTCAGGAGGATAGGTTATGGATACAACCCATCATGGCAACCCTACCCAAACGGGAACAGAAAAGGTCGGAATCGTCGGAGGCGGTAAGCCTAGTAAGTTAAGTCTACGCGTAGAAGTCACGCCATACAGCGTGGATGGAGTCATAAGCGGTGAGGAAATTCACTACCGCGGAATTCTCAACAACTTCTTGGACAGATTGGCGAGCAGCGTGGTATCAGTAGACCAGGCGCAGACAAGTAGTCGCTCGCTCTCGGTTTGCTTATCTTGCAAAAGTGGTAGCGACGAGATCGCACACGCCGTCATCACCACCGACCCGCCCCCAACACAACCCGTATGCGGGCAAAGACTGGTCCCCGATCATTTAGCCTCACGGATCATAGAAAATCTGTGTCGGCAGGTTGGGTTAAGGTAACCTCCCCTACCTCGCCCGCTCTTGTCTATAGAGCGGGTCTTTTTTGACCTTATAAAAATTGACTTAAAAAGGCTCCGCCTTATTTGCGGAGACCTAATTTGGTGATAGTTGATTTATAAGCTTCGTAATCCTTAGCTTCTAAATAGCTAAGTAATTTTTTGCGTTTTCCGACCATTTGAATCAAACCACGACGAGCTTTTTCGTCCTGCTTATTGGACTTTAGGTGCTCAATCACCTCTTGGATACGGGCAGTTAGAATTGCAACCTGTGCTTCAGGCGAGCCAACATCGTTAGCGTTGCGCTGAGTTTTTGCCATCTCCTGCTTCTTCTTTTCAGTTGTAATCATCAATGTAGATTGTAACAGATAATACCTATCTTCGCAATACTTTCGCCCAAACTCGCTAGCTCATTGGTACTTCGTCAAGTGCAAATGGTTATAGTTTTTATCTCGCGTCGTTAGCTATCAATCCCAAAACTACCCAAACCATGAGCCTTCTCTACAGAATACTCGCCGATTTGCGTTCGCCTTAGCTCATAACAGTAAGCACCAGTACCGAGCTTCGTGCCTATGTCACGCGCCAACGAGCGAATATACGTACCCGAAGAAACCGATACGCTAATTTTTAGTAGTGGGTATTCATAGTTCACAATACTAATTTGGCTAATTTTTATTGGCCGCGCCGGTAAGTCAAGCGCCCTGCCTTGTCTTGCCAAATCGTAAGCTCGACGCCCAGCCACCTTTAGGGCGCTGAAATCAGGTGGAACTTGCTCAGTTTCACCTAAAAAACTACTTAAAACCCGTTCCACCTGCCGATACGATGGTTGCCACTTGCCAACAAAACTCTGCCGACCTTCTGGATCAAGCGTTGGCGTAGTTTTACCCAAAACCAAAGTTGCCTGGTAAGATTTATCCAACTTCAGAAACTGGCTAGCCTCACGGCATTTCGCCCCAGTCAAAATAATCAAAAGTCCCGTTGCAAACGGATCAAGCGTACCAGCGTGACCAACTTTAATTTTTCGACCAAAATCAATCGATAGACGGCGCCTAATCCGCGCTACTACCCCAAAACTAGTAAGCCCTACTGGTTTATCAACCAGTAGGATATCATTATCTTGCGTTGTTTTATTCTGGGATGACAAACTGGGCATTATCAACCGGTTGAGGATAAACTTGATCTGGCATGACTGGCGTATTGGTTGGAATTGGACTTATGCTGGGTGCTGGCTGAACCGGCTCGGGCACAAAAGGAACTGGCTCTGAAGTCGAAGCTTGTGGAGCTAACTCTGGATATGGCGTAGCACTAACCTGAGGCTGGTCCACATAGATATCGGCCGATGGCAAAGGCGGCATTGGCATGGCAAAGTTAGGTGGAGTTGGTGGAACCGGAGGAGCAATATTTAGTGCCTGGAAATCTGGCATTGGAGGAAATCCTAAATCACTTGGTTGAGCTGGTGGTAACGGCGCATATGATTGAGCAGAATCAGGAGCAATTGGCTCAGGGGCAGCTACTGGCTGTGGCTCAATTGGTGACAATGTAACTCGCGGTGAGCCTGCAATATAACTTTCTGAAGCGGATGGCAAAGATGGGTCTACTTGCCCACCAACACTGGACGATCGCTCCCAAGCCGTGGATGGATCTTGTAAATAACTTCTTTCACCGGGTATCTCTTTGCCAAAAACAACCGTTGGGTCTGGTTCGACCACTGGCGACACTGAAATTGCTGGTTCATTCGCGCCTGGAATCGAGGCAGCGATTTCTTGAGCCTGACGAGCTTGGTCTAGTTGTTGCGCCAACTGATCATCTTCTGAGATAGCCAAGGGTTCGGGCTGTCCAACTTGGGGAGGTTCTGGTATCGGATTCGGTATTAAATCTAGTACATCCGCCGCCGTATCTTGCCGTTCAGCCGCCAACTGCTCCTCGTTGTATTTCTCTAAGTTTTCAAAATCTGGTCCAATTTTTACCGATTGAACCTGAGGCAACTTTGGCTTCTTCTTGGTTTCAGTTTTTTCTACAGCCTGATATTCTTGGGTTGGCTCAGTATAAATTTCTTCTTGTTCTGTTTCTTGATGAGAAGATTTAAGATCAATCACATTTGAAGATTTATTTTCTTCGTCAGGTCGCAGACTAATCTTTTTGTCAGCCTCCACAGGTGCAGGCGTTTTACCTTCTTTTGAAACACTAAACTTATCTGTTTTATTCAACTTAGAAAGCTCAGTCGCCACCAATTGCTGGTTAGCGCCCGCATTCATCAAGTCCGAAGCTAGACTCATAATCTCAGCCGTAGTGCGGTTATTGCTAAAACGATTAGTCACCGCTACAACTCCAGTAAGAAGAGCTGTGGCAACCGACTTATCCATGGCGGTTTCATCTGAGTCAGCTAAGTCTTTGTCTAGTAAAACCGGCAATCTAGAAAGCAGTTCGGCATAAGAGCTAGCTTTGTTGGCACGAATATTAATGCCACCCAAGTTGCTCGACTTCTCGCCTATCATAAGCGATACGACAGCAGCATTATGTAAGATTCGACCGTGTGCACTCAAAGCCTTATCAAGCGTATCTTTGTTCGATACGCCAAGCGTCAATACTAGGTCAATGTTGTAATCACCCTGCGAGAATTCCAAGTCGTTCTTTGACACAATCGTGCCACTAGGAGTGATATAAACTTTGACCATGCCGTCTTCAGCTTTAGCGACAACACGATCAGCCTTCTTGGAGTCTAGAGTAATAATAAAATCTCGCAAACCATCAACATTGCGATCAAAAGTTTCATCGGGTTTTAAGAATTGCAAAGCATTAGGAATTTCTCCACTAAAAATCGCCACCGCACGACGATCGTTCTTGTTCAACATTAAAGTTAGACCAAGAGCGCTGGTCAACTCATCTATACTTGGGTTGGCGCTGACCGCAACCAAAATGTTATCGGCCTTTTTGACCTGTTCGACTAATTTAGCTAAATCTTTTTCGTTATTCATTTTCGTTTGTTTATTTTATAATTTTTTGTTTATTTTGAAAAGTGTATGTTCTAACTGTATCAAAAAAACTCGGTTTTGTCAAGGCCTAGAGTCCTTCCGCCCTGCCACCTTTACGTCCATCGCTTTTTGGTATATTATATAATATATGTATTAGCTACAGCCTGGATTCAAGCCCGGTTGTAAGATATAATTTAATTAATTACAAAGATAAGGATACTAATTTAATGCCAATCATTAAATCTGCAGTTAAGCGCATGCGCCAAGAGAGAGTGCGTCGAGACCGCAACAAAGTTACAAAAACTAATATTCGTAAGGCCATAAAAGCTCTTGACTCCAAACCAACAGCTAACAAATTATCAAAAGCTCAAAGCGAGATTGACAAAGCCGTAAAGAAAGGCCTGCTCAAGAAAAACACTGCCGCACGACGGAAAGTCGCTTTAGCTAAAGCTAGCAAATCAGCCGGCGTCAAGTTGAGTGCAACTAAGAAAGCCACTCCAAAAGTAGCTGAAAAGAAGGACCCAACCAAAAAAGCTGTTGCAAAGAAAACTGTTGCCAAAAAACCAACTGTTAAAAAGGCCACAGCCAAGAAGCCTGTCGCCAAGAAAACTCCTGCTAAAAAATAGTTTGCAATATAACTACACCATATAGAGCTCAACCAAAAGTTGGCTCTATTTTTTTATGCTAGCGATTTGTGTCAATAGCACTCTTATCTCTAGCCATAGATCAGTCGAGCCTGTCTTAATCTTTTGGTCAGTGGCTACAAACATTTCAATTATTTTCTTTATCTCAATCGGTGAATAATTCCGCACTACCGCTCGTAATGAACCAAGAGCCCAGCTATTGACGCCAAAATCTGCCTCAACACTAGCACCAATAGGAACAAGCACTAAAGCCACAGCGTTAAACATCTGGCTAGCCAGTAACCCAAAGAACTGATGCGGTTCAGCGTCTGAGCGTTCTAGTTCGTCAATTTCTAGCATCACCTCCTTTTGTTTGCCCGACAAGACCTTGTTTAAAATTTCAAACACATTCGTCATAGTGTTTTGTGGGATAAACTTCTTAATCGCTTCTTTATCAACCCTGCCAACAGCACTAAGTTTTAGTAGAGAGTTATATAATTCCCAAGGATCGGCTCCCACGCGCCTAAACAGAAACTCAGCCTCCAATCGAGTTATACCAAGTTTAAGCTTTTCAGCCTGTTCTAAAATAAATTTAACAGACTTCTGACCTGAGAAATCTCGCACCCGACCAGCACTATCAACTTCTATAGCGAAATTTTCGAGCCAACCTTGTTTCAAAGCTAGCTTAAAAAACTTAGTCCGGCTATCAATTTTATCTTCAACTAGCACCAGACTGAGACCGTCATCGTCTGCAATACCCTCTGCCAATTCAGTAAATTTTGCCCAAACCTCTGTATTGTTTGCCAAATTATAAATAATTACAAGTCGAACTGATACAAATAAAGATTGGGCGCTTACTAAATCATTAAAGCCAGCCACGCTTAAATTATCAGCTGAAATAATTTCTGGTAGAATATTGGCCTTCTGTTTCAACTCAAACAAAGCCTGCTGTCGTAAAAAAGTATGGTTGCCAGTTAGGATCTTTAGCATAATCTACTCAACTTTCGGTTGAGTTTGACAAATCGGACAAAAATGAGTGCCTCGCCCAGCTACTCGGGTTTTTTCAATTACGTGCCCACAGTTTAGACACGGCTGACCATCACGGCGAAACACCCTAGCAAACTCAGCTAAATAGTTACCTTTTTCACCATTAGCATTAACATAATTTTTATAAGTCGAGCCACCGTTATTAATACTAATCTGCAGAACAGTTTTAATCTCTTCTAGTAGCTTAGCCAACTTTTGATCATCAATATCACGCACTTTTGTAGCTGGATTTATACCCGCGCCCCACAAGCTTTCATCAGCATAAATATTTCCCACGCCCGCTAGAGTTTCTTGGTTTAGAATCGCCGCCTTAATCGTTGTGTTTTGATGTCGACGCACTCTTGGGATAAATTCCTTACTCGTAAAAGATTCTTCCAGTGGCTCTGGACCAACTTTTTTCATAAATTCTAGTTCTTGAATTTGGTTTGTTGGTATAAGTTTCATCCAGCCAAACTTACGCTGGTCGTTAAAATAGAGTACTGAACCGTCCACAAATTCAATTTTTACTCTGGTGGAACGATCTGGCAAATTATTTACAAAGCTATCATTAGGATGCCCGCCCGCCCAACGTTCATCACCTATGAACACTATCTGTCCGGTCATTTTTAAGTGGATTACCAGTGAATAGTCACTGTCCAAATCGATCATCAAAACTTTAGCTCGACGACGAACATTAGTAACGCTAGACCCCAACAAAAAACTCTTAATATCACTTTCCGCATTGGGAAAGCTTCTCGGTGAATTGAGCACCTCAACCCGTTTAACCACCTGTCCAGGTAATATTCCAGCTAAACCGGTTCGAATAGATTCTACTTCTGGTAGTTCGGGCACCTAGATGCCTCCTTTCTTTACCGTCAAGGGTTAATGCTTTTGGTCCAACTCTGCGTAGCTCTCTGCGATTAGGGAGCGATGAACAACGATCCTTGCTGTTTTCCTAAAGAAACCTTGTCAGCAAGCTCTTGATAATTAGGAATCTGCTTCAAGAACAAGCTACGTAGTTGTGGCTCGTTAGCCCCCAAAGAGCCTTTTGATCCGGAACAAGTTGAGGTCCAGACGTGATATTCTGATTCGCCATTTTTGTTAACATCAAATTCTGTCACGGAACCAGTCGCACAGATACCACGAACATTATCTGCCTCGCCCGTAAATGCCTTGGTCTGGCCAAGAGCCGCCTTATCAAGTGCATAAACGAATTCTTCATAAGCAGGCACATTGTTGTCTAGATTGATTGTGTCAATCGCCTCTGACAGATAGCCCTTATAAACGACCATCTTACGCACACTCGGTGAAATCGTGACTTGATAGCTACGAAAATCTTCATTAGCCACTATCTGACCGCGCACTGTCATTGTGACTGATCGATCGGCCGTGGTCGATAAGAGTAAGTCGCGCGCTGAAACCTGAGACGTCGTTTGCTTGTTGCCATCATCGTCACTACCAAAAATTGCTCGACCGATTGAAACTAATACAAAAATAACGAAAACCACTACTAAAATAACTAATATTATCGGAAAAATCTTTGAAACTTTATTTTTATTCATACTCATATATAAATAATAAAATTAAACTAATAAAATTACAAGCTTACAAGCCCTGCCAGTTTTGACCAACTTGAATATCGACCGTAAATTTAACTGGCAATTCTGGGCAAACATTCGTCATAACTTCAGTTGCAATCTCTTTTACTCTGTCTTCATCGCCAGCTTTAACCTCAATTAAAATTGAGTCGTGAATCTGCAGTATCTGCCTAGCGCCAGCTACGTCGACTAATTTCTGCTCCAGTCTAATCATCGCCAACTTCATCAAATCAGCCGCTGTGCCTTGAATTGGCATATTGGCACTAGCTCGTTTAGCCGATTCGCGCACTTGAAAGTTACTTGATTTAATATCAGGAGTGGGTCGACGACGACCAAAATAGGTCTCAACGTAACCCAGATCCTCAGCCTGCCCCAAGGTTTTGTCCATAAAATCACGCAACTTATGTCGCAAGGCAAAGTAGCGCTCAATTAAATCTTTAGCTTCTTTAAACGTCAAGCCAGTGGTTTGCTGTAGATTACGTGGTCCCGCGCCATAAAGCACACTGAAATTAACAACTTTAGCGATACGTCGCTGCTCCTTCGTCACATCTTCCGCAGCTATACTAAAAATTTGCGCCGCCATCTCGGTATGAATATCTCTGTCGGTATTAAAAATATCAATCATATCTTGGTCGTCCGACAACGCAGCCGCCACCCTTAGCTCATCTTGAGCATAGTCTACGCTAACTAAGACATTGCCGTCACGTGCAATAAAACCTTTTCGTACTGCTTGGCCAAGTTCAGTTTTTACCGGTATGTTTTGCAAATTTGGGTTTGCCGAAGATAGTCGTCCCGTTGCTGTCACGTCTTGATTAAAAGTAGTGTGTAAAATATCCTTGTCGTCGGTTTGTTTTGGTAGCGCATCGACATAAGTGCTTTTAATTTTACTAATCTCACGATACTCTTTAATTTTACCAATAACTTCGTGTTCACCTTGCAGTTTATCTAGTTCATTCTTACCCGTAGAAAAACCACTCTTTGTTTTTTTGATGCCCTTGGTCGGGAGATTCAGCACATTAAATAAAATGTCTGATAACTGAAGTGGCGAATTAAGATTAAAAACTTTTCCCACCAATTTATGAATTTCCGCTTCGAGCACTCCAAGTTCCTTCCCCAGTTTACTCGACAAACGAGCAAATTCTGCTTTATCGATTTTCACGCCACGCTTTTCCATCAAGAACAAAACCGGGATAAGCGGAAAATCAATTTCCTTGGCTACTTGAGCTAACTTCTTTAGATCTACAAACCTTTTAAGCTGCGACTTAAACATTGCCACCAATCTAGGCAAATCTGCCTCACCGACATTATTTAACTCTTGCCGTGGCGTTAGTGGATCAAGTAAGAACTCCGCTTGGTTAAGGTCGTAGACCTGCTCTAATTTAAACGGCAAATCATCTAGTGCTTCAAATTTATACACGTCATCGAGTAGCTTCATATTTTTCTTATGATCAAAGCTAGCCACCAAACCCACCCTACGGAGGTCAAGCTTTTTAACAAGATTCATTGGCACAGACCAAGTTTGTTCAGTTTTAACTAAACATACGTATACCATATTTGATATGATTTCTAAGATAATCTTTTGCCCTTCAATCATCCGATTCAGCTGCTCTAGACTGCCGCTATCGATCTTTTCAGCCTTGCTTGTCGGTAAATTAGAGGCAGTTGCCGGTTCACTACCAAACAGGCCTAGCTGGTGACTGGTATTAGCAGAGGGTTGTTCAGGGAAGAGTCGACGAAAGCGAGCTTTTAACGACCTGAAGGACAATTTGTCGAGCGCCACGATAATATCGTCAATATCCGCATCCGCCAACCGACCTTTACTCAAGTCCATTTCTACCGGAGCGTCGTAATAAAGCCGCGCTAGTTCTTTACTCAAAAAAGCTGATTCTTTACCTGCAATTAACTTTTTAGCAAGAGCTGGTTTAATCGCTTCGATCTCAGATAAACTATCGTAAATTTGCTCCAGTGTATCATATTTTTGCAACAACTCTGTGGCAGTTTTAGGACCAATTCCTGGCACACCTGGTATATTATCGCTTGAATCACCTTGCAACGATTTCAAATCCAAGAACTGAGCCACCTTCAAGCCGTATTTTTTTTCAAAAGTTGCTGGGGTGTATTCTTCGATTTTAGTTAAGCCAGTTTTTAAAGCCCACATTTCCACGTTTGGAGATAAAAGTTGCAACATATCAAGATCTGAGCTAACTAGGTAGGCCTCGCAATCTGAGCGATTCTTAATTTGATTAGCTAATGTAGCAATTATATCATCAGCCTCATAATTGTCGGTTTCTAAAAACGGTATACCAAACTCAGTCAGGATGTCCTTCAAGATAGGTATTTGCACATAAAAATCTTCTGGTGGCTTAGCGCGACCAGCCTTGTATTGTGGGTAGAGTTTACTCCTCTTTGAGGTGCTAGTACCTTTGATGTCCCAAGCTACATAAACATTATCTGGCTTGATCTGCTCAATCACAGCCAATAAGATTGATATAAAGCCATAAACACCGCCAGTTGGCGTTCCGTCTGGTAAACTTAAGCCACCCATAGCATAATAGCCGCGGTAAAATACACTCTTGCCGTCTATTATTGCTATTTTTTGCATGATTTTATTGTAGATTAAAACTGGTTCAATAGCCAGTCAAATACCCTAGCTTAATCGATATACTCGTGTAGTTTTTTTGAGTCCTTGTGTTTGCGCAACTTGTTCAAGGCCTTGGCTTCAATCTGACGAATACGCTCGCGTGTTACAGCAAATTCTTGCCCAACTTCCTCAAGAGTGTGGCTCTTACCACCACCCAATCCGAAACGCATCTTAATAATCTTCTGCTCACGGTCAGATAGTGTACTTAAAATCTCAGCGATATGCTCACGGAGTAATTCTGAAGTAGCTGATTCTTCTGGCGAAGTCGTGTCTTCATCCTCAATAAAATCACCCAAGACCGAGTCATCGTCATCACCCTCGCGACCAACAGCCGCATCAAGAGAACTAATTTCTTGCTTGATTTTCATGATATGCTCAATCTTTTCAACTTCCATTTCCAGTTCTTCCGATAATTCGTCTAACGTTGGCTCACGATTGAGTTTCTGAGTCATTCGACGTTGGGTGCGCAAAAGCTTATTAATAGTCTCCACCATATGAACTGGAATACGAATTGTTCTCGCTTGGTCAGCGATAGCCCTGGTGATTGCCTGACGAATCCACCAAGTTGCATAAGTCGAAAACTTATAGCCTCTCTCTGGATCAAATTTCTCAACCGCTCGAAGCAATCCAGTGTTACCCTCTTGAATCAAGTCTAGAAAATCCAATCCACGCCCGGTGTAACGTTTGGCGATCGAAACCACCAACCGCATATTGGCTTCAGCCATTTTATCTTTGGCTCGCTGACTACCCTCCACAACCTGCCTGGCCAAAGCTAGCTCTTCTTCGCCCGTTAAAAGTGGAATCTTACCGATTTCATGTAGATAAAGCCTGACCGAATCGTCAGCGATTTCGTCGATTAATTGATCGGGGCTGATTGATGTCCGAACAATATCTTCCAACTCACCATCAGACAGATCTTCAGCATCTGGTTCTTCTTCGTCCACCAAAGCTTCACCCTCTATAAACTCTTCTGGATCAGTGGCGACCTCGTCGAACTGTGGTTTTTTTGGTTTCCTGCTCAAAATAACTCCTTATCCTTTTATTTGCTTGATTATCTTGGTTAATTTAGCCAATAGAGAAGCTGTTAAGGCCTCGTCACCCGTAGCCTCGGCTACACGTAAATCTTCCTCGATTTTTTGTTTTTGTTGTTTTTGATAATCTTTTTTGGTCTGCTCAATTAAGTGAGCCACTTGCTCTTTTATATCGCCAAGGCTCCAAGATTGGTATTTTTCCTCGGCTCGTAACGAAATTACTCTAGCACGCTCAGAGCATTTTGGCAAGCTGTTGACATCAAGCGTCTTGAATTTATCAGGCTGATCAATTAAAAATTTAGCTACCTCGCGGCGCTCATCGCCAACCCATAATTCACTGGGCAGTTGAGCCAGCATATGACGTACTTCTGCACTAATAAAAGCCATAGCCAATAAATCATCTTGGTAGAGAAATTGATCTGGATCGGTTTCGCCAGTTTTTTTCAAACGCTTGGGCTTTATTTCATCTTGATTAATTTTGGTTTGCTCCAACAACGCCTCAGCCGAGACGCCTAATTTTTCAGTAATCCTATCAACGTAAGCTTCACGCTCCACTGGATCGGACAACTCTTTAACAACAGCCATAATTTTACGACCAAAATCACGCTTGCCTTGTGCCGAGCTTAAATCATAACTCTTGTCGTATTGAAGAATGAGCCAATCCACTGCTGGCAGAGCTTCATCAATCGCTAATTTCCAAAGTTTGACATCTTGGCCTATAAGCTCATCAGGGTCTTTAGCAGAATCTGGCATAGAAATAATTTTCAAGTCAATCGAAAAATCTTGCGCCAAAATAATCGCTCGTTCAGTCGCTCTAATACCCGCCGAATCACCATCAAATGCCAGCCTAATATCACTGGTGAATCGCGCCAAAGCCTTCAAATGATAGACCGTCAAGGCCGTCCCAGCAGCCGCTACAACATGTTTTACTCCAGCTTGGTGAGACGATATAGCATCCATGTTGCCCTCTACTAACACAGCTTGGTTACTTTTACGAATCGCCTCTTTAGCTTGGGCTAAGGCAAAAACATGACGAGATTTATCATAAAGTAAGGTCGATGGTGTATTAAGGTATTTTGGAATCGAGTCAGCCTCTAGACCACGAGCTGTGTACCCAATAACTTGTCCGTTTTGGTCAGACAGGGGAATCATCATGCGACCACGGAATAGGTCACCACCATATTGATTGGTTAATCCAGCACGTTCAATTTCCTGTTTGCTAAAACCTTTTTTTAGTAAAAAACGCACCAAGGAGTCTTGCAAATTTGGGCTATAGCCAATTGCGAAGTCTTGTAAGGTAGTTTTGTTCAGCCTACGGTTCTTTACGGCGTACTCCATAGCGTGTTGGTTCTTACTCAAACAAAGCTGATAGAATTTTGTAGCCAACCGATACATTTTTTGCTCTTGTGCCTTGCGCTTAGCTATTTCTTGGCTGTTTTTTGAGCTATATTGCTTTAGTTCAACACCAGCCTTACGTGCCAAAAAGCGCATGGTTTCGGTAAAATCAAACCCCTCCATCTCCATGATAAAGCTAAAAACGTCGCCACCTTTACCCGACGAAAAGTCGTGCCAAATTTTTTTGTCTGGTGACACTATGAAACTTGGGGTTTTTTCATTATTAAAAGGACTGAGCGCCTTAAAATTACGACCAGCCCGCTTCAGCTCAACATATTCTCCTACGACGTCTTCAATCGACAAACGATCGCGAATTTCCTCTTTAGCGTCATCCATTAGAGTAAGTATACAATACTTTATTCCTCTTTACTACTTGAGGTAATTATGCTTAAATAGATACACTATGGATGGGAACGGATCATACTCACAAGAATTTATTAGTCAGCTAAATAATACGCCTCGCTCTCCGGTACCAAAAAATAAGTTACTTTTCCTTATAGGTGGCGGTGTAGTTTTGCTGATTTTACTATTCACCGTCCTAGGCTCAGCTTTGACTAGTGGAAAAAGTAAAGTTGGTGTCTACCAAGTTCTATCGCTTACCCGCGAAATCGAAAGCCTATCGACAAATTATCATAAAAAATTAAGTAGCACTTCTCTGCGCGCCCTAAATAGTAGCATGATAGTTTACTTAGCCAACTTCAACCGCGATATGACCACTTATTACACTGCCAATGTCAGCAAAGATCAAGCCAATAAAGACAAAAACACCAAGTACGCCGACTTATCAAACGTAGCGGCAGTATTGGATCAAGCCGAACTTATCAACAACGTCGATCGTAATTATGTTATTCAGATAAATTACCAACTGACCATCACTCTAGGAAAACTTGAGCAACTACTAAAACTAGCCAAAAACCCAGCCTTACGACAGGTTATCGAGCAAAGTTTGACCGACCTTACAAGCGTACAAGAACAGTTCAAAAATCTAACGCTTGACTAGCATCCTCTTTAACTAGATTGTAAGACAGGCGAACTAAGTCAATAATTTCGGTCTCCGTTGGAGCGCCCGATCCAATAACCCTAATCCACTTGCGTGGATCCATTAGTTTAGCTGGTAAGACAGACTCGTACTTGTCTCTTAGTAGCTTTGAAAGATTGCGATCACAAGATAGCTCCATCACCAACGGTCGTGAATTTAGTTTTATGATAGCAAAATTCAGCTCATTGATATTTTCTATCATAGAGCTATTCTCTTTTGGATCTAGACGAAAAATTAGATAGCCCTCGAGAGTCTCATCATCTCTGACAACACCCGAAAACCTAGCAATTTCTTGTTCAATCTTGGTTGTAAAATCTGATGATAGCATTATTTTACCTCTATAAATTTCATAAAATATCTTAGTTCTTCAATACTTCCCCGAATGTCATCAAGCGCACGATGAGTTTCTGGCTTGGGAAATATTTTTTTATACCGAGCGTCAAATAAGACTTTGAAAGAACTGACATCAAGCATGCGATAGTGCAAATAACGCGCAAATTTTGGTAAATATTTGTCTATAAACTCTCGGTCCGCCCTAATTGTATTACCAGCTAAAATAATATCGCCAGCTGGAGCCTTAATCTTGAACTGCTTCTGGACAAAGGCGATTAAACGCTCCTCGGCCACAGTTCGGCTGACACCTAACTTATTTTGCTCGAGCAAGGCGCGAGCCGTCTCGGCGTTATCACGCCAAAATTTAGTCTTAAACTTAAGTTTTAGAAGCGCGTCAGGCTGTTTGAAGACCAATTCCAAATCAGCTTTTTCTCCCATTTTCCAATCAGTCACAACCGCTGCCAACTCTAGAATCTTGTCAGAGCGAACATCCAAACCAGTCATTTCTAGGTCAATCCAGATAATTTTGTCGCTATTAATTTTTTTCTTGGCCATTACATCTTCTCCAACGGAATAATATCTAATATTTTTAGTCCGGCAAACAAAGTATTTCGAAACTGTGCGACTAATTTTAAGCGAATAGCCGATCGATCGCTACTAATAATTGGGGCGTGTTCATAAAAATGATTAAATTCTTGGGTCAACTCATATAAATAAGTGCAAACTAAATGCGGTAAAAACTCTTGCGAGGCTTGGGTCGCCACCTCTTGAAAGTCACCTAACTTCACGGCCAATGGTCGCTCAGATTTCTCAAAATCCATCACCAAATCATCACTTGTCATAGCGCCAGCTTTTTTCAAAATTGAAGATGCCCTTGCCCCAGCATACTGCAAATAGACACCACTATTTCCAACCAAGCTAACTGATTCTTTTGGATCGTAAATAATATCACCACCAATTCTTGATTTCAGAAAGGCATATTTTATAGCCCCAAGCGAGACTCGCTCGTCATCAGAGTTGTTTTGGGCTAAATTAGCCGCTTTAGCCAAATCCAAAATATCTATTGCCCGCAGAAAGTTACCTTTACGACTGCTCATTTTGACACCACCAGCTAATTTAACCAAGCCATGTGTAATATGTGTCGTACTCAGTGACAATTCAGGCGCAAATTGTTCAATCGCCTTTAGAACCACTTCCATATATTGCTTTTGTTCATTGGCAGTAATTACAATCGACTTGTCAAAGTGGTAATCGTCATATTTTTGAAACAATAAACCAACATCTTTGGCTTCGTAGGTTGGTAAACCTTCTTTATTAATAAAAACCCTGGTGTGCAAACCAAACTTTTCACCGTGAAAAACTACCGCACCATCTGACTTATCAAAGGTCTTCCCAATTTGAGCCTTAACCTCTTTTAGACCACGATCAAAAGTGGCGCTTTCTGGATAGAATTTATCAAAATGCGAGCCGATCCGTTCGTAAAAATTCTCGAAATAATCATAACTCCACTCTCGACCCAACCAATATATTTTAGCCAAAGGAGAGTCTTTGTCTCCGTCGGAATGGAACTTATAAACCGCTCTGTTGTATTCGATTATCTTGTCTTTTGCAAGTTCATCTTCTTCGTAAGCGTTAGTACCAAAAACATAACACTTACCCAACCAATCGGCTCGCTTAGACTCATCGATCTCTAGCATTTTATCAGGCAATTCACCACCTAAGTCGTTTACCATACCAAAAAGGGTTTTGCCAACGTGCAGTCCAACATCGCCACCAAAATTAGCTCGATAGACTTTTGCTCCAGCGGCTTCTAGCAAATTGGCGATTGAGTCTCCTACCACGCTAGTGTAAAAATGGCCGACATGAAGCACCTTAAATGGATTTGGATCGGAATATTCCACTACAAAAACTTTGTTTGCATAAATTGGCTCTAGTTGATTAGACCAACGTTTCACCAGAGCGTCATTGCTCAACCGAAAGTTGATAAACCCCGCTCCGGCTACAGAAACCTCGGCAAACTCACCCGTAGAATTTAGTTGCTCGGCAATTTTCGAAGCTATCTCTCGCGGGTTAGTGCCCAAAGTCTTGGCTAATTCTAAAGCTACATTGGTAGCCAGATCACCAAACTCAGCCTTTGTCCGACTCAGCTCTACGTCCACTTCTTGACCAAATATATCAAGAACGGCCTGCTGAACTAATTTTTTAATATCTTTCATTAAATCTAATTATATCATCTATCTCTTCTTGAGGTAAATGCAGTGTGTTAACCCACCACCTTACCATATAGTATTTAACGTATAGTACCGCATCCCCACAAACTATTTATCCCAATTTCTACCTCTGTTATCTCCAAGATTTTTAAAGATTTTTGGTAAAAAGTGTTGACATTGCATTATGTTTATGCTATTATGTAAACACATTGATGTTAGCGGCAACAGCCGAAAGCACAATGCGAACGTTACAAACCCAAAAACAAACATTGCCAAACAAAAACCAAATAAATTCTTCTGTTATTGACTGATGGTTCTCGTGGCAACACGAGATTTTTTAGTTAAATAGCCCTGGGGTTTATCTGGAGCGCTCAATCTATGATTTCATCTAAGATTGACGTTACTCGGCTCAATTGAGTCGTCTGGAAGTTAAAAGAAGTCTGGTTTTTCTTAACCTGCACCTATTTTAGCCAACTTACGACAAGGTTGACTAAACGTTTGGTAATGCAAGTGACTCTAGTCCTAAGAGCTGTTAGTCAGCCACCACTCTAGCAGTGGCAGGTGTGAAGAAATTCCGTCTGGTGCTAACTAATAGCTTTTAGGGCTAGATGCCAGCTGATTTAACAGGAGTTGCTCCTACTGGTTGATCTGTAGTTGATGTGTGCTAGTGGCCACAAAAAAAGACAGACTCGGCTAATAAGCGAGTAGCGCCTCTCTCTCCTCTACTTTAGTGAATCTAAATGGTTTGTTAGAAAAGAGTTAAGAGAATTAGTTGGTGATGAGCTAGTTCTGAACGCTGCTAAACTTCAGGTACCTATAGAAGTTGGTAGCGCTCAGAGCTAGGGAGTCGCTTTGCCCTGAATGTGTCCAATGTGCCGCGTTCCCCCTGTGACTGGTTGTAAAAACAAGTTGCATTAGGTTCAGGTAGGTTGGACACACTCAGGGTGAAGTAAAGTCACCAAGTTCAAAAGTTTGTAACATAAACCCCGGCCATGTGTCGGGGTTTTACTTTCTATATAGCTATCCCTCTTTAACGTCGTCCTTCAAGAAAAATCTTTTCTCAAAAGCCCCATTTTTTGAAACTTTATCCGTTCTTATTTTTTCAAAATCGGCTATATCTATGTTTTCATGCTTTAGTATTGCATACATAGCTTCTTGTAAATCAGCTAATTCATCAATTTCACCAGATCTTAAATATTCATCTAGCTCTTCAGCTAACTTTAGTTTTAATTGTTTTAAATATTGGGCATCATCTAATATTTCAACAATAGGTATTTCATTATTTTTCTTAATTTTTTCAGGTATTTTATCTCTTACAAGTTTATTATATTTCCTAGCCATATTGTCCCCTTTTTCTTCTTTTGCAACGAACATCTTTACTAGCGGTTTTATTTCATTGACATTGTTATATTCATGAGTATTTCCATTTATTTTAAATACCTTTATGTTCTGCGGGATACGTCCAACCACTTCATCATAGCTTCCAATCGGATCCTTACTCTCTTGAATTAACATAGTTTTACTTTTAAGTGAAGCATACTTCAATTCGTCTTTTATGTCTATCAAATTTCTTTCCAAATATTTCAGCGGAAGGCCCAACATTATAAAACTACTCGGATTAATTTTTTCTTGAAAAATCGCCTTCAATGTTAAGATTGAGCCGACCGATTTCGCAACAATCGAATACTTAACTAATTTAGCATCACTAATCAGTTTCGTTAGTTTTTTAATTTCTTTATCAAAGTTAATTTCTGAGCCTGTTTGCCAATGATTATAATGCATATCGTATACGTTATAATCATCGTCAAAATTATCCCTCATCAATTTCAACCAATTAATATTTTCTTTTACATTACCACCTAGGAAAATAATATTATTTTTGTTCAGCACGTTATTTACTCCCCTTTCAGTAAATGCGTTTATCACTTTGTCCTTTATTAATTATAACTACTTCGGTAACAGAAGGAATTCCGTTACCATACCAATAAAATTTTGTTATTCCTTTTGATACAGCTAAAAGAGACTTTTTCTTTGAGTTTCTTCCTAAGGATTCAATTACCCTTATGCCGTTTTCTTTAGGTAAATATACCTCTGATTTTTCTTCTTTGCCCAACAAATAAGCACCACGACACATATCGGTTGCAAATAAAGTCTTTGGGTTTTCCCAAAGTCCTTTATCAGAAATTACATGTTGAAAAGTTCTCTCTAAATAATTAGGAACGCACCCATTGTGTTGATGTCCACTTGCAATAAAAGTGATTGCTTCAAACATGTCACCCAACTCTTTTAGAGATTCGTTACTAGATATTTCTATTGGAGAGTGATTTAAAAGAATATTTAAAGATTTAGGGTCAAAAGAAAAGTTACTACTTTTAAAATCTTCGACAAACATCTTATTTGCTTTAGGGCCATAATTTTTACGCCTATATGCTGCTACTCTTTGAGAAAATCCAGTATAATTTATTCCATTTATAATTATTTGTTCATTATCCAATGGAAAAACATTTTTTAGTTTTGATAAATCTCTAAATGCCTTGCTAGATTCATCACTATTTAAAAAGAGGTCGTGATTACCTTTAGACACTATAGTTGGTGCGAGATTACCTAAACTAGACAGAAATAGCTTTAACTGTTCCATGTGTTCACTATTTTTAAATGATTTAGCGTTATTTACTAAGTCACCAACTACAAGAAAAGCTTCTATTTTTCCCTGATTACTTAAAAAATCTATAATTTTTTTAAGTTTTTTTCTGTTTGAAGCCAATAAAGATCTTTTACCCAGGTGCAAATCAGACAAAATAAAGAACCTCTTTTTACCGTCAAGCTTTACTTTATTAGTTATTAGCTTGTAGCTATCTAAAATAATATCAGTTCTTTTTCGTGTCATTTTTTCCTTTTATTATTTGTATCATCCTAGTCTATTATTACAATTAATTTTTTATTTTTGTCAATCCAACCATATTCAATTTCTCCCATTAAATCTTTTGTTCTATACATCCATCATGGCTAAGTCTCTTTACTCATTTTATTGTAAAAACTGTTTGTTTTACATTTTGTTTTTTGGGGAAGATGGGATTAAGGTATAATATATAAATCTGGAGAGATGGCCGAGTGGTTGAAGGCGCACGCTTGGAAAGCGTGTATGCGGGAAACTGTATCAGGGGTTCGAATCCCCTTCTCTCCGCCAAATAGGGATTTATGTTCCAACCCAAATCTGAATAGTCCATTTACCTCTGGCAACGGACTATTTTTATGAGTTTTGAAATTTATCTAGACAAAGTTACTGGTCCGCCGCCCATCACCGAGAAAAAAAGCATTGTCGTTATTTGGAGAAATAAAATGTTAGTCGATGCACATGACATACAATCGCGAGCGGTTTACTTGTTTACTTGAGCATGGTGTTATTCTTGGACACGTCCTTGCTTTTATCGCTAATCTGTTGTATAACTCCAGTAGTGTGGGGCTTGACGATTGGAGAGTTTTCTTTTAATTTAAGCGAGTCACTTCGAACTTTAATAATCTGCTCTGAATTACTTCTTTAGTTCGTCGTAGGATATAAGTGCGTAAATACTTTGTGCGCTTTTATCCTACGGCGATCACCGCCTAGGAATGAATCTGAAAAAATTCTTAGGAGGTAAATTATGGAAACTAGAGAGAGCAAGACTCAGGCCAAACGCTTCCCCATAATGGCGATACTCGCGCTTGGTTCACCTAGCGCCTACGGCTTTCCCGTTCCTGGCAAAGAAGGATTAGACGGAATAGCGGAGCTAATGTCCTTTCTGACAGCGTCGTCAGTACAGCATTTTAGTGTTAATTACGGCTGGCGTTCTGCAGGCAAGAAGCTCCGCGAACAGTTCCCAAAAATCGACTTTGGGGAGACTGAACGTCGCGCCAGTGCCTGTCTGAAAAAGCACGGGGAATATGGCTACTGGTATTGGGATAAGAACTCGAAGGCATACAAAGAATTTGTACGCCAATGCGAATGCTCCTTTGGCAAAACTCGCCGAGTCGCACAACTCACCGAATCAGAGGCCCACACAATAGACCAAGCTATCAAGAACGGTGGCATGGAGGAATGCTTTTACAATGACGGCAGTGTCCCTGACGGATACGAATGCTCGATATGTGGCACCAGGGGTGTAAAACTTTGGCGTCCATATATGAGTAGTTCGCCACTTATCTGTGCAAATTGCGCAGAAAAACGACAGTCTGCTCGCACCTACAACCCTATTGAGAGGTGGGAGAAAAACATCTCCCCAAATGGAGAAACTTACTGGTCTGGCGCTTTTCAACACAAGCTCGGTGAAGACGGTAAGATGGTGAGGGTAGTGTTGCCTATGAAAAAGTGGATTGTGGACGATGAGGGCAAGATACCTTCTGCTGATGCGCCTGGTCCTGGTGGAAAGAGACACAGAACTGACCAGCTCAGCATTGACCTCAGTAAAGATTTTATGTCATACACAGGTGGTAGCACGAGTATAGTACCTGCGATACCTAATAACGAGGGCCTTATGTGGGGCTATACGTCAGTACCCGAAAACGGCTGCACATGGTGGGCAAACCTCCCGACGCATAAACCAGAGTAGACAAAATCCCCAGTAATTTGTAGAGATACAATCTGCTGGGGTTTTTCTTTATGGTTCTGAAGGCCCTTTAAAGTCCGCAGACTTAAAGAATAGGTTGCTTGGTGGGATGAACGTACCTCACCCGCATCCCCACAAACTATTTATCCCAATTTCTACCTCTGTTATCTCCAAGATTTTTAAAGATTTTTGGTAAAAAGTGTTGACATTGCATTATGTTTATGCTATTATGTAAACACATTGATGTTAGCGGCAACAGCCGAAAGCACAATGCGAACGTTACAAACCCAAAAACAAACATTGCCAAACAAAAACCAAATAAATTCTTCTGTTATTGACTGATGGTTCTCGTGGCAACACGAGATTTTTTAGTTAAATAGCCCTGGGGTTTATCTGGAGCGCTCAATCTATGATTTCATCTAAGATTGACGTTACTCGGCTCAATTGAGTCGTCTGGAAGTTAAAAGAAGTCTGGTTTTTCTTAACCTGCACCTATTTTAGCCAACTTACGACAAGGTTGACTAAACGTTTGGTAATGCAAGTGACTCTAGTCCTAAGAGCTGTTAGTCAGCCACCACTCTAGCAGTGGCAGGTGTGAAGAAATTCCGTCTGGTGCTAACTAATAGCTTTTAGGGCTAGATGCCAGCTGATTTAACAGGAGTTGCTCCTACTGGTTGATCTGTAGTTGATGTGTGCTAGTGGCCACAAAAAAAGACAGACTCGGCTAATAAGCGAGTAGCGCCTCTCTCTCCTCTACTTTAGTGAATCTAAATGGTTTGTTAGAAAAGAGTTAAGAGAATTAGTTGGTGATGAGCTAGTTCTGAACGCTGCTAAACTTCAGGTACCTATAGAAGTTGGTAGCGCTCAGAGCTAGGGAGTCGCTTTGCCCTGAATGTGTCCAATGTGCCGCGTTCCCCCTGTGACTGGTTGTAAAAACAAGTTGCATTAGGTTCAGGTAGGTTGGACACACTCAGGGTGAAGTAAAGTCACCAAGTTCAAAAGTTTGTAACATAAACCCCGGCCATGTGTCGGGGTTTTACTTTTGTGGGGATAAGAAAATTGGCTCAGCCTATATCAGGAGTAGCGCATGATAAAATGGGATTATGAAAAACTCGGTACCCACACACGTCCCCCAACAGCCAGACCAAACAAATGCCTTTTGGAAATTGATGAATTCAGTTGTGAATGTGGCATTTGTATTGGTTATATCGTTACCATTTTTATTTTTACTTGGATTTACGCTGAGATATAGGATTATTCTGGCGCTACTATTCCTAGCCTACCAACTGATAGTTGCGCTATCTCCAAAGCATATTGACCTAGGAGACTTAGTGACTGGTTCAAGATGGATTGAAAAATATCCGCTCAAAAACCACGTAATTTTTACATTTTTATACTCACTTAGTTTTTCAACGTTTGTCGTTTGGGTGTTTTTTCCATTTGATCTTTTAATTTTCAATTTGCTGCTCATACAGTTGCCATTTGTGCTAAAAACAGGCTACACCCTGCACGCATATCTTAGTGGTAAAATGGCTGGCGCTCACTAATGTAATTCTTATGGTTTTATATCGCAACTACCTTGCATTTTTTACTTTTGACGGCCATAATAAGATAAGCTATGGGCAAAAAAGAAACACCTCAGTTTGAGTATGTGATCGAGTTAGACGGATTAACTCGAAGTTACGGTTTCGGCGATACCGAATTCAATGCCCTAGATGAAGTTGATCTTAAAATCAAGCCAGGTGAGTTTGTGGTTATTATGGGACCAAGTGGCTGTGGTAAAACTACCCTACTCAATATCTTAGGATTAATTGACCAGCCCAGTGACGGCAGGTATTTTTTGGAAGGCAAAGAAATCAGCGACTTAACATTTCGTCAAAAAGCTAAATTACGCAACAGCCGAATTGGTTTAATTTTTCAAAACTTTAATTTAATTTCCAGACTAAGCGTCATCGATAACGTGGCGCTTCCCCTACTTTACGCTGGGGTCGGCAAGACACGCCGACTAGAAAAAGCTAGTAAGATTTTGAGCACTTTTCAGCTTAGTGAGCGAGAATATTACATGCCGTGGCAAATTTCTGGCGGACAGGTTCAGCGCGTAGCAATTGCTCGAGCGCTAGTTAACGACCCAGCTATTATTTTGGCAGACGAGCCCACAGGCAACTTAGATTCAAGAGCCAGCCATATTATTATGGAGGAGTTACTCCAGCTCAATCAGCGGGGTCACACTATTGTAATGGTGACGCATAATCCCAACCTGACCTCTTATGCCAACCGAGTAGTCACCATGTTAGATGGCAAAATTATTAGTAATCGAGATAATGACTCTGGTAAGGAGCTAATAGATAATGCTCCTGAAATTGAACTGATTGAAGAAGAACCTGAGCCAAAAGTAACCGAAATTATCGTAACACCAGCTAACCCAACCTTGGTTGGGCAAATTGAGCCGACTGACACCGAGAGTACAAACTCAACCGAAGACACCGAACCAGTTTTAGTTAATAAAACGGTTGGCAAGCCGACGGACGAGCCAGAAGAGGTGAAGGAATCAGGTAATAATGAAGACGAAAAAGACGAGCCAAAGATGCCTAAGACAAAGAAAAAGAAGAATAAATGATTTTGTTTAACCACATCAGTAATACATGTCAAAACTTACGAGCCAATCGAACCCGTAACTTCTTAACCGTACTCGGCATTACCATTGGAGCAGCTTGTATCGCTATAGTTTTAGCCTTAACCAACGGAGCTAATAGCCTATTAGAGCAAGACCTATCTAGTTACGCAGCAGGTACTATCTTAATTAGATCTAGCCAGCCAGTAGTAGATCAAGGACGGCTGCTAGATTTGACGACTAATAATTGGGTTGTTGGATCAAGTTTGTCGCAAACCGACATCAGCGAACTGCAAAAACTTAAAAACATCAAAAGTGTAGCCCCAGTTATGCCATTTTCAGCCACCGTAACGGCTCAAGACAAAGAAATCAGGCAGCAAATGGTAATTGGCACCAGTCAGTATCTCACTGATTCGGTCAATCTGGAAATAACGCACGGTCAGTTTTTCAATGAAAATATCGTGAGTAACGCAACCGTCTTAGGTGAAAAACTGGCAATGCAAATCTTTAATACTCCAAACTGTGTTGGCCAGACACTTACAATTAGGGGCCAGGTGTTTCTAATTGTTGGGGTTGCCAGTCAGAAAAACTATCGCATACAAAACGGTGGCATTGATTTTTCTAACAGCGTAATAATTAACACCAGTTCAGCCCGCCAAATCACCAATGATACAGTTCAAATCAAACAGATTAACATTCAGCCCTCAAGCGAAGCTAATCTAGACGAGCTAAAAAATGAAATTAATCAAGTGCTGCAAACCACCCATACCAACGAAAAAGATTATACGATAATCGACAGTAGCTCCAACACGCCAGTAGTTAATCAGAAATACAGCGACTTAAGCCAGACTACGCTGTTGGTCGCAATCATAGCGCTCGTTATCGGTGGAATTGGCGTCATGAATATTATGCTAGTCAGCGTAGCCGAACAAACTCACGAAATCGGCATTAGGCGATCAATTGGCGCCACCACAACCGATATTGCAGGGCAATTCTTGGTTGAGTCAATGGTCATAAGCTTGCTCGGTGGTCTACTTGGATTAATGTCCAGCTTTGTATTGACTTTCTTTCTAAAGTCTTTGTTACCATTTCCAGCGGTTTACAGTTGGGAATTAGCTGCTGAAGTCTTGGGAGTAACTATGATTATTGGCACAATTGCTGGAATCTTACCAGCAATTCGAGCTGCTTCTAAAAATCCAATCGAAGCGCTAAGACAATCTTAAGTTAACTATTATGAAATCTATCTGGCTTAAGACTACGTTTGTTTAGAACTGCTAGATAAGTTGCCATATAGTAAGCCAAAGCATCGGCCTTGAGCGTAGCTTCGATTAAGTTACTAGCTTCAATTTCTATAACACGACTGGCCGGGAGCAAACCCGACATTTGACGCGACCGTTCTACTAGCAGCCTCTCTTCAAAGTTGCTGTAGTTGTACTTGACGACAAAAGTAGCAAAAGGCTTATCCACAGGATGTGACGACCAACCCCATTTCAGTCGCTCCGCTTGCGAGAACAGTTCTTCGCCAAAGGCTAAGTTGCGAGCAATGCATCTCAGTCGTTCAATAAATTGCTCGCCCAAAAGTGTTTGCTCAAGCGTACTAGTGAATACCGCTGTTTTGCCCACCGCAAACAAGGCTAATTGTTTAGCTAAGTTTTTATCTACCGTTATGCCTGGACGATAGCACTTATGCCCCCACTCCACTACACTTGGTACAGTCTGAGACAGCCGCTTAATGTCAACTTGTCCGACAACTTTTAACTCGCCAAAAAGATGAACTATCGACCAAAACCAACTGCCCTCGATTGGAACAACTACCTGCGATACTTCACAGGCTAGTTTATACAATTTTTGATACCTTTTTTTATCTAGCCATTGGTAATCAAATATAACCAGCGTGTTTTTATCTAGCCAGCTGCGCTTCAGTTCAGATACGACCACAGCAGGTAGTTGCAGGTTATTTTTGGCCTGGTTAAGCCAAAGCTGCAAAAAACGAGCCCCCAGGCCACTGTTCTCGCTAACAATTATGGCCTTATTAATTTTAGCTCGACTCGATTTGGCTAACTTCGCTGACGACACAGAAATAAGCTCATCTAGACCTTCTCCGTAAAGTTTGACGCGCTCATGCACGTAAAACTGGTTTAACACATTGTCGTCGTCTAACATTTAGTCTACCTTTCTTGTACTGCTTATGTTAACATGATACAATAGAAACAAGAATATTTACAAAATAGAGGTGGGAATGGACATTGACGAGAAACAATTTAAAGACGAACAAGAATTAGCCAAAGTTTTAGCTGGCATTAATGAGCAAACCGTAAAAACAGAAGCAGATCCAGTAAAAGAAGAGAAAGAAGACGCGACAGAAGCCGTTAAGACAGTTCCTGAGGTTAAGCCACCAACTGAGAATACTAGCAAAGCTAAGCCAAACTTAAACAATGTGCTTCAAGACGCAATTACCGACCTACGACCATTGGTCGACAAATTAAACATTCCAGCTGATGAAAAGTTTGACACATATCTTTTACTAATCAGGTCAACCGATGACAGTACTCTAATTATCCCAGCCTACCAAACGGCTAAGCAAATCAGCGACGAAGGCAAACGTGCTACTGCACTGCTTAATGTCATCAAGGAAATCAACTATTTTACAGCCTCAAAGCCAAATAGCCAAAAAAACAACCAAGGTCGCTAAAACATCTCGCGTCACAAACAAAAATACCTATCTAATAGATAGGTATTTTTACTGCATTAAGTAGCTGATATTAAACTAGTAGCCCATACCTCCCATGTTTGGCATAGGATTTTCTTTTGGCTCTGGAACGTCAACTACGAGAGCGCCCATAGTAATAGCAGTACCAGCAATTGAGAC
>CAZRIZ010000004.1:0-17195 GCA_964600285.1 uncultured Candidatus Saccharibacteria bacterium
GGCACTGGCAATACCTTCAATATCACCTTATCTTGGGACGCTCCAGATGATGACGGCTTTAGTCCTATTACAGACTATAGAATAGAGTATGAAGGCCGAGGAGACACCGGCGGCTGGACAATTTATCCTGATGGCGTCAGCACTAATACGACTCTAACCATATCTAACTTCCCAGCCGTCTATTCAGAATATCTCTTTAAGGTTACGGCTAGGAATGCGATAGGTTGGGGAGAAGAATCAAACACACACTTAGCCAGCACTACCTATGTCCTGCTAAGTACTGATATAAACACACTCAACATCAATCTTAACCCAACATCAGGAACCGTCTTCTCGTCAACTCGTCATAATGTAACTGTTTCTAGCAACAAGGGGTATAGTCTTTATCTATCGATGATAGATGATAACAACAACCTAGTCCATTCCACACTACCAACTAATACCATTGCTCCAACATCAGGTAGCTTCAGCACACCATTACTAGACATGCCAACTAACTCATGGGGCTATCGTCTTAATACTCCTACCTTTGGACATAGTGGACCACTCACAGACAACACCACTGAAACTAATACATCAACTTCCCAATACTCCTGGGCTAGAGTGCCAACTAACTCAGATCCTGATGAAATCTATGATAGCTACCTGGACATAACAAGCACTACAACCATACCCGTATATTATGGCGTTAAGATTGATATTACTAAACCTGCAGGCTCATACGCTGGTACAGTTATGTATACGGCCGTTACCCTAGAAAGATAACGAGCTACTTTAAGTTAGAACACTGTGTCGTTAAAACTGATTGTAATTGGCGACCCATGCCAAGACAGTACGCGCACAAAGATGTATAATTAAACTATGCAAGTAATTAGTAAAGGAGTGTTAAACTATGCAAGATTGTAATTGTTGTGGTCACGAAGCTAATCATATCCCACTTATTGGTGAGTTGTTCCCAGAAATGAACGTTGTCACTACCCATGGTCCAAAGGTTTTACCAAATGACTATGCTGGTAAATGGTTGGTGCTGTTTAGCCACCCAGCTGACTTTACTCCAGTCTGCACAACTGAGTTTGTGGCTTTCCAGAAACTTTATCCAAAGTTCCGTGAGCTTAATTGTGAGCTTTTGGGCTTGAGCATTGACCAGGTTTTTGCTCACATCAAGTGGGAAGAGTGGATCAAGGAAAAGATAGGTGTTGAGATTGAGTTTCCGATTATCGCAGATACGGGTGCGGTTGCTAGCCGATTAGGCTTTATCCACCCAGGTAAAAACCAGGACACCAACACAGTTCGTGCTGTATTCGTAATCGACCCAGAGGGTAAGGTTCGCACGATTTTGTATTATCCACAAGAACTTGGTCGCTTTATGGACGAGATTTTGCGCATTGTTAAAGGTTTACAAACAGTTGATGCCAATAAAGTTGCCTTACCGGCTAACTGGCCAAATAATGATTTATTCGGTAGCGATGTTATTATTCCGCCAGTCAAAGACGTTAAATCGGCTAAAGAACGTCTGGAACAAGCCAAGAGCGGTGAGTTTGTTTGTCTTGATTGGTGGCTTTGTCACAAAAAGCTCGATTAGATTAAGCCTTAGTAAAGAAAAATTCCCTTGCGTGAGCGGGGGAATTTTCGTTCTTTGATTTGTCTAGAGCAATTTTTCGGCTGCAATCATCAGAATTTCATTTATGGACAGAAAACTATGAGGAGTTTCGGATAATTGCTTAGCAGTAAAACCAGACTTTAGCGCTAGAATTAGCTCGTGAATCATGATGTCGGCTTGGCTGGCCACAATGGTTCCGCCGATAATTTGACAGCGTCGGTCAGATATAAGTTTAACAAAGCCGATTTCTCCGAGGTCGATTAAGCTGTAGGGGGTTTCTTTGATATTAACAATAGAGGTGCGGTGGTCAATGCTTTGCCGGTTGCAATCATCTTCTGATAGGCCAACGCTGGCGATTTGTGGCGTAGTTTTGACAAGGTGAGGCATCAAAGAATAATCAGCGATAGCGGTTTTGCCTAAGTGCAGTGCGTTGTTGATAGCAATTCGACTTTCGTAATTCGCAATATGTGAGCCGTCATTGCTGACATTAATCACTGATCCGCAAGCGTAGATGTTTTTATTGCTGGTTTGTAGCTCTCGTCCAACTTGTATTCCGTCGGCGCTATAATCAACCCCAGCGTTTTCTAGGCCCAAATCTGTTGTAGGTTCTTTTCCGCCAGCAATTAAGACATGCTCTACTACAATTTCTTTATCAATGCCGGCATGATTAAAGCGCACGCGCCAGCCACGTTGGTCGCGAGCAATCGATGTCACGCGACTATTGGTTGAGATTATCATATTGTGCTTGCTAGCAAGTTTGTTTTCGATAAAATCACCGACTTCTTCATCGTAGTCGGGCAGTAACCTAGCTGAAATGGTGGTTATAAATACTTTAGTTCCAAATGAGGCCATGATTTGAGCTGTTTCAATTCCAGCTTTATCTCCGCCAATCACGAATAAACTGCGTGGTGGGCGAGGAATGTTGATCAGTGTGTCTGGGGTAAAGTATGGTACCTGGTCTAATCCAGATATCTTTGGAATCTTCCAGTTTGAACCGGTGGCTATAATAAATTTGCTAGCCTTGTAATGCTTGCCGTTAACTGAAATAGTATGCTGGTTGATAAATTGGGCGCTACCTTTAATAACACTTATGCCGCGTTTTTCATAAAACGTTGGTGAAGTAACTTGGGAGGTTTTAATAGCTTGATCTTTAAAGAGTTTAATTGAAGGAAAATTGTAGCTAATAGTCTCGGCGCGTAGCCCCATTTGGCTGGAATGCTTGGCTTGTTCGAAGATTTGAGCGGCGTGAGCAAAGACGCTGACAGGAACGTCGGAATAGTTCGCTGAAGCTCCACCAAGTTGCCCTTTCTCGACTAATGCGACGGAGCGACCAGTTTGTGCGGCGAGTAGTGCGCTATTGGATCCAGCGACGCCACTTCCAAGCACAATAACATCATATTGTTTGGTTTGGTCATTTTTTCTTGTCATGGTTTTTCTCCGCTAAATTGTTTTTTTATAGTTTTCGTAAAAATAGGCTGCCTCAGGGTGGTATTTTTTCAACTCTTTACTTGAGCGTACTCGAATATCAGTGGTTGTAACTTCCGATTTTGTCCTAAGCCATTTATCGAGTTCTTTGGCGATTAGTTCTGCGTATTTTTCCGCCTCTCCAAGAGAGCTATTGACAGCCAGGCAACTTTTTTTCAAGCTAGAGGCTAGTTTGTGGGGATTGTATTCTTCAATTGTGCCATCGGCTTTTATTATTCTATACTTGGACATATTATTTACCAAACAGGGTTAGATTGATGGCTATCAGACCGATTAGTAGGACTAAGCTAGCTAGGCGAATAGTCTGAAAAAAATGTTGATTTTTGATAATAAAACGCTGGGTTTCTGACACTGGACTACGTTTCGTAACGCGGAACTGAAAGGCCAGCAGGGGTGTCGCAGAGACCAGAACAAACAGGATGATTAACGCTACTAACCACTGATTTGGCGCTCTTAGTAGACTAACACCAACTACAACTAGCGGTAAAAAAGTTGCAGTAGATCCAACTAATGGGCTGACTAGACCAAGACTAAAAGCCTCGGCGGGTGACTTGGTCTTGGTGGCGCGACTAGTTAAAAATTTACGTAGATTCTTTGGAAGCCACGGATGTGTTACCCGTAACGAATTGACTCGTAGCATTAGCGAGGTCATAACTTGAATGCCGAGTAATATAACTAGTCCGAGCCAGAACCAGTAACTGCCTAGCCAGTTGTTAAAACTAAAATAAAGAACTAAGCAAATGGTTGAAATCATCAGCCAGAGCATAACTATGAATCCGAAGCTGAACTGTCGGACCATGGCGCGAAGTCTTTTTTGACTAGTTTGTTGTCCGAGTGAGTGACCACTCATTAAAGTCACCACCGACAGTTCGAATTGTAAGCAAATTAAGAATATTACAACCAGGGTAACCATGCCTAGAGCGGACCAATCATTAGCTAGAGACGAAGTTATCATTATCTTATTTATAGCATAAGTGCTTTACTTTAGCAAAGTGACGGGACTGGATTCTATAGAGGTAATTTGCTAAAATAGAGTAAATTATAAGTGACTTGAAAGGAAGACTATGTCAGGACATAGTAAATGGGCGACGACTAAGCGCCAAAAAGCTGTAGTTGATGCTAAACGAGGCGCAGCTTTCACTAAAATTGGGAACCTAATCGCAATTGCAGCACGAAAGGGCGCTGATCCTGCTTCTAATCCTGCTTTGGCTATGGCGATTGATAAAGCAAAAGAAATTAATATGCCAAAAGCTAACATTGAGCGCGCGATTGCACGTGTGGCTGATAAGTCAGCTGCTGTAATCGAGGAGATTACTTACGAGGTTTATGGCCAAGGGGGCGCTGGCATAATTGTTGAAGTTGCGACTGATAATAGAAACCGTACCTTTCCCGAACTTAAAAGTACTATCACTAAACATGGTGGTCGCTTAGCCGAGCCTGGCAGTGTTCTGTTCCAATTTGACCAAAAGGGTGTGATTGAGGCTTCGCCGAACAATGAGGATAATTTCTTGCTTGCCTTAGATACGGGAGCGACTGATGTTCAGGAAGAAGACGATGTCTTGATGGTCTACACTGAGCCGAAAGATTTGATTTTGGTGCGAGATAAATTATTAGAGGCTGGCTTAAAGATTTTGAGTGCAGAGATAAGTTATGTGCCAAAAGTCGAATTGGAATTGAGCGAAGTTGATAGCGAAAAAGTTCTAAAACTACTTGATGTAATTGACGACATGGACGATGTAATTAACGTTCACACCAACGTTAAATAGACTTTGCCCGAAGCCCCTATTTATGGTAATCTTAAGTTAGTTATCTTAAGGGGGAAGTTATGAAAATTAGATCATTAATACTAGTTGGGGTTTTGCTGTGTAATCTTTTTTCACCTTCGGCGCTAGCCATGGAGGGAGGTGATGCTTATGGCACGGAGGAAATATTGAGTGATGCTTCTAGTAATGGCGCTACTATAGTTGAGACAGCTTATACTAGTGAGATTATTTCACACACTGAACCAGATTTCACGCCCACTCCTCCGAAGCTTAAATTTATCAAGGTGCAGCTAGAAGATTCAACACGACTAGAGTCTTGTCAGACTGGGGCAGAATTTGCTGTAGTTATGAATTTTGGCAGTGAAGCAGTTGACCTGGCGACGGTGCAATTCCAGACAGGTAAAGTTGGGAACAGCACGGCTGACTTTACGAAAGATCTAGCTAGTCAAACTTTGTTGAGCGGACATAGTCTAGTCTTGTATAATAACTACTTTGTTGATAAAGGCTCTGGTTGCTTAGATAACCAAAGCTCTCTAGATTGGCTGGCTACACAAACGAATGCTCAATTGGTTCGGACATTGAAGGGCGGTATTTTTCAAAACAACAATTGGACTCGACTAATCTTAAAAGATAGTGGCACTATAATTGATCAGGTTGATTTATCGCAAATCAGGTCGGACCAGAAGCACGACAGTTTGGTGGCGCAGACAAATGCGTCTGGTGAGATATTACTGTCCGAGCAAGGTAGCATTCTGTGGCGCTCACTCAGAGTCCACATTCCTGAACAGCATTGGCTTAATTATGGCAGTTTGGTTATTTTTGAAGATGAACCTGAGCCAGTGAAAAATCTGTGTCAGGGTTTAGTTATTTCTGAACTAGTTTTTAATTCAACCTTGGACAAGCAATTTGTCGAGATTTATAACGAAACCGATGAGATTATCGATCTAATGGGTTGTCAACTTTGGACTAATTGGAGTGGAGCTAATAAATATGTATTTGGAGATATAGAATTGGCCGATAGGCAATATTTGGCCATCTTCTTGAAAGACACGAAACTGCAACTTTCAAAAACTGATGTTGCTAGGGTAGAGTTAAGAGATGAACCTGGCGTAGTTGTTGACGCTGTAGAATTTAATCAGCAAGTAGCTAATAGTGGATGGTCGTTAATGAATAGTGAGTTTGTTAAGTCTTTCGCTCTTACGCCAAATCTCCCCAACTTAGATATGCCCGAATTGCCATGCAGTGCTGGCTATGTATTTAACCAAAATACGGGCACTTGCCAGCGCATTGGTTCAATCTTAAGTGAAGATGACGAAGACTTAGTTTGTGCCGTAGGATACGAAGTGGGCTTTACGGGCACTTGTGTAAAAGTTTGTAACGACGGTTATGAGCGTAATCCTGACACTAATCGCTGTCGTAAAATTGTTGTAGAGAGCGAGTCTGTCTTGGCGCCTTGTCCAATTGGCTATTATCGAAATCCAGAAACTAACCGTTGTCGTAAGATTACCACGACAACTCAGGCTGGATTATCACCTTGCCCAATTGGTTATGAGCGCAACCCTGATACTAATCGCTGTCGTAAAATTAGTAATCAACAGGATTGTGACTCGGGCTACGAGATTGGTTTTACTGGAACGTGTGTTAAGGCGTGCGAGGATGGTTACGAGCGTAGCCCAGAAACTAATCGTTGTCGTAAATTAGTTGCTCAAGCTAGCCAGTCAGATTTGGCAGGAGCGTTTTCGACTTCAGAGGACGACTCTAGTAATATGCCGTTTGTGCAACTGACTTGGTGGCAATTTGGCCTATTGGCGGTTGGTGTTGGTGGGTTTGTAGCGTTTCGTAACCGTGATAAAATCAAGCAATTTGTAAAGAAAAAGCGATGAGAATTCTAGGTATTGACCCAGGAACTGGTCGACTAGGATTCGGTGTGATAGAAATTGTAAATCGTCAGCCTAGGTTAGTGACGGCAGGGGTTATTGTCACGCCAGCACATACGCCATTACCAGAACGGCTAGAGGAGATATTTAATGGCTTGCAGGAAATAATAAAAGAGACAAGTCCTGATGTGATGTCAATTGAGAAGCTGTTCTTTGCGCAAAATATTACAACAGCGATTAGCGTCTCTCATGCTCGTGGCGTGGCAATGTTAACTGGACAATTAGCCAAGATGGAAATTGCTGAGTACACGCCACTGCAAATTAAACAAAGCCTTACGGGCTACGGACGAGCTGACAAGAAACAGATGCAAGAAGTGGTACAAAAAATACTTAAGCTGAAGGTTGTGCCAAAGCCAGACGATGCTGCTGATGCTTTGGCTACTGGAATCACGCACTATTTAATGAGTCGGATCTCATAACGGTAATCTCGTACTTCCGTAGTTATGATATAATTGGATAAAAGTTAGCTTAAACATAAAAATGAATAATCAGCCTCAGAACCCCGCAATGATTTCACTCAATAATGTATCTAAGACGTACAAGATTGGTGGCAAAAAAGTATTAGCCCTGACGAAAATTTCGCTTGAAATTGAGAAGGGTGAGTTTGTGGCGATTATTGGCGCAAGTGGCTGTGGCAAAAGTACCCTACTCCATATGATCGGTGGCCTAGATCGTCCGAGTGAAGGTGAGGTAATTATAGATAGCAAGCGCCTTGGAAAGATTAGCGATCGTGCCCTTTCAAAGTTTCGCAATCAAACCATTGGCTTTGTTTTTCAGTTTTTCTATTTGCAGCCGTTTTTGACTGTAGCGCGAAACTTGGAAATTGCTACTATGCCAAATCGTATGAAACGAGCTGATTGTAAACTGCGCATTGCTGAATTGTTGGATCAAGTTGGTCTGTCGGATCGTGCCAAGCATAGGTCGAGGGAATTGTCTGGCGGTCAAATTCAACGTGTGGCAATAGCTCGTGCACTAGTTAACCGTCCAGAAATTATTTTAGCCGATGAGCCAACTGGTAATTTGGATTCAAAGAATAGCCAAGAAATTATTGAATTACTCAAAGAAATTCGCAATAGACAAGGGGCAACGATTGTGTTAGCAACGCATGATATGTCTTTGGCAAGTCAAGCTGATCGAATTATTAGACTAAGGGACGGTCAGGTAGTAAATGATTAGTTTGATTGATGCGCAACGTTTAGCGTTAGCGAAAGTACGAGCTCGGAAAGTCAGCACTCTAGTGACGGTCTTGCTGTTGAGCTTGTTGTTTGGCGTTTTGGTGATGGCATCGTTGGTTGTAAATGGTCTAATGCAAAGTGTTGACAGCGTAAAAGAAGGTAGTTTGTTGACGCGCTACATTGTTGCTGTTTCTCCGACAAGCAGTTATCTTCCTGGCGATGTCAGTGATTTACAAAGTGATCCGGAATTAATAGCCAAGGCAAAGGTTTTATATGAAGAAATGGTTGCTGAAAAAACCGCAGATGCCAAAAGGCTAGGTATTGAGTATAGTCACCTAGTTGATATTTTGCCATTCAGGAAGAACAGTGACGGAGTTGAGAGACTATCTTTAACGGATCCTAACGGGATTACGGAGCGATTAATGGCGGAAAAACTTACTGGGGTAGTGTCATTTGACAAGGATAGATTGAAACAGGTTGCTAAGAACTACGGTGCAATTGATGTGATTAGACAGAATAATTTTAATCAATTTGACGGTTCAATTGACGCCCTTCAAGCTGGCCAAGAGATTTTTTATGATAAATCTGACGAAGAAGAGCTGAACGATCATTATGAGCACCCAATTGTTGAAACACCGGTGACGTTCTTACCGGCGCAACTCTCTAGGCAGTTTATTTTGCCAAATAATGCTAATTGGACACCAGACAGTGGGACTTTGCCGATTGTTTTGCCACAAAATTATATCGAGAGGTTGTTAGAGCTTGAGCCGATAGCGGATGATGCCAGTGCAAAAGATAAATTAGATCGCTTGAAGTTATTGCGAGAAGAAGCTCTGGAGTTAGAGTTTAAGGGTTGCTATCGTAACGGTAGCTCAAGTAACTTAATCCAGCAGACCATTCAGCAAAATAAAGAAATTGAATTAAATAAGAATAAGTCTGATTACAAAAAACCAGAGTTAATTTACGCGTTACCTGATCCAACTAAATGTGAAAATCCTTATATAATATCGGATACGCGGACGGCGTCTCAAAAGAAACTAGATGAAAACCAGCTCATCTTTGATAGAAAATACAACAACTATGGTCTATTCGGTCGCAGTAATTATAGTGATCCGAAGAGCTATTTTATAAATTTCAAAGTTGTCGGTATTTCTCCGTTTCGTCCCAATACTCTTGTTGGATATTCGCATGATGACATCCAAAGCCGTAACTTGAAAGAAGTCCTGGAGAATTTATTAAGAATTAACGGTATCTACCAGTTTGTCCCACAAGATCTTTACGAACAAATACCAGATAAAAGTCCTTATGAATGGATGACGGTTTACAAACCGCAATATATTTTTGGGCCAGATTATGGTGGCGAAAGCTATTTCCTGGAATTTGCTTCAGCTGAAGATGCCAATAAGTTTATCGATGAGCAGGGATCTATCATAGATGTGTACGGCAATCCCAATCCGGCGGGAAGAGTTTATGTCACGCAGATGGGCTTTAGCAACAGCTCTGCCGTTGACGACATCCAGAATAAAGTCAATCAAGTATTTGAATATGCTTTGTTGGGAGTGTCGATCTTGGCAGTGATAGTTACGTGGGTTACGGTTAGCCAAACCATAGTCAGTAGTAGGCGAGAGACGGCGGTATTCCGAGCTATTGGGTTTAAGCGTCTAGATATTAGTCTAGTTTACCTAAGCTATACGATGGTTCTGTTGTTATCAGTGGCTTTGCTGTCTGTCGTAATTGGCTTCCTTGGTGCATATTTACTAAACAAATATCTTGGTAATAACTTGACTGCTGAAGTCCAGTATAGTTTTGGTGGCTTTAACTTAGATAGGGTTATTAACTTAATTGGATTTAATAAGACACAACTGCTGACGTTACTTGTAGTTTGTTTGGCGACAGGACTTATTAGCATTGCCATACCGTTAGCTCGCAATGTCAGGCGTAACCCAGTCTTGGACATGCGCGAAGAGTAGTCTTCGTGAGGATAGCGCTTGGTCTCGAAACCGTACAACTTCTTGTGGCTAAATGGCTTGGATAAAACGAATTTTTACGCTTTTTGGGCAAAATCATATATTTTTTGTAATAAAGTGCATTATTGCTACGATAAGTGGCATAAATGTAAAGTGTAATTGCTAGAAATTGTTACGAAGTTATAATAATATTTGTTGCGTAAGGAGAAAATTTATGACATTAGCAGAAAAAATAAAACAAATTAGAAGAACGTTTGATTTATCGCAAGAAGAACTTGCCGAAAAAATCAATGTTTCAAGACAAGTAGTTACTAAATGGGAAAATGAAGGTGGATTGCCAGAAATTTCAAATCTAAAACTACTTGCTGAATTATTCGGGACATCTATTGATTTTCTTTTGGATGACGAAAAACAAATAGAATATCCTGTTTTAAAAGAAAAAATTGTTATGAAAGAAAAAAATAGTTTTTTCAATAGGTATGACTATACAGTTGAGTATTTAAAGAAAAATTATGGGGCTAGGGGATGCATATATGGCCTAACAGAAGTGGGTAAAGAGTACTCAGCCTTGGGAGAAGTGTTTAGCTTCCTGACACTAGACGTAGCTTTTTTGACGAACTGGATTAGTGACCCTGCGATATGGTTTTTAGTGGAATTAAAACAATGCAATTTGATAATAAAAACGACAAAAGATAATATAGAAATTAGAGAACTGTCGAGTATAGCAGATACCAACAAGTTTACTTTCGATAAAGCAAAGTTGATAAAAATGAAAAAAATAAAATAAACGTAAACTGGTATAATGGGTCTAATGATTGCAAGACTTCGGGGAGCAGTAATTGAAAAAGATTTAACACGTATCGTAGTTGATGTTGGTGGTGTTGGCTATGAGGTTCAAATGCCCCTGTCTGATGCAAGCGAGCTTAGCCTGAAGGGGCAAGCTGATATCTATACTTATTTCCAAGTGCGCGAGCAGTCGCAAGAACTATATGGTTTTCTAACTTCGACTAGCAAGGCGTTGTTTGAGCTACTAATTACAGTTCAGGGCGTTGGCCCAAAGGCGGCCTTGGCGATTTTATCGATTGGCCAATTTGAGAATGTACGTTCAGCTATTGCTCGAAGCGATAGTAAGTATATCCAGCAGGCCAACGGTGTTGGTAAGAAAACGGCTGAGCGGGTCTGTGTTGATTTGTCTGATAAAGTTGGTATCCCGTCAATCCTAGGGAATGAGCCAATCCAAACAGAGCTAGACACTAGCGATGAAGCGGTCGAAGCGCTGATTTCCTTGGGGTATACTGTGACTGATGCGGTGCAAGCTTTATCCCAGGTTGATGCAGATCTTTCTACTTCAGAGCGAATTCGAGAGGCATTAAAAAGAAGATAATCTATGGCAATCGAGCGAATTGTTGATACTGGACTACATGCTGACAATGATAATGAACAGCAGGTTGAAGTCGGGTTGAGACCAAATAATTTTTCAGAATATATTGGTCAGGAGAGCATTAAGACTAACCTAAAGTTGGCGATTCAAGCGGCCAAAAAAAGAGATGACCCACTTGATCATATCTTACTCTACGGTCCTCCTGGGTTAGGCAAGACGACGTTAGCGATGGTTGTTGCTTATGAAATGGGAGCTAACCTAAGAGTAACTAGTGGCCCAGCGATTGAAAGGGCTGGTGACTTGGCCAGCATGCTGACTAATTTGCAAGATGGCGATATCTTATTTATTGATGAGATTCATCGCTTGAGCAGAGTGGTTGAAGAAACGCTCTATTCTGCGATGGAGGATTTTAAGTTAGATATTATGATTGGGAAGGGTCCAGCGGCACGAAGCGTCCGATTAGATCTGCCAAAATTTACTGTAATTGGAGCTACGACTAGAATTGGCGGTTTGGCTGCTCCTTTGCGAGATCGTTTTGGTCATGTTTATAGACTAGAGTTTTATCGTCGAGAAGAGATTAGTCAAATCATTTCTCGCTCGGCTAAAATACTGCACTCCGATATTCAAGCTAACGCCGCTGATGTCTTGGCCCAGCGGGCCCGTTTGACACCCAGGATTGCTAATCGGTTGCTTAAGCGAGTGCGCGATTACGCTGACGTTAATGGTGACGGTATTATCGACCTACCAGTTACAAATAAAACCATGCAACTTTTACAAATCGATGAGCTGGGTCTTGATGCGGCTGATCGCAACATGTTGATTAGTATTTTCGAGAATTATTCAGATCGTCCGGTGGGTCTAACTACCATTGCTGCGCTAACTGGCGATGAAACAACTACAATCGAAGATTATTATGAGCCGTATCTAATGCAAATTGGCTTTTTAGAGAGAACACCCAGGGGGCGACGCGTTACACCCAAGGCAATTAAGCACCTTCACTTGACAAAATAGCCTAGTTATTATAAATATAATGGTAACATGAGTAGTGAGATGTTACCTTTGCCGGATGTGCAGTCAATCCCGGGCGAGACAATCGCTCGTTTTAAAGCTGTTGGCGTTGACTCTAATGGGAGGACCCTTTATCAGAAGGTTGAAATCAGTGAGATAAAAAACCTAGGAGATTCGACTCATGTGAAGAAGGAAGTTCTAGAGTCTTTAATAAGCCAGTCGTCGCCTAGTGATGTTAAGGCTAAGTTGCCTATCCATCGTCGACAATTCTCCAAAACTCGCAAACAACGAGAGTTAAACAAACTAGCTGGTCAATATGAGAATATGACCACTAAAGAGTTAAAAGACCGTCACGACCAGTCGAAACAGGATTATCCAGAGGTGACAGATCTTTCAGATAACGAATTTGTTATGGTTGATATTCGACGCCTACCACTAGCCACAAAGTTAATGTGGGCTGGCTGGTTGTCTATATTAATATTAGTCACTAGTGCTTGGCTGATTATATCTTCGACTGATATGTCTCCGGTTATATTTTTTGGAAACGCAGTTAACTTTACCGGTATGTTTTCTGTAATTATTGCGTTGATTGACATTCTAATCCTGCTATTCGCCTACATCGGTACGAGAATTTATAGCCACAATCACATATTCATAACAAATGAACGGGTTATCCAGTTTCAGATGAATGGTTTGTTTGACGAGAAAGTACAATCAATTAATTTGGCTGGTGTAGAAGACGTATCTTTCAGCCAAAAAGGAATTATGTCTAAGTTGATAAATTACGGTGTAGTGCGTCTGTCTACGATTGGTGATGAAACAACTTATCAACTAACGCTAGTACCTCGTCCGAACGAAGTCGTAAAGAAAGTCAATGGAATTATTCAAGCCGCTAAGCACGGACGCTTGATGCCAGACACTTCGCCTCAGGACGATCAATTACCTTTGATATAAGTAGCTTCTTTTTCTAAGGTGGCGCTTAATTTGAAGTTTTTACAACGTCCATCTTCACAATCAGTCGTTTGATAGCCGTAATCTGAGTTCTCGCTACCCATGAAGATACCTTTTGGATCAGTAAATAGTGCTGGGTCCATACCAGGTAATAAGTCTGGGGAAATACTCTCCGGGTAATAACTATTTTGTTTGTAGAATACGTTGGTTAGTTGAAAGTACATTGCGTTTATAGCTACCTTGCGTTCACGGTCGCGCGTTGTTGCATCGGCGTCATTTTTTTGTGTTACAACCAATACGGTGGCGACTAGAGTAATAATGACCACAAATAATATTTCAATTACAGTAAACCCAGATTTTTTATGCATAATAGAATTGTAGCACATTTAAACTATCTATGGTGGCTGGCTTGTGTATTTTGTTTGCAAGATGAAAACAAGTATAATGATATTAATAACGAAGGGGAGAATTATGGCGAAAGAAAAGGTAAAAGCGACAGAAAAGTTGGCCGTAGCGGAAGATGGTAAAAAGCAAGCTCTGGGATTGGCTCTGGCTCAGATAACCAAGCAATATGGTGATGGCGCAATTATGAAGTTGGGCGAAAGCCATAAGGCTGACGTAGAATTATTCTCTTCTGGTGCTTTGAGTTTGGACTTGGCGTTGGGCGGAGGTTATCCCAAGGGTCGCATTATAGAGATTTATGGTCCAGAGAGCTCTGGCAAAACAACCTTGGCGCTACATGCAATCGCTGAGATGCAAAAGAATGGTGGCACGGCGGCCTTTGTGGATGCCGAGCACGCACTTGATCCAGCCTATGCTAAGAAATTGGGCGTCAATACCGAAGATTTGTTAATTTCCCAGCCAGACAATGGTGAGCAAGCACTTGAGATTGTTGATACTCTAGTTCGCTCAAATGCCGTTGATATTATTGTGGTTGACTCAGTAGCGGCTCTTGTCCCACAGGCTGAAATTGACGGGGACATGGGTGATTCTCACATGGGTCTTCAGGCTCGCTTAATGAGCCAGGCTCTACGGAAGTTAACAGGTATTATCAACAAATCAAAAGCTACGGTAATATTTATTAATCAAATTCGTATGAAGATTGGCGTGATGTTCGGTAACCCAGAAACTACAACTGGTGGTAACGCCCTTAAGTTTTACGCCTCAGTGCGCCTAGACATTCGACGTATCGGCCAAATTAAAGTTGGCGAAGACATAACTGGTAATCGCACAAAGGTAAAAGTTGTTAAAAACAAGATTGCTCCGCCATTTAGAATGGCCGAGTTTGATATTATGTACAACGAAGGCATCTCTCAAACTGGTGATACGCTTGATTTGGCGACTCAGTATGAGATTCTGGTAAAGTCCGGTGCTTTTTATAAGTATAAGGAAGAGACAATCGGCCAAGGTCGTGATGCGGCTAAAAAATATCTGAAAGAGAATCCAAAGATTCTGGCCGAAATCGACAAAGCTGTTCGTGCCAAGATTGCCGAAGGCGATAAATAGCTGGCGGGCGAGCTAGTGGTAATTACTAATTTAACGGCTCAGATTAAAAATCCAGATCGTGTTAATGTTTTTGTAGACAATAGATTCCGCTTTAGCCTGGATGTTAGCCAGGTAGTTGATCTGGGGGTTAAAATTGGCCTGGAGTTAAGTGACGAAGATTTGGCTAAACTGGAGGCTGAGGGCCAATTTGGTAAGCTTTATGCTCAGGCATTAAATTATAGCTTCACTAGGCCACGATCAGTACGGGAAATTAAGGACTACCTACATAAAAAATCTCAACCCAAAATATCAAAAACTGGCAAGAAGATTGCTGGATTGCCGACTGATTTGTCGGATCGCGTGGTAGTGCGTTTGAAAGAAAAGGGCTATTTGAACGATGAAAAGTTTGCTGAGTGGTGGGTAGAAAATCGTTTTCTTAAAAAAGGCGTATCTAGACTCCGTCTGCGACAAGATTTAGCAAAAAAAGGAGTGCCTCGTGAGATAGTTGACCGAGTTTTAGAACAATCCAATCGCAACGACAATGATGAGCTAGCTCGAGTAATTGCTAAGAAATCATCTCGCTATAGTGATCCGCAAAAATTGATGATTTACCTAGCCAGGCAGGGTTTTAGCTACGATGATATTAAGAGTGCTTTACAAAATAGTGACGAGGAAGCTAGTAGCTAAGTCTCAGATTGGTTTCGTGATTCAAGTTCAGGTTTGGCTTTTCGGAAAGGGTTGACGAAGTCGCCAATAGGGTCAATCTTTTCTTGGCCTTCTTTGGCCTTGGACTTTGGTCGCTCCTTTTCGTCTTTTATAACTATTTGCTCGTTTGTGATTTCAATAACCTTAGAGCGATGAATGACTAACTCTGGGTCAAGAAAAGCTTTTATAAATGGTCTCTCAACTACCAGCTGGTTAATAGCCATCTGGCTAATGTCGGCTATGAAATCGGACACTTTGCCAATCTTGGCTCCTTTTTTGCTGACTACCTTTATGCCGGATAAATCAAATCCTAAGTCAATTATTTCTTTTAATTTGATAACACTGTCGGAATAAACTATTTCGTCGCTAGAATTCACAATGAATCCGATCGGGCTGATCTCGCGTATACTGTCAATTAGAAGATAGGAGTTTTCTGGGTCATCTAGTCTTGGTCCAGTCAGCTTAAAGGCGATGATTTTTAGATTATAAGGGTCTATAATCGGCTTGTCTAACTGTGCAATTGGTGAGGAGGTGTGCAAACTGAGCACCGATTTGTTTTTAAGATCTGAACCGTATACAAGCATAAACTAATTATAGCACGAGGGTTTATTCGTCTACACTGCCAATACTTTCAAATGGATTGGTGCGGCCTTGGCCTAGGTCAATCTGGGCTTGATAATTAAACTTGTCCAACTCTTTTATTTTTTCAATCGTGGCTTCGTCAAAGGTAATTTTGTTTTCAACTTCAAGACCTTGGCTTGAGTCTGTGGCATGATTAAACATACTAAACATAGTGACTACTAATATAGCTAAGAGCAGTGCTAATAATACAATAGCAAAGAAGAACTGGTTCTTTTTAATAAACTTCAGAAAGTTCTTGGGTTTTTTTACAACCTCTTTCTCGTCATTCTTTTTGTTTTTCTTGGCGCTACTTAGTTTAGCTTCGGTTGGTTTAGTTTGTTTCTTGACCATGATTATTTGACGTAGATGGCTATCACCATCGATCCGACCCCTATAGTATCCTTTTTACGTGTTTCTTTGCGTACATCAACTTGTAAAATTTGCATCTGGCTTAAACCCCCCTCAACTCGTCTCATGAATTGTATAAAATTTTCGTATGCAATCGGGCTGTCTAAATTAATTGATATTAATATATTTTTAGAGCCACTAGCGGCCACTGGCGCAGTTCCTTTCGGGACGGCAAAGCTATATTGAGCAATACTGATGCCGGATAATTGAGCATATTTATACAAAGTGTCAATTGCGTTGTCTTGATAGCGGTACAGGACTTGCGAAGCAACCATCTTGTCAATTATCGGCTGTATACTGTTGACGCTTTCATAACGTTTTTTCAAATCTTCCATTTGGGAAATGTTGTTCTCGCTAGCCTTGGCTTTACGTGCTAGTAGGTTTGTTTCGTCGGCTATTTTGTTCATGTGGTTCATGCCTAAAACAACGCCAGCTCCAATGGCAACCACTAGTAGGACTGTGGCAATAATTAGGATAATCCTAAGGTCGCTGGGTCGTAATTTTCTACTCGACTCTTTGCTCATAACCCAAATCCCTTTCTTTCGAATGAGACGCTAAAATTAGCTCTTATACTCTCATCATCAACAACAACACTATCAATTGATACCGACTTGAAAAGTCCTGAGTCTTCCATAATCTTCTTTACTTCCACGATTTGTTGTTCACTTTGTAGGTTAATCTCAAGTTGCTTGACGCCTTCAAATAATTT
>CAZRIZ010000004.1:17295-40853 GCA_964600285.1 uncultured Candidatus Saccharibacteria bacterium
AGCTAGTAATAAGAAAATATACTGTACCAAAATACGGTTGTGAATTGATGCCACAAGCTCTTTTTTATTTTTGGTCGGTAGTAGATTAATCATTTCCAAGTGCCTCTTTTTGGTCGGCCATTGCTGTTCCGGCCACTGTTATGTAGCGTGAAATTAAGATTCGTTTTGGTCGTGGAATATTACGAAAACTAATACTCTGCCATGGGTTAGCAAGACGAACGGGTAGATAGAGTTCGTTGGTAAAGTAGTCGCCCAGTCCTGCGACGCTACTTCCTACACCAGTGATAATAATTTGGTCAATTGATTTTCCATCCAAACGTTCTTTATAATAGCGAATTAGTTTTCGAATCTCTGTCAGAATAGTTTGCATATCTTTTTCTAAAGCTTTGGTGATGTCTTTTTGTTCGGCACTTTTGTTAAAGCCCTTTAGTAATTTAAGCTGATGGGCTTTTTCAACTGATACGTTCATATTTTTAGAAATAGATAGCGTGAAGTTGTTGCCCCCAATCTGAGTACTGCTAGTGGCTTTTATGAACTTGTCTAGTACGGCTATATCAGTGCCGGTTAAACCAATATCTAAAACAATAGTTTTTAGATACCCAGATTCGTTGCTATAGAGTAGGCGAGCGATAGAGTTCATGCTTGGTTCAATCAGGACTGGTTCTAAGCCGACAGAACGAGTAACCTCTATTACGCGGTCGATAATGTTACTGGGTGTAGCGCAGATTAGGACTTCAATATTTTTGTTAGTCCGCGATAGGATGCTGTAGTCAATCGTTAACAATTCTTTGGGTATTGGTATATATTGCTCAATTTCTAGATCAATTGTGCTGGATAGATCTTTTTCGGCGTCTATTGGTAGGCGAATCATTCTAGAAAAGGTGTTGACGGTTGGTATACTGACGGCAACATACTGACTGGTGATTTTGCCGACAAGTTTCTTCTCAAGCATTTCCACTAGCTTACTTTCAAGATAGGAGTCGGAGTTTTCAAGTGAATCAGCAACTTTATCTCTTGGTAAATCCAGTGTGGCATAACCCATGACTTGGAGCGATGGTCCACTGCCACTTTTGACTTCCATAACTCTAATACCGTTCTGGTTTATGTCCAGCGCTAGATTAGTTTTTATATTAAATAGATTTCTCACTTTTGCCCACTATTATGTAATCTGTTTTTATTATAGCATAACCATTATATTATTCACCAATATTTTGCGACATGCTGGTGATCGGTAAGAGCACGCTAGCGGCAATTAGTCCGACCATGGCGCCCATTAAAACAATCATGATTGGCTCGATAATACTACTAATTTGATCAATTGCCAAATCCACCTCTTCGTCGTAGAAGTCGGCAACCTTGATCAGTACGGTATCTGTACTACCAGTTTCCTCGCCGACAGCTAACATCTGGCCAACAATTTCTGGCCAAAGTTTATTATCTTCGCTTATAGTTTCTGACAACTGTTTACCATTTTTAACACCCTCACAGGCCCTTAATAGTGAGTCTTTATAGACTGAATTACCAACAGCGTTTGAGGAAACTTCCAGTGCTTTTATAACAGAGACTCCGGCTCCGATTAGAGCTGAGAAGGTTCGGGTAAAATTGGAAACAGCTATTTTCATCATGATGCCCTTTATGGCCGGTATCTTAAGTACTAGGGTATCGTATTTTCGCTTTCCGGATGGTGTCTTTATATATTTTTTAATACCAAAGAACGCTCCAACGCCCACTGGCAACATAATAAACCACCACTTTATGATAAAGTTGCTAATTGCCATCATAACTTTCGTGATTCCTGGCAAGTCACCTTTGCCGTCAGTCATCTTGGTCGTAATATCACCAATCTGCGGAATCACAAATAGCATTAGTCCAAAGAAAGCAAGCACCATTATGACCAACAGAACCTTAGGATAGGCCATGGCTGATTTAACTTTTTTACGAATTGATGAGGATTTCTCTTGTTGGATAGCCAAGCGTTTTAGGATATCGTCCATAATACCGGCTGTTTCGCCGGCTCGCACCATGTTAACGTAGACTTCGTTGAATACATCAGGATGAGACGCTAGAGCGTCGGCAAAGCTGTAGCCACCCTCGATATTTTCAGCCACATCTTTAACGGCTGAGGTTAGTTTTGTCTCTTCCCCACTAGATAAGGATCGTAGGCTACGAACTAAAGGAACTCCAGCCGATACCATGGCTGACAATTGGCGCGTAAAAACGACCAACTCATCTTTTTTACCTTTGCCCTTGCCTTTTTTACTGAATAGAGAGAGCGCGCCTTTCGATTGCTTAATGTAGGTTGGTCGATAACCGATTTTTCGAATTGCTTCGAGTGCAGCTTTCTCGTTTGAAGCTTCAACTGTAGCTTCAATAACTTTATCCTTTTGGTCAATTGCTCGATAGGTAAAAATCATTTATGCTAATCCTTTGTGGCGCTATAAACTTCTGCTAGTGAAGTGTCGCCCCTTAAAACTTTAATAATGCCATCAACCTTCATATCTATCATACCATCAATCAGAGCCTGGTCGTTAATTTCATTAGCGGTGGAGTTTGCCATAATCAGTTTTTGCACTTCGACAGTGTTGTCTAACACTTCATAGATGCCGACACGACCTTTATAGCCAGTGTGATTGCACTCTTCGCACCCATCTTCGCTACTCATCCAAATGTGGTTGATACCGTCTTCTGTGGTGCTTAGGTCTGGTGCGCTTTCGCCAACGCCATCCGACAGGGCTTGCTTTTCTAGACTGTGTAGCTTATCAATTGGGGCCTTGATATCGTCTAGCATTGACTTGTGGCGTTCATCCAGATCATTTATAGCGATGCGTTGACGACAGGATTTACATAAGCGTCGCACCAGACGTTGACCAATAACGGCGTTGACGGTTGAGGCAATCAGGAATGGTTCAATCTTCATGTCTAACAAGCGAGGTAGGCAAGTGGCGGCATCGTTGGTGTGCAGAGTTGAGAACACCATATGTCCTGTTAGGGCGGCTTGAACTCCTAAGTTGGCCGTTTCGCCGTCACGAATCTCGCCAACCATGATAATATTGGGATCCTGGCGTAACAAGGCGCGTAATCCAGAAGCGAAGGTCATACCGGCCTTTGTATTTACTTGAGTTTGATTGACGCCAGCTAAACGATATTCGACAGGATCTTCAATGGTTGAGATATTAACTTCGGGACTATTTAGTATATTTAAGACGCTGTGAAGAGTGGTTGACTTACCCGAGCCGGTCGGACCTGTTACCAACATCATGCCGTTGGGCTGGCGAATAGCGTGGTTGACGATTTTTAGCGATTTCCCCCAAATACCAAGCTGTTTGAGGGTTAGGGGTTCAGAGCTCTCTGATAAGATACGCATAACAACCTTTTCTCCGTCAGTTACTGGTAGGGTAGAGACACGAAAGGCATAGCGATTAGGTCCTAGGTTAATTTTGAAACGACCATCTTGTGGTACGCGACGCTCATCAATTTTTAAGTTGGACAAAATTTTTATTCTTGAAACTAGGGCATTTAGCACATTACGTGGAAGTCGATTAACCTCGTGTAAAACTCCGTCAATACGGTATCGAACTTGGACAAATTGTTCATGTGGCTCAATATGGATATCGCTAGCGCTAGATTTAATGGCGTACTCCAGAAGTAAGTTAACAGTCTGAGCGATAGGAGAATCCTCCGTGATGTCCTCTTCTTTAACTTCGCTACCCTGTTTGACTTCATCTTCGCGCTGAATGTTGATAACATCCGTTAGCTTATCTCCAACATCACCTCGATAGAGGTCTAATACATCCTGAATGTTTGTGCTGGTTGCAATATGGAGACGTAGTCTTGAGCCCAAATCTTTTTGCAGGAAGTTTATAGCCTGGATATCTTCTGGATCGTCAATTGCTAAATCAACATGTCCAGTTTTGGGATCGACGTTAAACACCACGGCTTTGTATTGTCGAGCTACTGGTTCTGGTATTTTACCTAGTGCTTCAGATGTGATATCGCGCTTGTCAATTAAGACAAATGGTACACCAATGGCTTCGGCGTAGCGCTCGGTTAGAGTTTTTTCGTTTAGGATATTGTTTTCCAAAATTAAAGACTGAAGAGATTTTCCACTCTCCTTTTGCTTTTCCAGCAGATCATCTAGCTCTTTGTCAGACAGACCCACCAGTTTCTTAATCCTCTCGTCTGGTAAAAGCATAAGCTAGAATAATTATATGATAAAAACTAGAAATAAGCCAGGATTTAACTTGCTTGCGTCGGGATAATAAAATGTTTATGATTAAATCAATGACTAAGCAGAAAATTAATAATCCCGAGCCGCTTATTTTGGCGGTTAGTGGTGGGGTTGACTCTGTAGTTATGTTAGATGTGATGCGCCGTAGATATCAAAATATAGTTTTGGCGCATTTTGAACACGGCATTAGGGGAGCGGAGTCTCGAGCTGACGCTCAGTTTGTTCGCAGTCTGGCAAGAAAGTACAATCTATCATATGAAATAGCATCTGGTAATTTAGGAACTGGTGCTAGTGAAGACACCGCTAGACAGGCGCGCTATAGTTTTTTGCGACGAGTGGCAGAAGAGCGAGGAGGCATTCTGTGTACGGCGCATCATGCTGATGATGTTATTGAATCAATTGTGATTAACATTCGTCGGGGAACAGGTTGGCGTGGTTTGTCTGTCATGGGATCTCGCGATATATATCGCCCACTCTTAAATTTAAGTAAGGCCGAGGTTTTAAATTACGCCATAAAAAATAAGCTAGACTGGCGCGAAGACAGCACCAATCATCAACCAATTTACCTAAGGAATGTTGTTCGTCAGCAGTTGGCTAATCGTAGCCGATCTTATAGTAAAGAGATTTTATTTGAGCTATTTGAGAGACAGGTTTTGGTTCGAAACGCTATTGACAGTATTTTGTCGCGGACGATAAACAAATCTGGTAAATATCGTCGGTACAATTTCATCATGGCTGATGACAAATTAGCTTATGAAGTGTTCTATTTTATCGTGAAACATCATTCGGGCGTATCGCTTTTAAGATCGCAAGTTGAACGAGCTATTTTAGCCATTAAAACGGCGAAGCAGGGGGAGATTCATCAGCTAGCGGGTAGAGTCTATTTAGATTTTACAACCCAATTCTTTATTGTAAAAACAGATAAAAAATAGTAAAATAAAATGACTATTTTTGATTTTCGTTTTACTGTCTTAAGAATTGAAAGGAATTTATGTATAAGAAAACTGATAGACCCCCAAAGCTAAAGAAGCCTGTGCCTCGTAAAAAAAATATTTGGCGTAATTTTGCCTTCTGGACAATTATTTTGTTATTTGTGGCTGTAATTGGCTCCAGCTTTACTAAGTCAAACATAAAAGAAGTGCCGATTTCTGATGTGATCACTCGCGCTAACAAGGGTGAAATTGCAGAAATTGAGATATCAGACAACCGAGTTTTGATTACACCTAAGGGCGAAGAAAAGCCAACTGAATTCTCCTACAAAGACCCGGCCAGTTCAATTTACGAGCAGGGCCTTAAAAATGATGCCGATGTGGTGCTGAAACAACAACCAGCCTCAAACACGACCAGTCTAATTTTTGATATAGCAGTAATCGTTCTACCACTGCTACTATTTGCTGGGTTCTTATCGTACATGATGCGACAGGCCCAGGGACAAAACAACCAAGCGATGGGGTTTGGTAAGAGTAAAGCGCGAATTTACGGTAACGACAAAGAGCGTGTAAAGTTTGACGATATCGCTGGAAATGACAATGCCAAACAAGACTTAAGTGAAGTAGTTGACTTTTTAAAGCATCCTGAAAAATATCGCAAGTTGGGTGCAAAAATCCCCAAAGGTGTTCTGCTAGTTGGTAATCCAGGAACTGGAAAAACCATGTTAGCCCGTGCGGTCGCTGGTGAAGCTAGCGCGCCATTTTTCTCAATCTCTGGCTCAGAATTTGTAGAAATGTTTGTCGGTGTTGGCGCCTCAAGAGTGCGAGATTTATTTAACAAGGCTAAGAAAAATGCTCCGTCAATTATTTTTATTGATGAGATTGACGCTGTTGGCCGACGTCGTGGTTCTGGTATGGGCGGCGGTCACGATGAGCGTGAACAAACCCTGAACCAGATTTTGGTTGAGATGGACGGTTTTGAAACTGATGCCAATGTGATTATCTTGGCTGCTACTAACCGAGCTGACGTCCTAGACCCGGCACTGCTTCGCCCCGGTCGATTTGATCGTCGCGTAACCATCACTCTACCGGAGCGAAAAGATCGATTAGAGATTCTAAAGATTCATTTCAAAAATAAACCAACGGAGGGTAAGGTTGATTTAGACGCGCTTGCTGCAAAGACAGCAGGTTCCTCTGGTGCCGACTTAGCTAATATCGCCAATGAGTCTGCTATTATCGCTGCTAGATTAAATCACCCCAAGATTACTCAAGGTGACGTGACTGAAGCGTTTGAGAAAGTGGCGATTGGTCCAGAGCGCAAAAGTTCAATTATGAGCGATAACGAGCGTGAGCTAACGGCTTATCATGAAGCTGGTCATGCGGTTGTTGGTCACGTTTTACCCGATAGCGATCCAGTGCACAAAGTCACTATTATTCCGCGTGGAGCAACGGGTGGTGTAACCTGGTTCCTTCCCCCGGAAGACCGTCATTATACTAGCATTTACGAGTATAAAGACATGTTGGCGCGAGCCATGGGCGGTCGGCAGGCTGAGCGACTTATTTATGGTGACGATGGCATAACTACTGGTGCTGGTATGGATTTGCGTCAATCGACTGCTTTGGCGCGCGAAATGGTGACCGAGCAAGGTATGAGCGAAGCCTTGCGTGATCAAGTATTCCATAACGATGAAACTGTGACAGTGTTTGACAGAATGACGTCATCTAACAGCTACTCAGAAGTAACGGCTGAAAAAATTGACGCCGAGATTGCTAAGATTATGAAAGAAGCTTCTGAGCGAGCTTACAAAGTTCTGTCTGCTAACAAGAATCTACTGAAGAGCCTGGTTAAGGCTTTGTTAGAAAAAGAGACCCTTGAGGCCGAAGAAGTCATAGAGATACTAAAAGATGCTAAATTACCGGCAGAGGCTAAACTACATTAACGCTCTCTATGACACGTCATCAAACTCGAGTTTCTAACTTAGCCAAGGCTAATCGTAAGTTGTCAATTAAGCATGCTGCTATAATTTTAGCTCTTTCTACCTTAATTACATCCTTACTTGGGGTTTTTCGTGATCGATTACTTAACAGTTACTACCTCGATACTTACCCAACGGGCATTGATGCCTATACGGTAGCGTTTATCATTCCGGATTTTATGTTTTCAGTCTTAGTGTCTGGAGCTCTTAGCGTTACGTTCATACCAGTGTTTAACCAGCTAAGAGCCGACCGTCGATCCAATGATGATGAACGAGCTTGGGATTTAGCTTCGAGCATGATCAATTTCATGAGTCTTGTGGGAATAGGAGTGTCCCTGCTTATAATGATTTTCGCCGAACAACTTATTAATCATGTAGTTGCGCCACACCTGTCTGAGGCTAGCCGGGCCTTGGCGGCCAGTATGATGAGAATAATAGCGATTAACCCATTTTTGTTCTCTATATCTGGGGTGTTGTCAAGTATACAACAGGCAACTGGTCGGTATATATTCTATGCTCTTGCTCCAGCGCTGTATAACGTTGGTATTATTGTAGGAACATTGTTTTTCACTGATGGAATTTCTCTATTCGGTACGCAAATATTTGAAGGTGGCATCATGGGGGTTGCTTTAGGAGTACTCCTTGGCGCTATGCTCCAGCTTATCGTAGCTGCTTTGGGAGTAGTTGGACTAGGTTTTGACTATAAATTTAAGATAGACTGGAAAAATCAAGGATTTCGGAAGGTTTTAAAAATATTTCCAGCACGATCCATGGATCAAGGAGTGGATTATTTTACTTCGTTAGTCGAAACTAGGTTGGCTTCTGGCATGGCCGATGGCACGATCAGATCATATAACCAAGCTTTCACTTTGCACAATATGCCGATTAACTTGATTGGCGTGGCGATTTCAAATGCAGCTTTTTCTAGTATGACCGAAAAATTAGCACTCGGACAGACGGGACAATTTAAGCAAGAAGTTCAACGAGTTTTACGCATCATTATCTGGATTGCTACTCCAGTTTCTGTGATTACTTATTTTACGCGCGGCTACGTGGTCAGTTTTATCAAAAATAGTGGTAGCGCTCTTATATCCAACATCTTGGGTCACTTAGTGTTAGCAATTTTTTGTCGGGCTATTTACCACATTTTGGCGCGGACTTTTTATGCTAAACAAGACACTAAAACCCCGCTAATCTCGTCTATTATAGCCATGGTTGTAGATATTGTTTTTGCCATATTCTTTATTAAAAGATTGGGTATGGGAATTGAGGCTTTAGCTATCGCCCAGACTATTAGTGCTGTCGTGGAATCTGGCATATTGTTGTTTGTTCTGATGAAACAAAACCGTAATTTGATTGATCGAGGATTTATTAAAACGGTAATAAAAATCATTGTAATATCACTTGCGGTGGGTGTGGTAACTTATGCGATGGTTGTGCTAATGCCATTGACGCGTGAAGACAATAGCTTCTTTAGTGTCTTTCCTAAGTTCGCCTTAATCACAGCAGTTTCCTTAGGGTTATATTTGTTATTATCTTACATATTCAAAATGGACGAAGCTGAGTCGATTGTGCGTCGAGTTAAGTCGTTATTGTTTACGCCACTTAAGCCACCGGTTAAACCGAATAACACAAATGGCTAATTTTGATAAGATTCGAAATTTTTGCATTATTGCACATATCGATCACGGCAAATCAACCCTAGCTGATCGTATGTTAGAGCTTACTGATACAGTCGATAAGCGTGAAATGAAGTCACAACTTCTGGATTCTATGGAGTTAGAACAGGAGCGAGGCATCACAATTAAATTGACTCCCGTAGCCATGAAGTATAAGGGCTACGAGCTAAATTTGATTGACACGCCAGGTCATGTCGATTTTACTTACGAAGTTTCGCGTAGCTTGGCGGCCTGTGAGGGTGCGATTTTGGTGGTTGACGCCTCGCAGGGTGTGCAAGCGCAGACGCTATCAAATGTTTATCTTGCGCTTGACGCTAATTTGGAGATTATTCCCGTGCTTAATAAAATTGATTTGCCAGCGGCCGATGTTGAGAGAGTATCTAAAGAACTGATTGACATTTTGGGCTGTGCTAAAGATGATATATTATTAATTTCCGCTAAAACTGGTCAAGGTGTTGATCAGGTTCTGCAAGCGGTTGTCGACCGTCTCCCCTGTCCAAAAGGGGATCTTGAAGCTGCCACTAGAGCTTTGATTTTTGATTCTTACTATGACGATTATCGTGGCGTGGTTTTATATATTCGAGTAGTTGATGGTCAGCTAAAAAAAGGTGATCAGATTTATATGATGGCAACTAAGGCTCACGGTCTGGCTCTAGAAATCGGTAAATTATCTCCCGATATGAAGCCGATGCCGACTATGCAAGCTGGCGAGATTGGCTATATTGTTACGAATTTGAAAACTACTCGTGAAGCGAAGGTAGGCGATACAGTCACATTAAAAAAGTATTTTGACAAAGGGTTTTAGAAAAAATGTATAACGGAAAGCCAGTTGAGCCGCTACCAGGTTATAAAAACATAAAACCGTTTGTTTATGCAGGCTTTTTTCCTGTTTCAAACGAGGATTATAATAGCCTTAAAGAAGCGGTCGAGAAGCTTAGCCTAAGCGACTCTGCTCTGCAATTTGAGCCAGAAAACTCTCCGGTTTTGGGTTTTGGTGTGCGAGTTGGTTTTTTAGGGCTACTACACATGGATATTATTCGGGAGCGATTAGAGCGCGAATATGGAATTGATTTAGTCGTTACTAATCCGTCCACTGACTACCAAGTTATATTGAAAAATGGCGAGAAAACCAGTGTGCGCTCAGCGGGTGATTTGCCTGATATGGTTCTAATTGAAGCGATTCGCGAGCCATGGATTAAAGGCGAGATTATCGTGCCAAACGATTATGTCGGGGGCGTGATTCAGCTAATTATCTCAAAGCGCGGTTTGCAGACAAATATATCGTATATTGATGAACGAGCCTTGGTATCATTTCGAGCTCCTCTAGCTAATTTATTAACCGATTTTTACGATCAGTTAAAATCAGTTACGAGTGGCTATGGTAGTTTTAGTTATGAATTTGATGCTTACGAAGAACACGATTTAGTTCGATTAGATTTCTACGTATCGGGGGAAATAGTTGACGCTTTGAGCTTAGTAGCGCATCGCACGGAGGCTCCGGCCATTGGGCGAGAAATTGTCAAAAAACTAAAAGAAGTAATACCACGCCAGAACTTTCAAGTTAGTTTACAGGCTGCGATTGGTGGCAAGTTTATTGCTCGCGAAGACATTTCAGCTTATCGCAAAGACGTCACTGGCTATCTCTATGGCGGTGATGTGTCGCGTAAAAAAAAGCTCCTTGCCAAACAAGCCAAAGGCAAGAAGCGTATGAAACGTTTTGGTAAAGTAGATATTCCAAGCGAAGCTTTTATGGTGATGCTTAAGCGTTAGGCGTAGGCGTTAGCGCCATATCCCATCTCCCTAATAAAACTTTAAAATCTTACTCTAGAGGCTGTTGGGGTGCTGGGCGAGTATTTATGTGTTAAAATTATAGTAATATGTCGCTTGAGAGCCTAATAACTAATTATCAACCTTCGGCGGAAACCCAAAGGTTAATATCGGAAAATCCACCAGTGTTAGTTACGGGCGTATCGGGCGCTGGAAAAAACTATTTAATTGACCAGCTAGTTAAGACCGGTAAATATGGTAACTTGGTGACGTGCACAACTCGCTTGCCCCGCGAAAACGATGGCGTCTTGGAGCAAGACGGCGTAGATTATTACTTTATTGATTTGCCTAAAGCACAGCTTATGCTTGAAGAGCAAGATTTTATTGAAGCGAAATTTGTCCATGGTAATGTTTATGGTTCGAGCGTCGCAGAATATAAGCGAGTTATCGGGCTTGGTAAAACCCCAATTGCTGACATCGACGTTCAGGGTGTGGCCGAATACAAAAAAAATGCGCCAGACACAAAAGCTATTTTTGTCTTGCCTCCTTCTTATGAAGTTTGGATGGAGCGTCTCAAAAAACGTTTCAAGAGCGAGTCGGAATTCTTGGAGGTTTGGCCAAAGCGACGCGATAGCTCAATTAAAGAGCTGGAGTTTGCTTTAAGTAGCCATTTGTTTGAATGGGTTATCAATGGAGCTTCCGACTCTGTCGTAATTTCAGCCGAGCGAGTCATTAACTTACCAACAAGCGCTTTTGTGACGGCGGAACAAAAACAGTTAGCGAAGAATTTATTAGAGGAGTTGAAGAATGACCAAATCTAAGAAAATAAAAGAAGACAAGTCCGAGAAAGTAGAGAAAAAGAAGCCGTTTACTATACTAGAAGAGCCAATGAACGATGATCAAGTTCTAGAGTGGTGGTTATTTACTGGTGGTATTGTTGGTGTTGTCGCTGGCCTGCTACTTGATAATATTGCCCTATTTTTAATACTTGGATCCGTTTTTGGTCTGCTTGCTGGTTTTATCCACCGAGCTTTTAAGAAAAAGTAATAAGTCTGAAGAGGCTGGTTTATTAGCACTCACTTGATTTGAGTGCTATTTTTTGCTATAATTAAAATATTATGACCGAACGGCAAATGCGTATTTTGCAAGCCATTATTGAGCAGTATTCAGAGGTGGCGTCTCCAGTTGGCAGTGTGATGCTAGCGAAACTATTTAATGTTTCTAGTGCGACTATTCGTAACGATATGGCCGTCTTGGAGAGCTTAGGTATGATTGAACAGCCACACACTTCGGCTGGTCGAACCCCAACCGACAAGGGTTATCGAACTTACGTTAATCACCTATTAGAAATGCAAAAAAACGAAACTAAGCCAGAAAAGAGCAACCATCGTGCTCGTCAAGCCATGACAAGACAATTACAGGCTAGTTGTGGCACGGTCGGCAACTTAATTCGTCAAGCGGTACGAGGCTTAGCTGATGCGACCGACAATCTTGGCTTTGCGACAATTGGCGATCAAGTCTACACTAGTGGATTAAATAACCTAATAAACTTACCAGATTTTGCCGACCGAGAGAGCTTGCTCGCAGTGTCTTACTTAATTGATAATCTAGAGCCATGGCTTCAAGAAGTTGCGCCTAACGAAGCCATAAATGTTTTTATTGGCTCGGAGAACCCTATAGGCAAGTCTTCTGGTGCGACCCTGATTGTTAGTCGATTTCACTCACCATATAGCGACAAGAGTTACATTGGCGTGGTTGGTCCGACTAGGCAAAGTTATGCCAAGGTCATGCGCTTGGTTGCCCAAACTAGCTTGATTTTGCAAGAGGTCTTAAGTGAAAGTTAATCCCAAAGTGGCTTACGCGTAGTTAGTTTGGTTTTTGAAAAATAAGGAGAAATAAATGGCTAAGAAAAAGAATCTAAATATTGAACTAGAGCAAAAAAATGGCGAATTAACTATTGATCTGCAACGAACTCGAGCTGATTTTGAGAATTTTCGTAAAAATGTCGAGATTGATCGGATTCGAGTTAAACAATTAGCTGAGCAGGCGATTATCGAAAAATTATTACCAATTTTAGACGATTTAGACCTGGCGACTGCTAATGCACCAAAAAGTATAGCGAGTGAGCCTTGGGTAAAAGGTGTTTTGAATCTAAATAAAAAGCTAGAAGCTGAACTGGCTAAAATCAATGTGGCAAAAATTGCCGTTAAGCCGGGCGATAACTTCAATCCTGAACTACACGAGGCCGTTCTGGTTGAGGAATCTGAGGGTGAGCGAGAAGTTATTTCAGAAATTCTACGCAATGGATACACTTATGGTACTGATGTTTTGCGCCATGTTGTGGTCAAGGTGAAGCGTATTTAGGAATTGTGAGATAACTTGAGCTAGATTTGTTATAATAGAGCTTATGTTTACTAATGATGATAAACAAAGCCTAGACAAATTTATTCGCGCGACTAATTACTTGACCGTAGCTCAGATTTTTTTGAGAGATAATTTTCTGTTGGAACGGCCGTTAATTCCGGCTGACATCAAGCCAAGGCTACTGGGCCACTGGGGATCTTGTCCTGGTGTAAATATTATCTATGCGCATTTATCCCATTTAATTCGACGAAAAAATATATCAAATATGATGTTTTTGCTTGGTCCAGGGCATGCTTTTCCAGCACTGCAGGCCAACTTATTCTTGGAAGAAGCTCTGTTCCAAGTTGACAGAGAGGCGACGCTTGATTCTAAAGGGATTGGTTATGTGGCTAAGACTTTTAGCTGGCCTTATGGTTATCCATCACATGCTAGTCCGTACTCACCCGGCGTGATATTAGAGGGCGGCGAGTTGGGTTATAGCTTGGCGACGGCTTATGGTGCCGTGCTTGACAACCCAGATCTGATTGCTGCTACGCTAATTGGCGACGGTGAAGCGGAGACCGCCGCTTTGGCTGGATCTTGGCAACTGAATAAACTAATTGCTCAGCCAGAAAATGGTTTTGTTTTGCCAATTTTACACCTGAATGGCTATAAAATTTCTAACCCAACCTTGTTTGGTCGAATGAGCGACAAAGAGTTAATTGATTACTTCCAAGGTTTACGCTACGAGCCTTATATTTTAGAATATCGCTCTAGTCAAGATGATGAAGCTTTGGCTTTCGTGCTAGATAAAATCCACGGTAAAATATTGAGTATCAAGAACAAATCAGCCTCAGACCAACGGTTACCGGTGTTGATTTTTCGCTCCGATAAGGGCTTGAGCGGTGTCAAGGTCTTAAGTGGCAAAAAGATTGAGGGCAATCACTTGTCGCATCAGGTTGTGCTCGATAAGGTTGTCGCCGATCCATATCAATTGGCTAAGCTGGAGACTTGGCTAAAAAGCTATAAATTTAATGAGTTGTTCAGCGGTAATCGGTTTGGCTCTTGGCGAGACGATGTCTTGCCAGAAGAAACTATGCGCATGGGCAATAATCAGACCGCTCTAGGCAAGTCAGTTGATAGCAAGCCTTTGTCAAGATTAATTAAGCCCGATTTAAACAGCCAATCAATACCACTTTCTGACATTGGAGAACGACAGTCTTTACCACTTCATCGAGCCGGTGATTATCTAGCAAAAGTTTTCAATCTTAACCAGGCTCATAAAAACTTTCGTTTCTTTTCTCCTGACGAAACAACCTCGAATCGTCTAAATGCAATTTTCAAGCAAACCAATCGGTCCTGGAATATGGCTGTGCGCGAGTGGGACGATAATCTTAGTCGTGATGGTCGCTCAGTGGAAATTTTAAGTGAGCAATTGCTCGAAGGCTTATACCAGGGATATACTTTATCTGGGCGTTATGGTGTCATGACTAGTTACGAAGCTTTTATGGAAGTTTCGACTAGTATGATGCAACAACACAGTAAGTTTATTGAGCAAGCCAAAGAAGTATCATTTAGAGCGCCAGTACCAGCACTCAATTTTTTGCTGACTTCAGTCGGCTGGCGCCAAGACCATAATGGTTTTTCACACCAGAACCCGACTTTTATCGAAGACGTACTGTTGCGTCAAGGGCAAATTGGACAAGTTTTATTTCCAGCTGACGATAACTCAATGTTAGTCGCCCTAGATTACTGCATCACCAGCTTCAATCATATTAATGTAATTACATCTGGTAAAACCGAAGAGCCACGTTGGCGAACCTTGGAAGAGGCTCAAGCTGATTTACGAGCTGGTGTTTGTCAGTGGGACTTTGCCAGCGACGATAATCCAGATCTGGTTTTAGCCGCAGCTGGTGATTATATGGTCAAAGAAGTTCTATTTGCTAGACAAATTATCAAAACAGACTTGCCAGATACTAAGCTTAGAGTGGTTTATGCTAGCGCCTTGTCTTCAGGTGCTTTTGGCCTAGGCAAGAAGCCAGTCGGACAAGCCAGCTTTGACCAAGTTTTTACAAAAAATGTACCAGTTATTTTTAACTTTCATGGCTACCCGGAGACAATAAAGGCTATTTTATTCAATTATTTGTTGACCAATCGAGTTAGCGTACACGGTTTTATCGAAAAAGGCTCTACTACAACACCGTTCGATATGATGGTCCGTAATCAAACTTCTAGATATAACCTAGCGATTGATGCTGTTTATAAATTGGCTGATAGCGGCAAAATTAAGTCCGAAAGGGCGGATCAGTTAGCTAAAAAGTACGAGCAAAAATTAATTGAAAATACCGACTATATCAAAGAACACGGCGAAGATCTACCAGAGATCAGTAAACAAGCTTGGAATTAAGCTAGTTTCTAAAATAACACCTGTACCGTTGTAATTTTTATTTGTTCGTTAAAGAGTTAACAGCCAAAATTGGTTGGGCAAATTGTTATTTAGCAATTATAATAAAGCGTAAGCTTTAATGCGAAAAATTAAAAAAGGGAGAAAAATGAAAAAAATTATAAAGTTTGAGAAATCAAACTGCCAGCCTTGTCTGGCGGTTAGTGACATCTTGGATGACGCTGGTATTAAGTACGAGGCGATAAACCCATTTGATCAGCCAGAATTAGCAACTAAATTTCAAGTTCGGTCTGTGCCGACGGTCGTGGTGCTCGATGATGAAGTTGAGATTGAGCGTATTATTGGAGTTGATGTCACTGGGTTAAAAAATATCAGTAATTTGTTATGAAAACTCGTGTCGCCTACGCTAGCCTAACGGGTAATACCGAACGATTTGTTGCGAAGATTGCTAAGCTTAGACCTGATTGGGAAATAACCAAAATTACAAGAGGTCTAGTGGTTAACGAGCCATATCATCTAATAATTTACACAATTGGTAATGGTGTTGTGCCCCGACCGGTGCAAGAGTTTTTAAGCAAAAATTCGAAACGCATGTTGTCGGTCTCGTCGGGAGGAAATATGAATTATGGTCCGAATTTTGCAATTGCCGCTACCTATATTAGCCAAAAATATAACGTTCCATCACTTCTGCGTTTTGAACAGGCCGGTCAGGATAGTGATGTTGATTTTATTATTAAACGAATTGAAGAGGTAAACGAAAATGTCAGTTAAAAAATGGATTCTACTAAATAATCAGGTCATGTCGAAGGATGACAAGGGTAATTATGATCTGGAAAAAGACGTTGAAGCGGTTCACAGCTATTTTGTTGATTATGTAAACAAGCACACCGTCTTCTTTCACGACTTAAAAGAAAAGATGGACTACTTGATTGACAATAACTACTACATTGATTTTTACAAAATGTATAAATTTAGTGAGATCGAACAAGTTTATAGCCTTACTTATAGTAAAAAGTTTCGATTTCCGTCATTCATGAGTGCGTTTAAGTTCTATCAAAATTACGCCATGCGTGATGATGCGGATAAGCTATTTTTGGAACGCTACGAAGACAGGATTTCAGCAGTGGCGCTATATCTAGGTAATGGCAATGTCAAAAAAGCTCTAGAATATGCCAAGTTGATGATTAATCAAGAGTATCAGCCAGCCACCCCAACCTTTCTCAACGCTGGTAAGTTGCGTGCTGGTCAATTAGTGTCGTGTTATCTAGACGAAGTGGGAGATAACTTAACGGGCATTGGTTATGCTATCGATGAGGGTATGAAGTTGTCGTCAATCGGTGGTGGTGTGGCTTACAACTTCTCTAAGTTACGTGCACGAGGAGAAGCTATCAAGGGTATTGATGGTCGAGCTAGTGGTGTTATGCCGGTTATGAAAATCATGGAGGATGTTTTCTCTTACGCTAACCAATTAGGCCAACGACCCGGTGCTGGTGCGGTTTATCTTAATATTTTCCATTGGGATATTGAGGAATTTCTTGATACTAAGAAGGTTAATGTTGATGAAAAAATTCGCATCAAATCTCTCTCCATCGGCGTCATTGTCCCGGGTAAATTTATGGAACTTGTCTCGAACGATCAGGATTTCTACGTATTTGCTCCGCTGACCGTGAGACAAGCTTTTGGTATCGATCTAGACGAGATGGACATGAGTGAGATGTATAGCAAGCTGATTGAACACCCAGATGTGCGTAAGCGAAAGATTGATGCCCGTCAGTTACTAGTAAAGATAGCTCAGGTTCAAAAGGAGAGCGGCTATCCTTACATGTTTTTCAAAGATAACGCTAATGCGGAACATGCACTGCGTGAAATTGGTTCAGTTAAGTTCTCTAATCTTTGCACGGAGATTATGCAGGTTTCTGAGGTTTCAGACATAGGGCACTATTATGAGAAAGACGTTATTCGACGAGGAATCTCCTGTAACTTAGGGTCTCTAAATATAGTTAATGTAATGGACAATCGTCGCATTAAACAGGCTGTTAAGGGTGCGATGGATGCTCTAACTCAGGTATCTGATATGTCGAATATCGACATCGTGCCATCAATCAAAAAAGCCAATGAGGAACTACACAGTGTCGGCTTGGGTGCAATGAACTTGCATGGCTACTTAGTCAAGAACCAAATCGCTTACGAGAGTTTAGAGGCATTAGACTTTAGTAATGTCTTTTTTATGATGATGAACTTTTACTCTTTGGAGCGATCAATGGAAATCGCCAAAGAGCGTGGGGAGACTTTCAAGGATTTTGATAAGTCAGAGTATGCTAGCGGAGTTTATTTTGCTAAGTATCTCGAGAAAGATTTCTTGCCTAAGACTGATAAGGTTAAAAAGCTATTTGAGGGTATAGCTATTCCCAATAAAGAAGACTGGCAGGCTTTGGCAGAAAAAGTAAAGAAACACGGCCTCTATAATGCCTATCGTTTGGCGATTGCGCCAACTCAATCAGTTTCGTATATTCAGAGTGCGACATCGTCAATTATGCCGATTGTGGATCCAATAGAAGTGCGCGAATATGGTGACAGCACAACTTATTATCCGATGCCATTTATGACTAACGATAATATTTTCTATTACAAGTCAGCCTATGATATGGACCAAAAAAAGGTAATGAAACTAGTCTCGGTCGTGCAGCGTCACGTGGATCAAGGCATCTCTCTAATTTTGCACACAAATTCTGATGATACAACACGCGATATTGCCAAATACTATATCTACGCTCACAAAATCGGACTAAAATCGCTCTATTACACTAGAACACGAAAAACCACTCTAGAAGATTGCATTAGTTGCGCCGTCTAGAACATTTTATAAGTATATGAGAAGGGGAGAGATATATGACCAAACAGAAGGCTGGTAAAAAACCGAACAAAATATTCGAGGCGGTTAACTGGAATACGCCCGAGAATGACTATGTTCAGGTGTTCTGGGAACAGAACTTAAAACAGTTCTGGGTTGATACGGAATACATACCGTCAAAAGATATTGACTCTTATAGGAGGTTAAGTCCAGAGATGCGTATGGCCTATAAGCAAGTCCTAGGCGGATTGACTTTACTCGACACGCAACAATCCCATACAGGTATGCCAAAGCTGATTGATCACATAGATGGGTTACAGAATAAATCAGTTCTATCGTATGTGTGTATGATGGAGTCAATTCACGCTAAATCCTATTCTACAATTTTCACGACTGTTGCTACGACTGAAGAGATTGATGAAATCTTTGAATGGGTGAAAGAAAATCCCTATTTGCAATATAAAGCTCAAGTTGTAGATGAGCGTTACCGTAGGCTAGATGAAGACAATGTATCTGATTATGATGTTTATTTCGGCATGGTAACATCTATTTTTCTGGAAAGCTTTCTATTTTATAGCGGCTTTTTCTTGCCATTGTGGCTGGCTGGTCAAGGTGAGATGGTGGCTAGTGCTGACATTATTAAAAAGATTGTGGCAGACGAATCCGTTCATGGCGCGTTTATTGGTCTATTGGCCCAAGAAAAATATCGTAAATTAACTCCGACCCAGCAAAAGAAGGCTGATAAAGAGCTAGACGAGATGTTAGAAGATTTGATGGCAAATGATGTCAAATATACTGAACAGATTTATGCCGAAATTGGTTTAGTTCATGAAGTGAAGGAATATTTGAAGTATAACGCTAATCGTGCTTTGGCTAATTTAGGTCGTGAGCCAAAATATAAAATTGGTGAGATAAACCAAATAGTATTAAATGGGCTTAATGTTGAGACAACTCAGCACGATTTCTTTTCTAAGAAATCTACTAACTACGAAAAAGCACTTAAGGTCGAACAACTTAAGGATGATGATTTTGCAGTTGAAGATGATGAAATCGAAATCTAGACTACTTATCGGTGTATAATTAGGGCAGTAAAAACTGCGATCTTTTGATTGCGCAAAAGAAGGAGACTGCTTTGAGTAAATTGATTTTAGTGACTAACCCCGGGTCGTCTAGCCGTAAATATGCTTTATACGAAGGTGATGATTGTTTGGCAACCCTACACTTTGAGTATGAAGATGGTAGGGTAGTTTGCACAGCAAAGTTTGGGGAGCATAAAACTAAACTCAAACCAGAAATAAGTGACATCAAAGAGTCGGCTGGTCAGTGCGAGGCTGTTTTGCGCGAAATTGGTGCGCTAACAGGCGATCAAAAAATTGATGCCGTAGCGGCTCGACTGGTTGTAGCAAGTTCGTACTTTGATCGCGATTACGTTGTTGACGAAGGTGTTTTGGCTGAAGCCGAAAAAGCTAAAGATCGTTCCCCACTCCATACATCAACTAACCTGAGTGAAATTCAGTTTTTTAAAGACAAATTTCCAAGCCTACCAGTCATGGCTATCTCTGACAGCGCCTTTCACTGCACGAAGCCGAAAGAAGCTTTTCGCTACGCACTCGATATCGATTTACAAGATAAAATTGGCCTTGGTCGCTACGGGTTTCACGGCATCTCAATGAATTCTATCGTAGAAATTATGCGCAAGAATTCAATTTTGCCAGAAAAAGTTATAGTTTGTCACTTAGGTAGCGGAGCTAGCGTTTCGGCTATCAAAAACGGTGAGAGTGCCGATAACTCCATGGGCTATTCGCCATTAGAGGGTTTAATGATGGCGACCCGTTCGGGTAATATTGATGTTTCAGCCGCCTTAGCAATTAAACGAGAGCTTGGGCTGGATGATTCTGGCTTAGAGCAGTATCTGAATAAGCAAGCTGGTTTGTTTGGTATGTCGGGCAAGAGTGATGACATGCGTTTAATTCTGGCAGACGAAGAATCGGGCGATGAGCGAGCAGCTGAAACCATGAACACTTATCTCTATCGCTTGCGTAAGGTTATTGGAGAAATGGCCGCGGTCTTAAATGGAGTTGACGCTATTGTCTTTACCGCTACTGTTGGTGAGCGTTCGTTTGAGGTTCGTAAGCGTTTGTGCGATGAGCTAACTTATCTAGGATTTGAACTTGATGACGAAAAAAATACCTCGGCTAACGAAGCCCCAGTCTGGGCAAACTTAGCTAAAGCTTCATCAAAGCCAATCTATATGATACGCACCGACGAATCGCGTGAAATGGCTCGCCGAGCTTTGAGTTTGTTAGATTAGCGTAATTTTTAAGTCTTAAGTCTTGCCCTCTCGCATCGCGTAGTAGGCGGAGGTTTCATGTACAATGATTCTTATGAAACTTTTTCTGACTAAAGTGTCTCACGATAAACAGCTTGGGCATTTGTACGAGCATATATTTTTAAATGTTTTGAGTGATTTGTTACGCCTAAGGGGTTATTTAAGCTACTTAGATTATCACCTTGAGGGTGAAGTTTTTGCTAGTGGAGTGGTCGTAGTCAAGATTGAGACTTATAGCCCAATTTTAAACTCTGAGATTGGAGATCTTGTTCAAGACTTAAAGATTGATTTTACCGCTGACGTGATCGCCGGCGCGGCGTTACAGATTTTGGCTGAAAAAATGGCTGGTTCGGATGGATTTGACGAAAACATTAATCAAGAGTTGAGGAAGATACATGACCAACCTTGGCAAGATTTAAATCAGGTTGAGGTTTTAAAGAATCAAATATTAAGTTATGACAACTATTTAGGCTTGTTTGATGCAAGTGAGTCTGATTTTTTCAAAACTAAGTTGGAGTTTCGTATTAAAGTTGACGATGGATCAAACTTGGCACCACTTGCTGTTTTTATATCAAAGATACTCATAAGTTCAGCTACTGAAATTATCGAAAATGATTTCTGGTCCTATTTAGAAAAAGTCGACACTAAATTGGGGCAAGGCGAAGTTATAGCAAGCGCCATTTTTTGGACAAGCAAAAAGCAACCACTGGAAATTGATGAAAGAGTCGGTGCTGTAAAGTCGATGCTAGGCCAAATGTCTTCTGATGAGGTTGTGAATCGAATTAAATATTCCTTAGGCAATGTTCAGTATTCAAATGGTGGCGTTCCAGCGGTCGGTGTGGTTGAGCTAGGTCGGCTCGCTGGGGTTATTGTCGGCTCACTTGGTTGGAAAAATCTGGCGACTGTGGACAATATTAGATTCATGCTCTCTGGTATAGAAGTCCAGTTATCATGTAATAATACTGAACTAAACTAAATTGAAAATTTATATGTAAATGACTTTTTGCTTTGTCTGTGTTTTTTGAAGAAAACTTAATTAAAGTGCTTATGCTATAACATAAAATAGACTTACAGAAAAAGATATTGCAAAATATAATAACTGTGCTATATTTATGGCAATAGAAGTTTAATAACTGGGTAAAAGGGTGGTAGATTATAGCGATAATCTAATTTCAGCTTGGTTTGGGGAGAATAGGTACTATCCGATGAAACGCCTTTTACAAAAAATTAAATCCGTAGTGATGTTGTTGTTGACGGTTTTTATCAGTCTGCCGCTACAGGCGCTGACTGCTTATGCCGCTGGACCAGATGATGTCACGGTGAGTAAGATTGCTCAGCCAGTTGATGGTATGGTCAACCAGTGGGATGTGACTCTGCAAGTTTTAAGCGGCTACACTGATAAGACATCAGATACAGTATTGGTCATCGATCGTTCAGGAAGCATGACCCAAGGCGGAACTGGCGGCAAAACAAAGATGCAAAATGCTAAGGATGCCGCGAATGACTTTATTGATGCGCTTTTGCCAACTGGAAACACGACAAATCGCATAGCAATCGTCTCTTTTGCTGGTGACGTCACAAAAGAGATTGGCTTTACTGGCGCGTCTGGTAAAACTAATTTGAAATCGAAAGTAAATGGTCTATCCGCCAATGGAGGTACTTACACGCAGCTAGCCATTCATAGCGCGCAAGAATACATCGAAAGCTCAACGGCCGATTTCAAAAATATCGTTCTTCTCTCTGACGGCGAGCCAACCTATAGTACGGAAATTACTGGGCTATGTAGCCATTTAACTGGAGCCAACGCCTGGGTAACTGGCAACGAAACAAACACCAATGTGACTCATGCAGCTTATAACAACCATGTCGAGAGAGTCGGCAGTGGTAATAGCGGAACTGGCCCCTCTGTGAATTGTGGCTCGTTGTTCAACCCACAGAACTACCTCTACAATCACGGCAACAGCACTATTGCCGAAGCCGGCTTTGCAAAAAATTCGGCCACAGCCCCAACAATTTATACCATAGCTCTAAGTGCTGGCGATTATGGTAACGCCGTATTAAATCAAGTTGCCTCGCCTGGCAAGGCTTATACAGGAAACGCCTCTGATCTAGCGGCAATTTTTGCTGAAATTGCTGGTGAAATTAGCATATTTGTTAAAAACCCTTCGGTAACTGACTATATGGCACCGGGAGTAGTGGTTGAAAGCATCGTGTCGGGTAGTGGCGCAACAATATCTGCTAACCGGAAAGTGCTTAACTGGACGCCAGAATTTAGTTGGGATAGTGTAGTTGGTAAATTCGTTGCTGAGCTAACTTATCGGGTGAAGCTTGATGAAGCCATCTTGAGCGCTGGCCACGACATGGATGGTAATTATCCAGCTAACAGTCAGGCGACTTTAAACTATAATGGTGATCAATCAGTCGATTTTCCAGTACCAACTATTAATCCAGTTTTTGTAACAATCAAAAAAGACCTATCTGGCGATGAATGCGTTGGATGTAAATTTACTTTTGCAGTTACCGGTGGCGGTGAGACAAAAAACTATACCGTAGCGGCCAATGAAACAATTACTCTTTATCATCCGATGAAAGTTGGTGGGTACACAATTAGCGAGGTCAGCGCTGTTGACGAATCTGGTCAGGTAATGTCTCTTGAGCAATACGACCTTTCGCTCGATAAAACTGGATATACTCTGGTGCTAGGTGGTAACGATCAAGCCGTAACGGCCACCAACTCACTTAAAACACGTACCATTTCAGTTGAGAAGAAATGGACTGGTAAGCCTGGAACTAGCGCTGAAGTGACTCTTTATGCCGATGGTGTGTCGACTGGTGAAACTGCTGTTTTGACTGCTAATAAATCTTGGAAGCATACTTTTGCCAACCTGCGTAAGTTTAATCGCAATGGGTTGGAAATTAATTATACTGTTGTTGAAACTAGGATTGATGGTTACGAAGAGCCAACCTACTCTGGTAATATGACTGGCGGTTTAATCGTTACCAACACCTACCAACCAGCTCAAATTAGCGTTACTGGCCAGAAGGTCTGGCA
>CAZRIZ010000005.1:0-2640 GCA_964600285.1 uncultured Candidatus Saccharibacteria bacterium
TCGCTTTTTAACCAACTCAGCGGCTTTTGTATTGAGTCGTTGACAACATTGTCTAAGTTGCTGAAATAAGTAGTTTTTTGACTACTTGGTCGCACAACGACTTCGTCGTCGGGTTTAACTGAAATTGATGGAATGTCGACTCGTTTGCCGTTTAGCATGAAATGTCCGTGAGCAACTAATTGGCGAGCAGCTCGACGTGAAGTCGCGAAGCCGGCTCGGTAAACCGCATTGTCTAGGCGTTGCTCTAATAGACGGAGTAGGTTTTCACCAGATTGTCCGTCCATCTTGTTGGCCTTTGCCATTAAATTAGCAAATTGTTTTTCTAATAGGCCGTAAATTCGGCGAACTTTTTGCTTTTCGCGTAGCTGAGTCAGGTACAAACTACCTTTCCCACGTGATTGTGGGTGAGCCCCTGGAGCACCAGTTTTACGTGCCAAGACTTTGTGAGCCTTTGGATGCAAAGCGTAGCCCTCGCGACGGCTTTGCTTAACGATTGGTTGTAAATCTCGTGCCATTATGCTCTCCTTGCCTTCTTAGGACGAACGCCACCATGTGGGATTCCCGTAATGTCTACAATTGAGTCAATCCTGATGTTAAAGTTGGAAAGAGCTCGAATAGCTGAATCGCGTCCCAGTCCGACGCCATTGACGTAAACGTCAACCGACGATAAGCCGTATTCGGACTTAACTTTTTCAGCAGCTTTTTCGCAAGCGATTTGCGCCGCAAAAGCGGTACCTTTCTTCGAACCACTAAAGCCACAAGCGCCGGCGCTTGATTGAGCCAACACGTTGCCCTTCTTGTCGGAGAAAGTAATGATTGTATTGTTGAAAGTCGCCTGAATGTGAAGCTGACCCGACGCAACAGTTCGTCGCGCCTTTTTGCGCTTGGCGGTTGATGCTGGCGCGCTAGTTTTTTGATTAACTTTTTCTGCCATAATTTTTCCTAGGTCTTAGACGCCGCTTTCTTTTGTGCACCACCAACAGCAATTGCTTTTCCCTTACGAGTTCGTGCATTCGTTCGAGTTCGTTGACCACGCACTGGTAAACCAGCGTTGTGGCGGAGACCGCGATAGCTCTTGATATCTTTTAATCGTTTAATATTATTTCCTACCAAGCGCTGTAAGTCACTTTCCACGGTGTAATCTTTGTCAATAATGTCGCGGATACGTTGTTCTTCAGTCTCGGTAAGATCTTTTACCCGAGTGGTCGGCTTTACTTTAGCCGCCGCAAGGATGGTACTAGCTGATTTAGGACCGACTCCGTATATGTACTGGAGAGCGGTATAAATCTGCTTTTCTGCGGGGATAGTCACCCCGGAAATTCTAGCCATTCTTAACCCTGCCTTTGCTTATTCTTAGGTTTTTTCTTGTTGATAACATAAACTCGAGAAACCTTACTGCCGTCTTTACGACGTCCAGATCGTCTGACAATTATGTCATCGGGACTAATTTTTTTAACACTCGCACGAACTTTCATGAGTGTCAACTCCTTCTTGTCCTTAAAGTTATTAATCTTTTAGGCGGAAGCTGATTCTGCCCTTTTCTAGATCATAAGGGCTTAGCTCTACTTCGACCCGGTCGCCCGGCACTAGTCGAATATAATGCTTTCGCATTCGACCAGATATATGAGCGAGAATTTGATGGCCATTTTCCAATTCTACCTTGAATTGAGCATTAGGAAGAGACTCTGTCACTTTGCCAGTTAACTTGATCACATCCTTTTGCTTGGTCATAAATTACAATTGTGCATTATATCTGATTGTAGGTAAGTTGTAAAGAGTAAAAACAGAGATTATTAAAATTAGTCAATTCGTACGGCACGTACCACCACCCTATCTGTGTAAAGTCGTTGTGCTTGAATCCATTTGCCAGTACAAGAAATAATCGCTAAAGTTTCTTCTTTGTCAATCGGTGTTAACACGCGTTGCATCTTGTCAGCGCCGAAATCAGCTAGCGGCACAATGTAATTTTCCACTACAGAATAATCAATTAGGGTTCCGTCACCTCGTTCAATTTGGATAGTTGCACCCAGTTTTAAATTCGGTAGGTGCTTGAATATGCCATCTTTAGTTGGACCACCATTGTGTCCATCTAAGAAAACGACTTGGTTATCTTGTCCGGGCTTGCCACTTTTGTTATACCAGCCTACATCAAAGATGCCAACAGGAGTTCCGATGCGCCCGTCGCTATTCTGTCCAACTGATAAAATCCGAGTTTGTTTTATACCTAAATCAGGTAAATTAAGGTAGCGTGGTTGGTCTGCTGGAACATTATGCGCCTTGACTTCTTCCTCAGTAACGTCCTCTTCCACCACGTCGGTATTTTCAAGAGCTATATTAATAGGTAAGTCAATTTTTACAAGCTCATCACCAGTAAAATACCAATACGCGTACACGCCAAGCAAAGCAACCCCAGTCACAATAAGTAGCACTGAAAGAACTGACGCGATCTTGCGATATCGTCTGGTCTTACTTAATCTCTTGTGCAAATTCATCTTGATCGAACTTATAATCGTCGTAAGTTATCATAAGTGCGCGTGAGCTAATCTGTCTTAGATTCTCAAGTGCCACCATGACTATCAAGAGAGCTCCAGTCCCGCCGATAGCCATATTTAGGTTAGAAATTCCAAACAACCAGTAAAT
>CAZRIZ010000005.1:2740-9455 GCA_964600285.1 uncultured Candidatus Saccharibacteria bacterium
AGCCGTAAACTTATCTCCACCAACCGATTTTAGAATTTGACCAACAAAAGACGGGATCGATAGGAAAGTTCCAGCAAATATAACTGGGATAACTCCGGCGCCAATAAGTTTAATCGGCATAAGTGATCTAATTCCACCATAGCTTGAGTTACCATGAACTCGTTTGGCATAGTTAATCGTAATCAGGCGCTGCGCCTCGTTAATCTTTACCAGAATATAAATAATAGCAATAACTAGGGTTAGCATGAGCAGTAGCATTGCCAAGGCTGCGGGGTTAACTGGTAGTGTGAACCATCCAAAGACATTAAGCCCGCCAGCTGACGTATCAAATAACGACGCTATGATGCTTCCAAAAGCAGCTGGGACTTGGGCAACAACACCGATAAAGATAATTGTTGATGTGCCACTACCAATACCTTGTTCGGTCGCTAACTCGCCTAGCCACATCAGCATAATAGATCCTGTAGCCATTGCGGTGACGGCCACAACCCATTGAGAGAGATCCATCGCCGGCAATGTTACCGTTGCCCCCGCCAGAATTGTCTGCCTTAGAATTGCAATGTAAGCAATCGACTGTCCAATAGCCAATGGTATGGCCAGCATTCTAGTCCATTGATTAATCTTACGTTGACCGGTTTCGCCATCTTTAGAAATTTCCTCCAGGGAAGGGATAATTTTAGTTAAAAGTTGAAAAACGATCGAGGCGGTAATATACGGACTGATACCAACCATAACTATTGAGAACGATGTTAACGCCCCGCCAGTTAATAAATTGATAAATCCGCCCAAATCAGTGCTGTCTACAGCGTTTTTAACTAGTTCATGGAAGTTAGCCGGACCAGCTAGTGGGACTGGCACGTGTGCTAAAAAGCGGTAAACCGCAATAATGCCAAACACGATACCAACGCGCTTTAACATGTCTTTATTTTTCAGAGATTTTAAGATAATTTTCCAGTTCATTGTATTTTCCCGAATATATAACTCATATAAATATATCACATCCGAGCGCAAACTAAAAGACGCTGATGCCGACTAAATCTTTTTTAGTTTTTCTACGACTAGTTGAATGTTCTTAGAGCTACCACTTGCTGGGCGAAACGAATAATTCTCATAAAACTTATATACTAGATCGTGCTTATCTAACAATCTCCTTAATGTGCGTAGTTTGTATATCTTAAACACATGACTATCGTTGTATTCTTTCCCACCTACTACGTACTTTATTGAAGTGGTTTCTTGATTTTTAACCGGATTGTAATCCCACTTCATAATTCTAGTTAAGTTGCCCAATTTATCTTCTTTTTCACCAGATTTACTGGGATTATGAAGATCTATCACGAGTAGTCCGCCCTTATTGACGAGCCTTAGTAGATTCAGTAGGCCCTTTTCAAATTCGTCATAGTTCTTTAAGTGGTTGAACACCGCGAACATTGAAATAACAACGTCATACTTCTTTGAAGACCTAAAGTTTAAGATACTTCCTTGATATAAATCAGCAAGAACTTTCTGCTTAGCAATCGCAAGCATATGCTCACTCAAATCAAAACCTTCCACGGCATATCCCAAGTCCTTCAGTAGTTTTAAGTGAGACCCCGTGCCACAGCCTGCGTCTAAGATAGTTTTTCTACCGCCAATCAAAGACACTAAAAAGCTAACCTCTTCGTCGTATGATTTGTTTTTGTAAAATAAATCGTAATACTCGGCCAATAATCCGTATTCCACAGTCTGATAATAACACTTACTATAAAAACAAGCCATGGATTAGCACGACTTGTTTTTATTTAGCTTTAACCTGTTCTATTTGTCGCTCTTAGCAGATTCCTTCTTCGGCGTATCAACTATTTCGACTGAACCACCAGCTTTTTTAATCGACTCCATGCTACTTTTTGATATAGCTTGAACCTTTAGATTAACAGCAACGGTAATCTCGCCTCTGGTTATAACTTTTGTCTTAGCGTAAGGCGACTTGATGTAACCTTGTTCATATAAGAAAAAGTTATCGACAGTCTTGCCTTCAAAGCCACTCAAAGTATCAAGATAGACAATCTGCGCCTTCTTAATGTGTGATTTAAAACCTTTTAATTTCGGAACAGAAGAAACTAAAGAGCGTGAACCACCTTGGAAAAGTGGACCTTTTTTGGCGCCAGTTCGAGAGCCTTGTCCCTTAGTTCCACGGCCAGCCGTCTTACCTTGTCCGGCCGAAATACCACGGCCGACTCGCTTAGGAGCGCGGTTGGACTGAACCTTCAACTCATGATATTTCATTACTTAGTCTCCTTTTTGCTTGTTTTAGGAGTCTTATCCTCTTTGGTTTCTGCTTTCGTTTTCTCAAACTTTTTCGGTTGAGAAGATCTAGTTAGCCACTTCTCTTGAGGCAGAGCCTTTTGCAAAGCTTCTATTGTAGCATAAGCAATGTTTACCTTGTTAGATGAACCAAGTGACTTAGTAATTAGGTTTCGAATTCCCGTTAGGGCAACAATTGAACGGACGACACCACCAGCAATGATACCGGTACCCGGGGCAGCTGGCTTTAGCAGAACGTTAGCACCGGTAACTTTGGCTTCAACTTCGTGTGGAATTGTTTCATTTTTAATAGAAATCGTTACCATATTTTTCTTAGCAACGTCGGTAGCTTTGGCAACGGCCAACTGAACGTCGGAACCTTTTGCTACACCAACGCCGACTCGATTCTTTCGATCGCCTACGGCAACCAATGCTTTAAATCGGAAGCGTCGACCGCCTTTGACGACACGAGCCACACGATCAATTGAAATCACAACATCTTCAAATTGTTTTGGCTGAGCGTCACGGTTGTTGTCGCGGCGTCGTCCGCCACGTCCACCGCGTCCGTCAGGGCGACCGCCTCGACCGCGAGGTTGACGTGGATTAACTGCTTCTGGAACAACTTTCTTTTCTTGTTCACTCATTAGAAATTCAATCCTTCCTCTCGAGCTGCGTCAGCAAGAGCTTTTATTCGACCTGTATATTTTTTTCCGTTGCGATCAAAGACAACCTGACTGATTTTAGCCTTCTTGGCTTTTTTAGCGATATCAGTACCAAGTTTTTTAGCAGCCTCAGTCTTATTAGACTTGTCTTTACTGCCAATCGTAGTGGCTGACAATAAAGTTTTGCCTGAAACGTCGTCAATGATTTGAGCTGATGCATGAACATTGGACACAAATACAGATAGTCTTGGCCGCTCAGCAGTGCCCTTAACAACTGTTCGAACACGATGTTTTCGAATAGCGCGATTAGCTTTTTTGTCAATTTCAGCCATGATTATTTACCTGTCTTTCCAGCTTTGCGCAAAATTTGCTCATCGCTATAACGAATACCCTTGCCTTTATATGGCTCAGGTTTCTTCAATGCTCGAATTTCTGCTGCAACTTGACCAACGGTTTGTTTGTCAATGCCCTCAATAGTTACATTCATCTTATCAACTTTTATCTCAATTCCTTTTGGAGCTTGATATTTAACTGGATGCGAGAAGCCTAGCGCCATCTCTAGATTTTGTCCGCCACCGTTTACACGGAAGCCAACGCCATCAATAACTAAGCTTTTGCTAAACCCTTTTGTCACGCCAGTTATAGCATTGTTAATTAATGTTCTCACTAGCCCATGGGCTGCTCGAACCTTATCAGTTTCTTTTAATCGACTCACTTTGACTTGACCGTCTTCAATTTCGATTTTCAAATCTTTGTTGACTGGCAATAGATTTTCACCTTTAGGGCCAACAACTTTGATTGATTCAGAATCGACCGTGATTGTCACGCCACTTGGAATCTGAATTGGTAGTTTTCCGATTCGACTCATTTATTTCCTTTCAATTTTAGTAAACCTTCACTAATAATTCACCACCAAGACGCTCTTTTTTAGCCTTAACGCCAGTCATAACACCCTTTGAGGTGCTGACAATGACTACGCCACGACCATTCTTAACTCTTGGAATATCGTCGGCTCCCGCATAGACTCGTCGTCCCGGTTTGCTCATACGATCAATTTCGGTAATATTACCGTTTAGCTCGATAACAATTTGAGCTGGTTTTGTTGAATCATCAATTTTGTAAGCGCCGACATATTTAGTTTCATTTAGAACTTTCACGATACCCTCTTTCATACGGCTAGTTGGAACGACTACTTCTGTCTTTCCGGCCAGTCCTGCATTGCGAATGCGCGTGATTAAATCAGCGATTGGATCGGTTGATTGTAATGACATAATTCTTACCAACTCCCTTTCGTTACACCAGGTATTTCACCCTTTGATGCTTTATTACGGAAACTAATACGGCTAAGTCCAAAACGTCGCATGTAACCACGAGGTCGTCCGGTCAATGAATCACGGTTCTTCCAACGAGTTGGACTAGAGTTGCGTGGCAACTTAGCCAATCCTTCAGCATCACCTAGTTCTTTTAATTCGGCGCGCTTGACAGCATATTTCTTTATCATTTGTTGTCGCTTTTTGTCGCGCGCTAAGATTGATTTTTTTGCCATTAGCGATCACCTTTCCTGATTATTTTTTCAAACGGCATACCAAAGGCTGAAAGCAATGCCTTCGAGGCTTCTGGACTACCATTCTTGAATACAAACGTTACTTGAAGACCATGTAATATCTGGGTTTCTTCAAAGGTTAGCTCTGGAAAAATAGACTGGTCAACAACGCCAAACGAGAGGTTGCCATCCTTGTCAAATGAAGTATTTGAAACTCCGTGAAAATCACGAACCCGTGGCAATACTACGTTTATGAATCTATCCAAAAATTCATACATGTGTTGGTTGCGTAGAGTTGCGCTAACACCTATGATATTTTGTCCAGCACGAACCTTGAAGGTTGCGATTGACTTTTTAGCCATTCGATCAACCGGCTTCTGGCCAGTAATTTTCGTAATGGTATTAGTTACAGCTTCGTGAAACCTTTTATCGTCTTTTTTCTTGCCAATGCCTGACGAAACCACAATTTTGGATAGTTTTGGCAGTTGGTTTCTATTGTTCACTCCAAGTTCTTTCTCTAACTGACCAACTAATTTGGTGTTGTAGAGAGTTTTTAGACGTGGAGCGTAGACGGTTGATTTTTTTTCAGCCATTATTTTGCTCCTTTCTTGTTTGATGCGGTCTTAGCTATTTTAGGTGCATAAACTTTGACGGGGGTATTGTTTAATTGTCGAGCAACTCGAACTTTTTTGCCATCGATTAGTTTATAGCCAACCCGACTAGTTTTGTTAGTCTTTTCATCAACCACCAACGCAACCTTTGATATGTTGATTGGTACTCGAATATCTTTTTTGCCACCAGTTGGATTGATTTGACTTTTTGCTACGTGGCGAACGCGGTCGCCAATTCCCTCAAGTAAGACCTGGTTCTTGTCGGTCATGACTTTTAGGACTCGAGCAGTCTCTCCTTTATTATCACCCGAGATGATTTTAACTAAATCACCTTTTAGAATTCGTCGTGCCATTATAAGACCTCCGGCGCTAGGCTGATTATTTTACTATACCCTTTAGCGCGTAATTCACGTGGTACTGGTCCGAAAACGCGAGTAGCTCGTAGTTCCTTATCGTCACCAATAACTACAGCGGCATTTTCATCAAAACGAATCGTGCTACCGTCTGGTCGACGGATTTGCTCGCGTGTACGAACTATCACGGCTTTGACGATCTCTTTTTTCTTAACTTGTCCAGTTGCAGAAGCTTCCTTGACGGTTGCAACTATCACATCTCCCACACGGGCATAGCGTCGTCTGGATCCACCTAAGACCTTGAAACACAAGATTTCTTTAGCTCCTGAGTTGTCGGCAACCTTAAGACGCGTTTCTTGTTGAATCATTACTCCGTCTCCTTCGTATCAGTTTCAACTTCTGGTTCTAATTCTTCCGCAACTTCATCACGCACGATCATTTTCTCTCTAGCTTTTTCTACGATCTCAACTAGCTCCCAAGTCTTTCTTTTAGACACAGGACGAACTTCTTTAATAGTCACCCTATCTCCGATGTGAGCTTGGTTCGTGGCATCGTGCGCCATGTATTTACGAGAAACGGTGTACTGTTTCTTATATATTGGATGAGTCTGACGACTCTGAACAGTCACAGTGATGGTTTTGTCGGCCTTGTCTGAAGAGACGATGCCGGTTAACATCATAGCCATCTTATTTCTCCTCTTCATTCTGATTGATTATTTGATTAATCTTAGTGTTGATTCGAGCAATCTCTCGCTTCAACCTGCTTATCTGGTTTGTATTAGCCAGGCTGTCACTACTTAGTGATTGTTGGGCATTGAACAAGTCACTCTTCTTGTCAATAAGTAGTTGGGTTAATTCACTTAAATCAGCCTTGCTGATATTAAGTCTATTTTCTTTTGCCATCCTATTGGCCCTCCCTCTTTATAAATCTAGTGCGAACTGGTAACTTGTGCCCAGCTAATCGCATAGCTTCGCGAGCGGTTGCCTCGTCTACGCCACGAATTTCAAATAGAACAGTACCCGGCTTTACCGCAGCGGCAAAAAACTCCGGATTGCCTTTACCTCCACCCATCTTTACATCCTGAGGCTTACGGGTGATTGGTGTGTGCGGAAAGATCCGAATCCAGATTTGTCCACCACGTTTAACGAAACGAGTAACTGCCTGACGAGCGGCCTCAATTTGTCTTGAGTTAATACGCTCGTTGTCCAAGCTCATCAAACCGTAGTCACCAAAAGCTAGGTAGTTACCGGCAGTTGCTGGACC
>CAZRIZ010000005.1:9555-17530 GCA_964600285.1 uncultured Candidatus Saccharibacteria bacterium
TCTTCTATATTGATTTTGACCGGAAGGCCAACAATCTTTTCAACTTCTGAGCGAAGTTCTTGAGCTCCAGCGCCACCTTTACCAATCACAACACCAGCTTTAGCTGTATATATTGTTACGGTGTAAAGGTTGCTAGAGCGTTCTGTGCGAATCAGACCAATAGTCGGGCGCGACATAAACTTCTGTTCGATCATTTGACGAACGTCATCGTCTTCTTTGATAAAACGAGCATTTTCTGTCTTGTTCATCGTGAACCAACGAGCATCCCAATTTCGGTCAGTTTGCAAACGAAAACTTTTTGGATTAACTTTCTGACCCATTACTTAGTCTCCTTTTTGGTCGTGGTCTTAACTGTGGTCTTATTAGCAGGCTTAGGTTTCTCTTTACCTGACAAAACTACCAAAATGTTAGACTCCTTCTTCTTGATTGGCAAAGCTCGACCACGGCTAGCTGGAATATATCGCTTCAAGCGCTTACCAGTCGAGACCACTACTTTTTCAATTGCCAAAGTGTTGATATCTAAATTGTTGTTGTGCAGGGCGTTAGCACGAGCCGATTCAAGAGCTTTTTTAAGTGGCAAAGCAGCTCGACGCGGAGTGTGATCTAATATCACCAAAGCGTCTTCGATGTTCTGTCCCTTAATAAGACTTGCTACTATAGCGACTTTACGAGGTGCTTGACGAACACCCTTAGCATAGGCTTTAACCTTAGCGTCCATTAATTACTCCCCTCTGCACTTTTTGCATTTCCAGCGTGCTTACGGAACGTTCGGGTTGGAGAGAACTCGCCTAATCGATGGCCAATCATATTCTCAGTGATGAACACTGGTATGTGCTTACGACCATTGTGGACAGCGATGGTCTTGCCGACCATCTCTGGGCTAATCATACTCTCTCGAGCCCAAGTTTTAATTACAGTGCGATCGTCAGGACCTAAGGCAGCAATTTTCTTCGCTAACTTAAAGTCTACAAACGGACCTTTTTTTGAAGAACGACTCATAGCTACTTCCTCTTACTTTCGTGACGACTTTTTACAATCATCTTGTTGGTTAATTTGTTGCGACGAGTTTTGCGACCAAGCGCCAGTTTACCCCAAGGAGTGCGTGGTGCTTTACCAGCACCGTGACGACCCTCACCACCACCGTGTGGATGGTCTACTGGGTTCATAACTACGCCACGGACGGTTGGACGTATGCCCTTGCGACGCTTGCGCCCAGCTGAGCCAAGCGAAACGTTTTGATGCTGGACGTTAGAAACAGTTCCTAAGCTAGCCATACACTTCACAGAAATAAGTCGGACTTCTCCTGATGGCAATTTAATTTGTGCCATATCGCCTTCTCTAGCCATTAACTGAGCGCTTGCACCAGCAGCACGAATTAACTGAGCGCCGTTACCGGGCACTAGCTCAATTGCGTAGACAAAACTTCCTATCGGAATCTCCTCTAGGGGAAGGCGATTTGAATTTTCAATTTCCACATTACCGCCAATTTTTATAGTTGCGCCCTTTTTCATCGACGTATCAGCCAAGACATAATAATATTTACCATCTTGGTCTTTAATACGAGCAATTCTGGCCGAGCGATTAGGATCATATTCGATTTCTTCTATAGTTGCTACAGTTCCAGCTGGCAACGAATAGCTTAGCTTGCGATAATGTCGTTTGACACCACCGCCACGATGACGAACCGTTATCCTACCAGTGTTATTTCGACCGGCTTTTTGTTTTTTAGCGACCAGCAAGCTTTTCATCGGTTTATTAGTAGTCACCTCTGACATATCTTGTGTGGTCATACCACGACGAGCTGGAGTCGTCGGATTGAGTTTTTGGATAGCCATTACTTCGACTCCTTTTCATTTTCTTCGGTTTGGTTGAAAGCTGGGATGGTTTGGCCTTTGCCCAAGCGGACATAAGCCTTCTTAATATTGCTTTCTTGACGAACGCCAGGATAAGCGCGCTTGCCTTTGTTAAAGCGCTTGGCTTTACCAGTTTGAACTGCAATCTTAACAGATTCAACAGTTACGCCATATGTCTGTTCGACCACTTTTTTAATTTGTTGTCGATTAGCCATAGTTGGTACTTCAAAAGTGAAGACGCCTTGCTGTGACAAAACATAGGTTTTTTCCGTCAAGCGAGGTTTAATAAGTAAACGTTCCATTATTTGTCCTCCGTGCCGAGCCACTCAGCAATGGTCTTAACTGCCTCTTTATCGATAAAGATTGCGTCAGAGTTCAAAATATCAAAAACGTTTAGATACATCGCTCCAACTAGTTTTGCGTTTGGCAAGTTATTAGTAGCACGAACCAACTCTTTAGTTTTGTCATTCACTACAAGAAGAGCACTACCTTCAACATTATTGTCATCCATAAATTTAGCAATTTCGCGGGTCTTACCAGTAGTTTTAATCTCTACCACACGGATCAACTTGTCTTGGTTAGCTAAACTCAGAGCTTGGCAAACCGCAACGCGCTTATCTTGCTTTGAAATCTTTATTTTATGGCTTTGCTCTCCGGTTGGACCAAAGGCAATACCACCACCGCGCCAAATTGGGTTGCGGGTTGAGCCAAAACGAGCTCGACCAGTTCCTTTTTGTCGCCAAGGTTTTTTACCACCACCACGGACTTCACCACGTTTTAAGGTTTTAGCGTTATCCATGCGGGAGTTAGCTAAATATGCATCATAAGCTAACTTGAGTAATTGATGATTTTTAACTTCTACGTTAAAAACATCTGCTGGAAGTTTTACGTCTGCCATTCTACTCATCTCCCTTTACAACAACTAGACCGCGCTTTGGACCAGGAACGGCACCCTTAACGCCAATTAGATTGTCTTCTTCGTTAATATAGGCAACTTTCAAATTCTTGACGGTGACGGTGTCCCCACCCATTCGACCAGCCATAGATTTACCCTTGAAAATATGCTGAGGATACATTGATCCAATTGAACCAACTTTGCGTGTGTCACCCTTACCACCGTGTGATTTCGGTTGACGAGCAAAGTTATGCCGTTTAATTGTGCCGGCAAAACCTTTGCCCTTGCTAGTGCCAGTGACAGTGATGCTCTCACCGAGCGCAAAGTTTGTTACTGCCAAAGTATCGCCGACTTTTAAGTCAGCTGGTAATTCCTCAACCCTAAATTCTTTTAAAGCTTTTGGAACGACCTTAGCTTTGGCAACATGCCCAGCTTCGGCCTTGCTCAGGTTCTTACCCTTACCATAACCCATTTGAACTGCATTGTAGCCGTCAGTTTCGACGGTCTTAACCTGAGTGACAGTCATTGGGCCAGCCTGAATTAACGTAACTGGAATTGTTACGCCATCTTCGCTGATGATTTGGGTCATACCAATCTTGGTACCGAGAAGTGCTTTCATCCCATTTCTCCCATTTAAAATCCTTGACGAAGCGGCAGTTTCCGTAGGGGGACTTACCCAAACATCAAGAAAGTTATTATTACTTAAGTAAAGTTACGCGAATAATTTTATCAAGATAATCGAGTTACGTCAAGATAAAAAATAAAGAAAAACTGCCCCATGCGGGGCAGTTTTGTGCCTAAAAGACACCCTGACTCAGCCAAAGAAAGAAGCGTTCACTCCGAATTCCTCTTGGTATTGGTAGCTCTCGAATTCAGCTTTGGACATAAAGGTAACCTTAAGTGACGATTCTGGGCTTATAGCGAGCCACTTTCTTATTGACGCGCTATTGGGGTTTCTCGGATCACCCAGTAGCTCCCAAGCCGGATACCTTTTCGTTAAGGGGCACTCCGTCCTAAAGACCACTAGAATATTCTTGCTCCGCTGCGTAGAAATAACTAATTCTACAACTTTCAATAACACAAGTTCTATTTCTGCATGAACCGTGCGCTCGTCGATTTCGGATCCACCTTCTCCAAGTAAATCAAACAGCCCCAGTTGCTCTGTCCTCACATAGCCCTTATCAGCAAAGTAGTCAATGGACAGGTTGTAATGGATTCTGCAGCCTAACAGCTGAGAGAACAGGGTCGGTATATTAAGTACAACATACAGTCCTTTTCCATGGAAGTCATCAACTTCTATGCCGAACTGGCCAAGTTGGGTGAAACTAGTGATGCCATCAAGCTTGGCTTGAAACGCCACTCTTCTTACTGTATCTGAATTTTTCAATGTTCTGCCCTCCCTTTTTTGTTTTCACCTTTCGGTTGTCACAAATATACCATTAAGTAGAGTCGTGCTCAAACACAAACGGTTTCTATGGATATTTAGTAAAACCGCCCTACGTAGGGCGGTTTAATTAAAAGGTGCAGAGCGTAAGATTACGCCCAATCGGAGTCAGCGTCATATTCAAAGCAGAATTTACCCTTGGGCAGCCATCGCCTAATCAAGTTTTGGTTGCTATAGTTTCCGTCAGCGTCCCTCTCCCAGAACGGAAATTTTCCGCTCTTATGGTGCTTGGTCGAAAAGCGTATGATAATACTTCCAGTTGGTGCCTTATAAATCGGCAAACCAGTTGTGATGCACAGTCCCACAACCTTATCGATTATCACGTCTATATCACTGTGGACTTTTTCTGGCCAGGCATAGCCATGTGAATCACACAGATTGAGCTCCCCTCCTCCGACATAGTCTTCCGGATTCCAGCCGCCTTCGGCACTATAGCGCATAATATAACCCAGTTGTTCAAACAGCTGAGACAAGTTCAGGTATATGCTAAGCTGCATAATTCCTTTTTTCGGTCCAACGTCTGGGACAATTTTCCTGACGATTATCCCTGCCTGCTCAAAGTAACTTAAGTCTTCCGCCATTCTGAAACATTCACGGAAAGTCTTTTCCGCATTTTTCTCCGTAACCATTAAATGAACACCCTCCTTTTTTGCCTTTTGGCTTATTTAAAATACCACTAAACAGTAGTAATATCAAGCGTAAGCGAAAAATAGCATTAGCAAGTCGTTGTGTTATTCACAACGACAGTCACCAAGTCGCCTTTTCCTTGAAACTAGGTTATTTGAACTATTTTAGCAGCTCAGGGTTGTCTTTGATAAACTTTTTATAAAGCCGTTGGCATTCTTCAACGTCCATAGCGGGTTTATTCTGGTAGAGATATGGTCGCTTAAGTGCCACGTATTTTTCCTCACCCAGTTTATGATATGGCAAAAAATCAATTCGCTCAATTTCAGGGAACCGTTTTAGATAAGTAGCTAGCGAATTCATATATTCTGGTAAATCCGTCAGTCCTGGGACGACTACTTGACGAATCCAAAGTGGCTTTTTCATTTCAACAATAACGTCCATAAAGTCCTCAGCGTCCTTAATGTCGCCCTCGGTCAAATGCTTAAAACCCTGTGGTAATGTGTGCTTGATATCTAAAATAACCAGATCAACATGCTTTAATACTTCACGATAATCGTCTAGGTTACCACTACCAACTCCAGCCGTATCAAACGCTACGTGGATACCTTCACGTTTTAGCATCGGCAACAGCTCTTTTAGAAATTCTATGTGAAGTATTGGATCGCCACCAGAGAATGTCACGCCACCGTTATTATGCTTAAAGTAGGGCTTGAAACGTTTCAGTCTACTAAACAATTCTGTAGCAGTCATGTTAGGATCGCCGGCTACCTGCATTTCAGGATTATGGCAATAACGACAACGCAGACGGCACCCACCCAGGAAAACCATCACTCGAATCCCAGGCCCATCAACTGAGCTAAAGGACTCGATTGCCTCCACCCGGCCCTTCTTACTCATTAAACCACCTTACTGTGGAAGGTTCGGGCAATAACTTCCTCTTGTTGTTCACGCGTCAAACGGTTAAAGCGCACGGCATAACCAGAAACTCTAATTGTAAGCAACGGATATTTTTCTGGATGCTCCATGGCGTCAACCAGCGTTTCTCTCAGTAAAACATTGACGTTCAGGTGATGAGCTCCTTGCATAAAGTAGCCATCAAGTAGTCCCACCAAATTACTTTTTCGTTGCTCTAAATCTTCTCCCAGGGCATTTGGGATAATCGAGAACGTATTAGAAATACCGTCTCGACAGCAGTTGGCAAAGTCCAGCTTGGCAACTGAATTGAGAGAAGCTAAGGCTCCAGACAAATCGCGTTCATGCATTGGATTAGCACCTGGTGCGAAAGGTATGTGAGCTTTTCGTCCATCTGGAGTTGATCCCGTCTTTTTGCCGTAAACAACATTTGATGTAATAGTCAAAACCGACATAGTGGGTTCGGCATCACGGTAACATTTATGTGTTTTTAGTTTATTAAAGAACACTTCTGTAACTTCTCTGGCCAAACTGTCAACACTGTCATCATCGTTACCGTATTTTGGAAACTCGTCCTCAATCTCAAAATCTATCGCAATGCCCTTATCGTTACGGACTGGCTTGACCTTAGCGTACTTTATGGCAGATAAACTATCAGCCACTACTGATAGCCCAGCTACACCGTAAGCCATATAACGGTGAACATCTGTGTCGTGCAAAGCCATCTGACTAGCCTCGTAAGCGTATTTATCGTGCATGTAATGAATAACATTCATCGCACCAGAGTAAATACGAGCAATTTCGCCCAGTGTGTTTTGATAAGCCGGCCAAACTTTTTCAAAGTCTAGGACGGCGTCGGTCATAATAGGCAGACCTTTGACAACTTGTTCTCCAGTGATTTCATCAATACCGCCATTAATCGTGTAAAGCAATGCTTTAGCCAAGTTGCATCTTGCTCCAAAGAATTGCATATCTTTACCAAGTCGCATTGGCGAAACACAACAAGCTATCGCATAATCATCGCCCAAAATTGGTCGCATAACGTCGTCGTTCTCATACTGAATCGAACCGGTGTTAATCGACATCTCCGAACAATAAAGCTTGTAATTTTCTGGCAAATCCTGCGACCACAATACGGTCATGTTTGGCTCTGGCGCCGGATCAAGATTAGTTAAAGTATGCAGTAAGCGGAATGAAGTCTTTGTCACCAGTGGCTGGCGGTCTTTTGTCATGCCGGCCATTGAAGACGTCACCCAAGTCGGGTCACCCGAAAAGAGCTCATCGTATTCTGGCGTACGCAAATGACGCATTACACGAAGTTTAATCACAAATTGATCAATCAGTTCCTGTGCCCCTTCTTCGCTCAGACTACCCGATGCTATATCGCGCGCAATGTAAATATCCAAGAAAGAATCAACTCGCCCTAAGCTCATCGCCGCGCCATTGTTTTCCTTAACGGATGCTAAATAGGCTAAGTAGAGCCACTGCACAGCCTCCTGCGCATTTTTTGCTGGCCCCGAGACATCAAATCCGTAAGTTTGACTCATAGCTTTAATATCATTCAAAGCTCGAATTTGCTCAGTTATCTCCTCGCGTTGGCGAATTAGCTTATCACTCATCTTACCGGTAAATTTAGCCATGTCTTGCTGTTTTTCAGCAATAAGCCTATCCGCGCCATAAAGCGCTAGTCGTCTGTAATCACCAATGATACGACCACGTCCATAGGCATCTGGCAATCCAGTTATGAGTCCAGAAGCACGGCAGGCTTTAATCTCATCACTATAAGCATCAAAGACACCCTGATTGTGCGATTTTCGAAATTTATTAAAATATTTCTCAACCTCAGGATTCCAGGTATATCCATAAGCCTCCATCGAAGCTTGCACCATACGTACGCCACCAAACGGATTGATAATACGCTTTAGTAAAGTATCGGTTTGCAGGCCAACAACTACTTCATTATCTTTGTCAATATAACCAGGCTCGTAGTTATTTATGCCCGCTATCCGGTCAACATCAATGTCCAAAACTCCCTTTTTTAGTTCTTCGAGCAAAGCCGACTCGCACACTGACCAAACTTTCTTGGTCTTCTCACTTGGTTTAGCTAAGAAACTTTCATCACCCTCGTAGAGTGTATAATTACGATAAATAAAATCACGAACATCAATCTGCTCTGTCCACGGACCAGTCTTGAAACCTTCCCACTCTGTCTGCATATTTCTTCCCATCTTCAATTATCTTTAG
>CAZRIZ010000005.1:17630-35904 GCA_964600285.1 uncultured Candidatus Saccharibacteria bacterium
CGGATTCGAATTTTAATACCGTCTTTTTTAGCTTCAGCCATTTATTCCTTTCTGAGACGTAACCTCAGCTTTTGGTCAGAACCTAAGCTGAGTTCTCGTCATAATTTAATTTGCAAACATTACTATACCAGAATCGGACTGCAAATACTAGCTAGTCTAACAATATTCTTCCTTTACTACACTGGTAGTTTAACAATATCACACGATTTAAAAAAATAGCGTCCCCTTAGAGAACGCTATTTTAAACCCATTAGGCTAGATTATTTTTCAATCTTGGTTACGACACCAGCTCCAACAGTTTTGCCACCTTCGCGAATAGCAAAGTTTGAACCTTGCTCCATAGCGATTGGGCTGTGCAATGTTACCTTAAAGGTTGCGTTGTCGCCAGGCATGATCATTTCTTTGTCAGCTGGAAGTTCAATTTCACCAGTTACGTCAGTAGTGCGGAAGTAAAATTGTGGTTTGTAACCCTTTGTAAATGGCGTATGTCGACCACCTTCTTCTTTCTTTAGAACGTAAACTTGGCACTCGAAGTGGGTGTGAGGAGTGATGCTTCCTGGAGCAGCCAAAACTTGACCGCGCTCAATGTCATCGCGCTCGATACCGCGTAGCAAAATACCAGCGTTATCACCGGCTTCACCACGATTAAGATCCTTATGGAAGGCTTGAACGCCAATCACGACACTCTTTTGCACTGGGCGAATACCAACAATTTCAACTTCGTCATTTAAATTAATGACACCACGTTCAATACGACCAGTAGCAACTGTGCCACGACCTTTGATTGAGTGAACATCTTCAACTGGCATTAAGAATGGCTTATCAAGTTCGCGCTGAGGGACAGTGAAATACTCATCCATTGCATCAACTAGTTTCATGATATTGTCCATTTGAGCTTCGTCGCCCTCTATAGCCTTTAGAGCTGAGCCACGAATAATCGGACAATCCTTGTCAAAACCGTTTTTCTCTAGGATTTCACGAATCTCTTCTTCAACCATGTCGGCCATTTCGTCATCAGTCTGGTCCATTTTATTCATGAAAACTAGAATCTTTGGCACACCAACTTGCTTACCTAGCAAAATATGTTCACGTGTCTGAGGCATAGCGCCATCAGCGGCTGACACAACTAGAATAGCTCCATCGATCTGAGCAGCTCCTGTAATCATATTCTTGATATAATCAGCGTGTCCTGGCATATCTACGTGGGCGTAATGTCGTCCCTTAGATTCATATTCTTGGTGGGAAGTCGCAATAGTAATACCGCGAGTCTTTTCTTCTGGAGCGTTATCAATTTGGTCATAAGCAATCGGCTTATTAACATCACTTGGCAAACGCTGAGCCAAGGTCTGAGTGATAGCAGCCGTCACAGTAGTCTTACCGTGATCGACGTGACCCATAGTGCCAACATTTAAATGTGGCTTTGAACGGTCAAATTGTGCCATTTATTTCTCCTTTAGTTAATTTATAAATCGCGTCAAGTCAAAATGACCTCACGGCGTATGAAAGTTATTATATCGGTAAGACCTCAAAAAGTAAAGAGTCAAAAAGAGTGAGGCTGCCTATTGCATAATATAAGTTTTTGTGCTATAATGAAATTATGGTGATCAAGCATTCCTCTAGTTCCACTACCTAGAGGAACAACGTCCGGCTTGATACTAAGAGTCGCTTTACGAAAACCCTACCGGGGATTAATCCGTAAGCGACTGCCCGCCTTGAAGGACGCAACTAATCAAGCCACGGTTGGCTTGAAATAATAAAAGGAGGGATAGCCATGAAAAGCAATATCCCTACCAGAGGGGCCAACCCCCAATAACGAGGTTGGCAGTGATTACTACATAGCTCCTGGCGTGAGTCAAACGCCAAACATAAGAGCTCCCACCATCCCCTTAGGTGGAAAGTAATCACGAGTGGGGCGACCAAAGCGTCGCCCTATTTCTTTTTTAAAAAACTTTTAAGCAATTAGCTTTGAAACAAATTTTTTAACTCGCTTTTTGTAAGTCTCTTCTTGACCAACCACAAATTTAGTCGTTACAACGCGGGGCGAACCCTTAACTAGTCGCCCTACTTCGTCAAATTCTGTTGTTGCATCCAACCGACCATTAGAAAATAGTCCTAGTGTTTTATTTGTCAAATCTGGCAGGATAGCGGCATAATCAAGTATCAAATCAGATAACTGTCCCACGTAAACGTTAGAGCCAAGAACAATGACATCGTATTCACCAACCTGGTTCGACAAGTCAATTGAAGGATGGTCTAAAATCACCTTATAGCCGTTGTTATACAGCTCTTGAGCAATCAAACGAGCTTGTTCATCAACATGGCGCGACTTAGAAGGTTGGTAGATTACCAATGCCATACCATCATCAACACCTTTTGGATCAAGCACTTCTTGCCCGTCATCACGGGGGATGCCATTGCGTTTAATTTCTCGTACCGAAAAAATCACGAAAAAAACCCCTAGCAACAATAGCACTAGTAACATCGCCATAACCGCAGTAGGAGTTTCCATATCGTAATTGTAACTAAGTTAATTCAAGCGGTCAACGGACTAAAGATTCGCCTGCCACAAACCGTGTAGGTTGCAATAAGCATACACTGCTTTCACCTCAGATCCATCATTTAATCTGAACTCCGCTTGTGGGTAATCGCCAGCTTTTAAGTGCGCGACATAGCTCGAGTTATCGGTGACCAAATAAATCCATTCTATAAAATGCTCTGGTGCCATCGGGTGGTCAACCGAACCGACTTTAACAACAACCGAACTACCATCCTTCTCAACAATTGGGACGTGTTTTTCAACAGCAGCGCCATCATCAGTGTTGCTATCTAGCCTAACCATCGGCTCGCCACAACAGTGTACCGGCACCCCCGAATCGGTTAATTTTGTGATTATATTACCGCAGTGACTGCAACGATAGAATTTTATATCCATATTTACCCTTCCTTTTTGTTAAAGTATACGTTATTTAAGTAAGAAATAACACAGCACAATTATACCGAGACAAATACGATACCAACCGAATACTATAAAACTATTTTTCTTAATATAGTTAACTAGAAGTTTAATTGTAAACAGCGACACGATAAACGCCACGACAACGCCAAGTAGCAACAACACCCACTCAGTTCCAGAGAATGCTAAACCGCCTTTTAGGAGTTTGAGAAAAGAAGCCCCGAGCATCACGGGTATTGCCATAAAAAAAGAAAACTCTGCCGTCACAGTACGGTCTATCCCAGAAATTAGGCCACCAAGAATCGTTACTCCTGAACGCGACGTACCTGGCACTAGTGATAATATCTGAAAAGCGCCAATTTTAAGGGCGTCCTTATTAGTAATTTCATCAATCGATTTAACCTTCGGCTTCCAGGGACGCTTCTCGATGATTATAAAAGCGATGCCATAAACAATTAGGGCCAGCGCGACAATCACGGGCTTAAACAGGTATTGATCTAAGTAGTCGTCCAACAGAACACCTAAAACCCCTGCCGGTACGCAAGCAATCAAAACTTTTTTCCAGAGACTAATCGTTTTCTTAAACTCATTTGAACCAACTCGATGTTGAAACGGATTAAGTCTACAAAAATAAAGCACACAAACCGCCAAAATCGCACCAAGTTGTACCACAACCGTGAATACCTCAATAAAATTGTCACTCTGCGCTAATTTAATAAATTCATCTACCAAAATTAAATGCCCCGTACTTGATACCGGCAACCATTCAGTTATGCCCTCAACCAAACCCAGCAGAATAACTTTTAATACTTCTAACACAACCTTAGTTTACGGCCGGAGCAAGTTTTTTACAAGATGAGATTGTTGGTGTTGTGATAGGTTCATGGTGGTGAGTGTAATAATATGAACAATAACAAAAACCAAGATTACATTATTTACGAAAATAGTAGGGAGGTTATTCATTACGAGAAAACGCTTGAATTTATTGAAACCGCATAAACCATCAGAAACAGGTTATCCATTAAGACTTACTGTAAAACCGTCTGGGTGGCTCTTTATGAACTTTTCGAGGGCGGAGAGATTTGTGCCAATATTGCGGCTATTACCTTGTCCTTCTCCTGACGGGTCAATTCGTCCCAGTGCTTGCCTTTCGTTAGCTCTGGCAAGTTGACCAAATTGATTACTGCTTTCTTCTTTTCCTTTTTCACAGGCTCTATTATAGAGCGAGGAAAGACTTTCGCCAACACCACTACCGCAAAGTAAAAATAACGAGTCTAATGCAATTATTAAACCCCCACATTTCTGCAGGGGTTTAACTTTAGAGTTGCTAGGAAATTATTTTGATCGTTTCTCGATAATTTCTTGAGCAATATTTGGTGGAATCTCTTCATATTGAGCCAACTCCATAGTAGAAGCAGCTCGACCTTGGCTCATTGAGCGTAGGTCAGAAGTATAACCGAACATGTTGCCTAGCGGCACATGACCAGTGACTAGCTTAGCACCGCCTTGCAAGTCTTCCATAGAATCGATACGGCCGCGTCTTGAGTTAAGATCGCCGATAATATCACCCATGAAATCTTCAGGAGTAGTAACCTCAACTTTCATGACAGGCTCAAGCAAAACTGGATTAGCTTTTTTGATACCATCACGTGTAGCCAGAGCGCCAGCCATCTTAAACGCCATCTCAGACGAGTCGACATCATGGTAACTACCATCATATAGAGTCGCTTTAATGTCTATAACTGGATATCCAGCGATAACGCCACCCTCCAAAGTTTCACGGATACCTTGTTCAACAGGCTTGCGATACTCTTGTGGAACAACGCCGCCCTTAATCTGGTCAACAAACTCAAATCCCTTTCCTGGGTTTTGTTCGAATTTAAGCCAAACATCACCATACTGACCACGACCACCAGACTGCTTGATGTATTTACCTTGAACGTCTGAAGTTCCTTTGATTGTCTCACGATAAGCCACCTGTGGCTCACCGACATTGGCCTCAACCGAGAACTCACGTTTCATACGATCAACCAATATATCAAGGTGTAGCTCGCCCATGCCAGACATAATTGTCTGACCAGTCTCTTCGTTAGTGTGGATTCTAAAAGTCGGATCTTCTTCAGCTAGGCGCTGCAAAGCAATGCCCATTTTTTCTTGATCAGCTTTTGATTTTGGCTCAACCGCGATTGAAACCGGAGGGTCTACGAAAGTAATACTCTCAAGTAAAATCGGCTTGGTTGGCTCACACAGTGTCGCACCAGTTGTGACGTTTTTAATGCCAACAACCGCAGCAATGTCACCAGCGTGAATTTCTTCGATATCAGTTCGCTTGTCAGCATGCATTCGAACAATACGTCCAATGCGCTCTTTCTCACCAGAAGTTGTGTTCAAAACATAACTACCAGCTTTTAGAATGCCTGAGTAAACACGAACGAAAACTAATTTACCAACAAACGGGTCAGTTGCAATCTTAAAGGCCAATGCTGACATTGGCTCAGACTCTGATGGACGACGTTCATCTTCCTTGCCAGTCTTAGGATCAATTCCCTTGACTGAAGCAATATCAAGCGGACTTGGTAGGTATTGCACCATCAAGTCTAAGACTTTCTCAACAATTACACCACGACCATCGCCACCGGTTACTAGGTAAAAGTCTCCTTCGATAATACGCTTGCGCAAAGCTACGCGTAACTCATCTTCGGTAATAGACTCTTCGCCTTTTTCAAAGTATCTCTCCATTAAAGCATCGTCAGCCTCAACAGCAGCTTCAACTAACTCGGCGCGATATTGCTTAGCTTTGTCTAGCATATCAGCTGGAATGTCGCCAACAACAAGTTGATGATCAGCAAAATCTTTGTAGGTATAAGACTTCATGTCTATCAGATCAACGACACCACAAATATCCTTTTCAAAGCCGATTGGCAGATGAATTGGGAAAGCATTTTTACTCAAACGGCGACGAATGCTTTCAAGTGATTTGTAAAAATCACCGCCAATCTGATTAATTTTATTTACAAAGCAAATGCGTGGAACTTTGTACTTGTTAGCTTGGCGCCAAACGGTTTCACTCTGAGCCTCGACGCCCATCTTGCCATCAAAAACTGTTACCGCGCCATCAAGTACTCGTAAAGAGCGCTCAACTTCAGCTGTAAAATCAATGTGTCCCGGGGTATCGATAATATTTACTTTATGATCTTTCCAAAAACAAGTAACGGCAGAGCTGGTAATTGTAATACCTCGCTCGCGCTCTTGTTCCATCCAGTCAGTAGTAGTCTCGCCCTCATGAACTGCGCCAATTTTGTGACTGACACCTGTGCGGTAGAGAATACCTTCGGTTGTGGTGGTCTTGCCAGCATCAATGTGAGCAATAATACCAACATTACGAATATCTTTTAGCGCAAATTTCTTTTCTGCCATACAGTCCTTTACTTATTTCCTCTTGCAAAATGAGCAAAAGCTCGGTTGGCCTCAGCCATTGCATGGGTATCTTGTTTCTTTTTAAATGCGACACCAGTTTCGTTGTAGGCATCTACAATTTCTTGAGCCAAACGCTTTTCGTATGGCATACCCTTCCGGGCACGCGATGCTTGCACCAACCAACTAAAGGCAAAGTGTTGTTGACGATGACCAGTAATCGGATAAGGAATTTGGTAGTTAGCACCACCCACACGAGTAGAGCGAACTTCAAAATTTGGTGAAATATTCTTAAGAGATTTCTCAAAAACCTCAAGTGGGTTTTCACTCTTTAGCTGGCGAGCGGCCATTTCTAAAGCGTCATAAACTTTAGTTTCAGCAACCGATTTTTTGCCATCCAACATTGATTTGTTTATTAAACGTTGCACTAAAACGCTGTCATACTTACGATCAGGTTTTACAGTGCGTTGTAATTTCTTTGTAACTTTTCGTGGCATGGTTATTTTTTGCCTTTCTTGGCGCCATACTTCGAGCGACCTTGCTTACGATCTTCAACACCTTGCAAATCAAGAGTTCCGCGCACAATGTGATAACGCACGCCAGGTAAATCTGGCACACGACCACCGCGGACTAGAACAACCGCGTGCTCTTGCAAATTATGGCCCTCGCCACCGATATAAGCCCAAACTTCGTGACCATTAGTTAGTCGGACACGAGCAACTTTACGCAAAGCTGAATTTGGTTTCTTTGGCGTCTTAGTTGTAACTTTCAAACAAACGCCACGTTTGAATGGGGCAGCCTGGTCGTAGTATCGAGTTTTTAGAGTGTTTTGAATTCGCCCTAAAGCTGGAGACTTTGACTTCTTACTCGCCTTTTTACGAGGTTTGCGCACCAATTGATTAATTGTTGGCATTAAAAAATACTCCTTTTAGATTAGTAACGGCAACCTATTGGCAGCAAGCCCAGGTCAACCGAGTCAGACGTGAAATTGTCGCCGTACACTCAACAAAATCGCCCTGATAAGAAACTCTACTTGTATCATAACAAAAAAGCTTTTAGATAGCAAGCATAGCGCCAAAAACGACCGGCAGTTCTATGATGGCTAATCTTCGGCAAACTGACTGTTGTAAAGTTCGGCATAAAATCCGTTTTGTTGCATTAAACCAATATGAGTTCCCTGCTCCACCACGTTACCATCGCGCATCACCAAAATTAAATCAGCGTCACGGATTGTTGATAGTCGATGAGCAATCACAAAACTGGTTTTGTTTTTCATTAAGCTATCCATTGCTTTTTGGATCAAAACTTCAGTGCGGGTGTCGACTGAGCTAGTCGCTTCATCCAAAATCAACATCGGTGCATCAGCCAACATCGCTCGAGCAATCGTCAGCAATTGCTTTTCGCCTTGAGAAACATTATCAGCCTCTTCGTTAAGTTCCATATCGTAACCACCCGGCAATGACTGCACAAAATGATCAACGTGCGCATCCTTGGCGGTAGCAATCATCTGTTCTTCGGTGGCCTTAGGCGCCCCATACAGTATGTTGTCATGAATTGTACCGCTGAACATCCACGCGTCTTGTAACACCATCCCAAACATCAGACGAACGTCTTCACGTCTCATATCTTTAATATTCACGCCATCAATTGTTATTGCACCGCTATCAACTTCATAAAACCGCATCAAAAGATTAACCAAAGTAGTTTTTCCAGCCCCCGTTGGGCCAACAATTGCCACTCGACTGCCAGGTTTAATTTTAGCTGACAACCCCTTGATAACCGGCCTTTGCGGATCATAACCAAATACGACGTTATCAAACTCTATACGCCCGGTTGGATTTTTGAGAACCACTGGCTTGCTAATGTTTGGCGCCTGCTCTGGCTCGCCCAAAAACTCAAATACGCGCTCAGCTGCCGCTGCAGTAGTCTGTAAAACGTTAGCAATGTCGGCCGTTTGAACAATCGGCTGGTTAAATTGCTGAACATATTGAATAAACGCCTGAATATCACCAATTTTTAACCGACCATTAATAGCCAGCCAGCCGCCCACCACCGCCACACCGACATAACTCAAGTTGCCAACAAGCGACATCAGTGGATGCATCATACCAGACAAAAACTGCGCTCGCCATGAACTGTCATACAGCTGATTATTAATTTTACCAAATTTCGCCATCGAAGCCGCTTCACCGTTAAATACCCGCATAACTTGGTGGCCAGCATACATCTCTTCAACGTGGCCGTTAATATCACCTAATAGAGTTTGTTGGCGTACAAAATAAGTCTGTGAACGCTTCGTGATAAACTTCACTGCCACTAGACTAACTGGGACCACAATCACCGCAATAAGCGTCAGCACCCAACTAATACTGAGCATCATAGCCAAGATGCCAATTAACATCACCGCTGACGCCACAATTTGCGACAAACTTTGGTTGAGCGACTGTGAGATCGTATCGACGTCGTTAGTAACCCGACTCAGCACATCGCCAAAAGTCCGTTTGTCAAAATAACTCAGTGGTAAGCGATTAATTTTACGTGAGATATCACGGCGTAAGGAGTGTGTCACTTTTTGCGTAATACTAGCCATGATCCAGTTTTCAAAGTAACTAAACAGCGCGCTGAGCAGATACAGTCCTAGTAAAAATAAAGCAATGTTGCGCAAGGCATCAAAATGAAACTCTGGACGCTTCGATAAATCAAGATTCTTAAGTATTTCAAGCTGAGCTTCAGGAATTTTGTCTAGTTGATCTGACGGAATTTCTATCATATTTAGCAAATCCTGGCCAGTCGTCCCAGCAGGCAAAGTTGTGCCATCGGGTAGACTTTTCATAATTGTGTCATAAGCTCGCGTGCTGACGTAATCATCGACAATTTGATTAGTCGTTCGCCCCAGAATTTTCGGACTAACAATTGCGAAAATCGTACTAGCAATTGCACAAATAATTACCACTACGATTCCGCCCCAATGCGGTTGTAAATATTCGACTAACTTTTTGATTGTGCCCTTGAAGTCTTTGGCTTTTTCGCCTGGCACTCCACCGTGTCGACCGCCGAAAGGTCCGCCGCCGTGCGATTGAACTGGGCGCTGACTGGATTTATTGGCTGATTTTTCCATTATTTCGCCTCTTTCTTAGTCATCGCTAGCTCTTCATCCGATAACTGCGAGTGGGCAATTTCCTGATAAATTACGTTTGATTCAAGTAGTTCACTGTGTGTGCCTTGCCCAACGATTTTACCCTCATCCAACACAATAATTTTATCAGCGTTCATAATTGTGCTAATACGCTGACCAACGATTAGCACCGTTTTTTGTTGAGTTTCTTTTTCGAGAGCCTTGCGTAATTTAGCATCAGTTTTAAAGTCAAGCGCCGAGAACGAGTCGTCAAAAATATAAACTTTGGGTTTAACCGCTAAAGCGCGAGCAATCGATAAGCGCTGTTTTTGGCCGCCTGACACGTTAGTGCCGCCTTGAGTAATTTCATCATTCACGCCCTTATTCAGTTTTTTAACAAATTCGCTAGCTTGCGCCACCTTAATTGCCCGCCCAATATCGGTTTTAGAAGCTTTACGGTTGCCGTAAGTCACGTTACTTTTGATGGTACCACTAAACAGTACGCCTTTTTGTGGCACATAACCAATTTGGCGATACAAGTCTTCGAGCTTAAAATTACGCACATCAATGCCATCGAGCAAGACTTGCCCCGCCGATACGTCGTAAAAACGAGGAATTAAGCCGATCAAAGTCGACTTGCCACTACCGGTGCTACCAATAAAGGCCGTAGTTTGCCCCGGCTCCGCTGTAAAATTAATGCCCGACAATACTGGCCGATCAGCATCAGGATAGGTAAATGTTACATCACGAAACTCAATCAGACCTTGTCCTTCGGGATTAGGTTCTCGCGGTTGTTGCGGTTCGCGAACCATTGACTCAGTCACTAAAACCTCGTTGATACGCTTAGCCGAAACTGACGCTCGAGGAATCATCACGAACATTATTGAAATAATTAGAAATGACATAATCACCTGCATCGCATACTGCATGAAGGCCATCATATTACCGATTTCAATTGTGTCGTCACTGATTAACTTAGCGCCAAACCAGACAATTGCCACCATCGCTAAATTCATCAAAAAGTTCATCAAAGGTGACATCACTGACATTAATCGATTCACAAAAAGGTTTAATTTCGACAAATCAACGTTAACTCGATCGAACTTTTTCTCCTCGACTTTCTCTTTATTAAAAGCTCGCACCACACGCAGACCAGTTAGATTCTCGCGCGTGACTAGATTCAAGCGATCAACCAACTTTTGTAGAGCCTTAAACTTCGGCAAGGCCACGACAAACAAAAAGATAATTAACATAAATAATACACCAACGCTGACTGCAATCACCCAGCTAAGCTCCGGCGCATTTTTAAGTGCGTTACGCAAAGCACCGACCGCCATAAACGGCGCCATCAACACCATGCGTAGCAACATCATCGTTACTTGTTGAACTTGCTGAATATCGTTAGTCGAGCGCGTGATCAACGAAGCTGTCGAGAATTTATTAAATTCAGCAATCGAAAAACCCTCAACTTTCTTGAAAACTTTATGCCGTAAATCGCGCGCCAGACCGGTTGCCGTTCGTGATACTAAGAAGCCAACCGCAACTGCCGCTAGACTACCAATCAAAGTCACCAACAGCATCATAACGCCATTTTTATAAATAGCGTCCATATCACCACCGATAACACCACTGCTGACGATTTTAGCCATATAGTCTGGTAGCTGCAAATTAGCTAAAACCTGCACGTAGGTCAGAACAACCACCAGCACTACGAGCCACGCATACGGTTTAAGATGCTTAAGAATTCTTAACATATTGACTCTTTATTGTCTCATAATTTTAGTGGCTAGTCCATTGAACGTTAATTAGGGCATCTTATTAGTACAAATAATAAGCCCTTCTGTTAAAAATACCCGTTAAATCAAACGGGTATTTTTATTAGAGACTAGCCTTGGAATTTTAACCTTCAGCGACGTCTTTCATTTCATCAGCTTGAGACTCTTTGTCGACAAACTCATCGTCAAGTTCATGACTTTGCGTTAAATCTTCATTTGAGACATATTCTTCATCACGATGATCTGGTTCTTCGTCTGTGTCAATTTGGCTATAGTCAGTATCATCTACAACGCCAGTTCCAACTGGAATTTTATGACCGATGATAACATTCTCTTTTAGACCCTTTAGGTTGTCAACTCGACCGCTAGTGGCAGCATTGATTAAGACCCTAGTGGTGTCTTGGAAAGAAGCAGCTGATAAGAAGCTATCGCTCCAGATAGAAACCTTGGTGATACCAAGTAGGAGTTGCCTGTAGGCAATCTCTTTTTTGTTCTGACTCTTTAAGATTTCATTATCATCTATAACGGCAGCTCGAGAGACAATATCACCCATTACGAAGCTTGAATCACCGGGATCTTCAATTTGCACTCGACTAAACATTTGTTTGACAATAATCTCCAAATGCTTATCGGCAACATCTTGACCCTGAGCGGCATAGATTCTTAGAACCTCATTGATGATGTAACGCTCAGTAGCGGCGATGCCCTTTAGTCTCATCAAATCATGCAAGTTGATAGAGCCTGAGGTTAACCTATCGCCAGCCTTAACTTTATCACCAGCCTTAACTAGTAGCTGTATTAAAGTCGACACTTCGTATTGAAGCGGAGCTTCAGTTTGACCAGTAATTTCAACCTTGTTCTTGCCAAGTTTTACTCTGCCGTCAATCGTAGCGACAATTGATGTATTCTCATCTGTTTCAGCGACAACGTCACCAACTTTTACTTCGTCACCAGTCTTAACTTTGACTACGGCCTCACCGAGTTCAATAGTCTCGACTTTGGCTTCTGTAGGCTTAAGTTGAATTGTAAACTTATCGTCTTTTTCCCAAATGTCAATTACGCCATCCAGTTCGGCAAGAAGAGCTTCGCCCTTCGGCACGCGAGCCTCAAACAACTCCTCTACACGTGGTAGACCAGTTGTGATATCCGAACCACCAACGCCTGAGCTGTGGAACGTGTTTAGAGTAAGCTGAGTACCAGGCTCTCCGACTGACTGCGCAGCAATTACACCAACTGGTTGATGCGATCGCACTAACTCACCAGTAGACATATCGATGCCGTAACTCTTGCGACTAATGCCATGAGTGGTGTTAGCGGTCAAAATGCTTTGAATCTTAACGCTCTTAATTGACTCATCAGCCTCAATCTTCGCAGCTACCGCCTTAGTTATCAACTCATTTTTCTTAACGTAATCAGCAACATCTTCTGCAGCATAACGACCATAAAGTCGCTCACCGAAGCTTATCATAGTGACCTCGGTATCACCTCGGAAGATCTCAAAACCAGGATCATTTGGCTCATCTTCATTTTCAGTCGTAAAGACATCTTGTGCAACATCAACCAAACGACGGGTCAAATAACCAGAATCGGCAGTTTTCAAAGCTGTATCAATCAGACCTTTACGCGAACCACGAGTTGCAACATAGGCTTCAAGTGATGATAAACCTTCGATATAGCTGTGGCGAATCGGCAACTCAATTTCACGGTTAGTTGTATCAACCTGAATACCGATCATCGAGCTTCCCATCTTAACGTTAGAAATATCACCACGAGCACCAGAGTCAACCATAATACTAATAGGAGTATCCATAGTTTTTAGCTTTTCTTGGATATACTCACTAATCTTTTTATCGACAGTGCGCCAGTTCTGAACTGTTAGAGAATAGCGCTCTTCATCAGATACTAAGCCATCTTCAAAGCTAACTGAAATCTCTGCAGCGTGTTGATCACCCTCTTTGATGAAGTCATCAACGTCATCAAAGTAGATGTAATCGTTGCGTCCAATTGAAACAGCGCCAATGGTAGCGTACTTAAATGCTAGTTCCTTAAGTCTATCAGCTGTCTCGGTTGTCGCGACAGGACCATCTTGGTCATAGATTTTAGCCAAGACTTTTTTGATTTGCTTCTTAGTCATCACGTCTTCTTGATATGGGAAATCTTCCGGCAAGGCCTCGTTAAAGTAGGTTCGACCTAGCGTTGTGTTGCGAATTTCTCCCTTGGCAAAAACACGAATCGGGGTTTGCAATTCAATCTTATCATTGTTATAGGCAGCTTCAGCTTCATAAACCGAGGCAAAAGCTTTTCGCTCTTTAGTCTGTGCAGATGGTTTATCGTAAGTTAGGTAATAATTGCCCAACACGATATCCTGAGCAATTGACAACACTGGCGAACCATCTGCCGGTTTTAGCAAGTTGTTAACTGGTGTCATTAAGTCACGAGCTTCTTCTTGCGCCTTCTGAGAAAGTGGCAAGTGAACCGCCATCTGATCACCGTCGTAATCGGCATTAAAGCCATTAGCGACTAATGGGTGTAGCTTGACGGCTTTACCATCAACTAACACTGGCTTGAAGGCCTGAACACTCAAGCGGTGCAAGCTTGGGGCACGGTTAAGCAGTACGTAGCGATCTTTGATAACATCGTCCAGCGCGTCCCAGACACAAGCCTCACCAGCTTCGATTAATCGAGTAGCTGACTTGATATTAAAAGCGTATTCATTGCGAATTAACCAAGAGATTATGAATGGTTTGAATAACTCTACTGCCATTTGTTTTGGCAAACCACATTCATCAATCTTCAAATCTGGACCAACTACGATTACAGAACGTCCAGAGTAGTCAACACGCTTACCGAGCAAGTTCTGACGAAAACGACCTTGTTTGCCTTTTAGCATATCGCTAAGGCTCTTAAGCTTTCGGCGATTGCCGGCCGATGACGCACCACGATTACTTCTAGTGGCGTTATTGTCAATTAAGGCATCAACTGCTTCTTGCAGCATGCGCATTTCATTTCGGCAGATTACATCAGGAGCTTTTAAGTCAATTAGTTTCTTTAAGCGATTATTGCGATTGATAACTCGACGATACAAATCGTTTAGGTCAGACGTTGCAAAACGACCACCAGCTAGCTGGACCATCGGTCGTAGATCTGGTGGAATAACTGGCAAGACGGTCAAGCACAAACTGTTTGCTTTAATACCAGCCAACTTCATGCTTTCAAGAGTTTTCAATCGTTTAAGCAACTTTTTGTGACGTTGTCCTTTGGCCTTTTCAGCTTCTTCGGTCAAACTAACAATTAGCTTGTCAATGTCAATCTCGTCTAGCATTTGCTTGATAGCTTTCGCTCCCATGCCAACTGTGACTATGTCAGCCAATTCGTCTGGTAGGTTGCGATAGTCAGTTTCAGAGATTAAAGCCCACTTAGTAAGCGATTCGAGCTGACTATTCTTTTGGACATACTCAGCCTCAAGCTCTTCTAGTTCCTTGTTGCGCTCTTTAACTAATTTGGCTATTTCAACATCAGTTTTCTCGGTCGCTTCTTTTTCATAGCGAAGTTCAATAGCTTGCTTACCAGCTTTAGTCGTGACTTCAAGATCTTCTAGCATTTGAGTTCGTTTCTCGTCATCAACTGCCAAAACGACATAACTAGCAAAGTAAACAATTCTTTCTATATTCTTAACCGTCATGCCCAATAGCAAGCTCATTGCACTGGGAGTACCACGCATGAACCAGATATGAGCTACTGGCACGGCTAAATCGATATGACCCATCCGTTCGCGACGCACGATTGATTTAGTTACTAATTCACCATTTTTATCAACAGCAGCTTCTCGAGAGCGAACTCCCTTGAATTTACTGTCGTGTGGGTTGATGTCTTTGACTGGTCCAAAAATACGTTCACAGAATAGACCGTCACGCTCTGGTTTTTGGGTTCGATAATTGATCGTCTCTGGCTTTGTGACTTCACCGTGGCTCCATCTTAAGATGTCTTCCGATGAAGCGACTGCCAATCGGACAGCGTTAAAGTCAATATCGCGGTTGGTAGGGTTAAAACGTGGCATTATTGTTCCTCCTCTGCGACTTCACTTGTTTCAGTCGCGTCTTCTATTTGCATACCAGGTAATTCATCACCTTCTTGGAAATCAGGAGTTTCCTCACCGACCGCCTCTGAGATTAAATCAGAAGAAGGCGCTACCTCACCAGTACTACTTTCATTCGCATCAATTGTTGCATTGTCGTCAGTATTTATTAAGTCAACTCTCAAGCCAAGACCCTGCAATTCCTTAACCAAAACGTTAAACGATTCTGGCACTTTTGGACCCACAATGGGTTCATGTTTAATAATCGATTCATAAGCTTTGGCACGACCAAAGACGTCGTCTGACTTAATCGTCAACATTTCTTGCAAAGTCGTAGCGGCGCCGTAAGCTTCTAGTGCCCAGACTTCCATCTCTCCGAAACGCTGACCACCATTTTGGGCTTTACCACCCAAGGGCTGTTGAGTCACCATTGTGTATGGACCAGTTGAGCGAGCATGAATCTTATCAGCTACCATGTGGTGCAACTTCATAAGGTGCATCACACCAACAGTTACAGGCTCTTCAAATATATCACCGGTGCAGCCATCGTAAAGACGCACCTTACCGCTCTTATCAAGACCAGCCTTTTCCAACTCGCTAGAAATAACATCTTCTGGAACACCGTTATATGACACTGTCGCAACCTTATAACCTAGTTCGCGCGCTGCCATACCAAGAGGCACTTCAAACAACTGTCCTAGATTCATACGACTCGGCACGCCTAGCGGATTCAAAATGATATCAACTGGAGTTCCGTCAGCCATGTACGGCATATCTTCCGTCGGTAATACTCGAGCAATAACACCCTTGTTGCCGTAACGACCAGCTAACTTATCGCCTACTTGAATTTTTCGAGTCTGAGCAACAAATATCTGTATCTGCATCAAAACGCCAGCTTTTAGCTCATGACCATCATCACGTCGGAACACCTTAACGCCAATAACTTTACCGCCACCAGCATTATCCATACGCTTTGAAGTATCACGCACGTCTTTAGCCTTTTCACCAAAGATAGCTCGAAGCAATCGTTCTTCACTCGACAATTCCTGCTCGCCTTTTGGAGTAATTTTACCAACCAAGACATCACCAGTTCTAACTTCTGAACCAATTTGGACGATACCGTCTTCGTCTAAGTGACGCAAACTCTCTTCTGACACATTAGGAATATCTCGAGTAACAATTTCAGGTCCTAATTTAGTTTCGCGAACCTCGACAACATAATCTTTAATATTGATACTTGTAAGCGAATCGTCTTCAACCAAACGACGAGACACAATAATGGCGTCGTCCATATTGAAACCATTCCATGGCATAAAGGCCACTAGCATGTTTCGTCCAAGTGCGATTTCACCGTCGGCAACTGATGCGCCCTCGATTAAGGCATCGCCTTTTTTAACTTTTTGGCCACGACTGACTACGACACGTTGGTCAAAACAGCGATCTTCATTTGTCTTTTTGAAGTGGACTAATTGATAAGTTTTTTCACCAGTCTTGTATTTAACAACTACGACATCGGCATCAGCTCGGGTAACTTCGCCATCGGCCTCAGCCAAAACTAGCTGAGATGAATTTTGAGCAACAGCTTTTTCCATGCCAGTTCCAACTAATGGAGCTTCAGTTTTAATCAAAGGCACAGCCTGACGTTGCATGTTCGAACCAGTCAAAGCACGGTCAACTCGAGTTTTTTCGATAAACGGAACTAAACCAGCAGTTGAACCTAAAATCTGACTATAAGCTGCGTCCATCAAAGTAACTTCTGAAGCGTCAACTTGGACAGGATGCAGTTCCTTACGAGCTGAAACACGTTCATCGACAAACTCGCCTTTTTCGTTAATTTTTTCACCGGCATCGGCAATAACTTCAGGAATCTCTTGGTCAGCATCGAGATAGACAATCTCTTTTGTGACCTTGCCGTCTTTAACTTTCATATATGGGGTTTCAATAAAACCATAGCTATTGATTCGAGCGTAAGTTGCAAGTTTTAGCACCAAGCCAATGTTGCCACCCTCAGGAGTTTCAACAGCACAAACTCGACCATAGTGAGTCGGGTGAGCATCACGAACTTCAAATCCAGCACGTTCACGCGTTAATCCGCCAGGACCCATCGAGCTCAAAGTTCGCTTGTGAGCTAACTCTGAAAGCGGGTTAGCCTGATCCATCAACTGTGATAGCTGTGAGCTAGCAAAGAATTCACGCACCGAGGCAACAATCGGACGAGCATTGATAAGTTGGGCTGGAGTTACAGATGATGAATCCACTACGCTAGTGTTACTCATTCGATCCATAATATTACGTTGCATACGCAGAACGCCAACACGGAACTGACGAGCTACTAGCTCACCAACCGATTTAACTCGGCGATTTGACAACGAATCAATATCATCAGGTTCGCCTTGAGTGTTGTTCAAGCGAATGATTTCAGCGACAATTGCCACGAAATCACTAATTTGGAAAACGCGATATTTTTGAGTATTTGGTAAATCAATTCCCAAACGTTTGTTCATCTTGTAACGACCAACTCGGCTATAATCATAGCGCTTGAAATCAAAGAACATCTTTTCAATCATGCCACGTGCGTTATCAACGGTGGCCAAGTCGCCTGGGCGCAGGCGACGGAAAGTTTCAAGCAAAGCCTCTGAGCTAGTCTGTGCAGGATCTTTTTCTAGAGTTGCATCAATAAAGCTTAGTTCTCCAGTATCAACATCTGCAAATAAGGCCTTAATGTCTTTGTTGGTATTGTATTTTAGAGCTCTTAGGAAAGTTGTGATTGGTAGTTTACGACGACGGTCAATCTTAACATAGATTGCACCATTGCTGGCGGTCTCAAATTCCAGCCAAGCACCACGTCCAGGTATAACTTTGGCACCGAAGTGCTTTTTACCGTTTGTCTCAACAGCATTAAAGAAAACCCCAGCTGAACGAATCAACTGAGATACCACAAC
>CAZRIZ010000006.1:0-35630 GCA_964600285.1 uncultured Candidatus Saccharibacteria bacterium
GCTTGGTCTTCGGTAATAAACAGCTTTAATATTAGAAGTTACAACAAGTCATTATTTAAGATTGGCATAATGTCAAACCCAGCGCTATTTTGGGGCATTATGGGGTCAATTGGATTGACCGCCGTTGTCGCTACAGTGCCGTTCCTAGCCGAAATCTTTTATTGCGCCCCTCTGAGCTGGGGTCATTGGTTGGTCGCCATCGGGCTATCTATTGTGCCGCTGATTGTAGGAGAACTGCACAAACTCTACCTTAATCGCAAACCAGCCACTCTACAAAGAGGCACAGCTTAGCCTATTAAGTGAACTCCCGCATTCACGCACAATTTAACGACAGTGAACAATAAAATTGCTAAACTACTATATAATATAATATGATTTATGAAAAGATTTTTTATAAGTTTAGGGATTCTAGGATCGATTATGGGGTTAGTGTTTATGATCAACTGTTCAGGAGGTTCAACATGCTTCGGGGCGAAGCCGCCAGAAGATGATGGTAACGAAATGTTGGTAGAGAAAACAAAAGTCTTTGATGTTCGTACGGCAGAAGAATATTCAGACGGTCATGCCGAAGGCGCAGAGCTACTTCCGGTCACAGATTTGCAAGCAGGTAAACTACCCGATTTAGACAAAGACGCCCCGATAGCCGTCTATTGTCGTAGCGGAAATCGCTCGGCCGCTGCCAAGCAAATTTTAGAAGCAGCTGGATTTACCAACGTCAAAGATTATGGCGGAATAGATAACTTGCAAAAATACGATCTGAAGTTAGTTCAATAATTTATATACTAAAGCCAAAACTACCTGGTGCGATGGGTAGTAAAGATAAAAGAAATAACGAGGCATCTTAAACATAAACAACCGGTGTTGTCTAAGCCAGTTATTAAATTTCTCAGTTAAAAAGATTGCTAAAAGCGAAAGCTGGGCGAATGGTTGTATAAGGGCGATATAACTTTGCGCATTGCTCTGAAAGATATTCAAAACACTATCTACAGCAAGGCTGACCGATAGGATAATTAAAGCCAGGAACTGATTTTTTACATAATAAAATGTAGCACCCAAAGCTAGCACTAGCCAACCATATTCTATGTCACAAAACACATAGAAAGGGATTAGGAGCAACTTTGCCCAGGTCGAACCAGCTAAGAGTACAACTAGCCCGGCTAAGTTAAATACGATATTAAAGTGATTGATGCCTATAGCAAAATAAAGAACTACTTGGGCAAAAATCGCCAAGGCGATGAGACGCCAAAAATATCCTAAAACGTTTTTACCACGACGAACAGTTTCAGCAGTTAAAAAAACAAAAATCGGCATAGCTAAGCGGCCGATAATTCTAAAAACTAGGACGTTCGGAAATAGAAAGAAACCAATATGGTCAATCGTCATCGTCACAATGGCCAAGATTTTTAAAACATTGACGCTAGGACTGATTTGGCTGGGCTTCAAGTCACCGCTGATTGAGCCATCTGAAACTACATCTGGACGACTGCCGCTCATTTATGCTCCCTCCTACCGATAGAGAATATCCCACGAACTAGAGGGGTTTGTAGCGACGCCTGCGTGAAAAACTAAAATTACCACAGAAAAGATAATAACGAGGATTGTGAGCCACAGTAGCTCTAGCCCAATCACATGAAGAAAAGATTTTCGCCCAGACTTCATAGCAGCCCTAATTGCCGGATAAAGAATTGCTGTGAAGAAGGCAATTACAGCCAAAGATATCTTCATGGCTAGAAGTGGAAATGACAGAATCGGTGAGACCTCATAACCATCGACATAAGAACGAGCCGGGCTTTGCCAGGAGGCTAAGAACGGAGTAGCTAGAAGTACGGCTGATGAAGCGATGGCTCCAACCAACCCCGACAAGATATTCCTTCTAGAAAAGATTGGGTTAACCGGCTCACTAACCACAGGTTCGTTTTTTGTTTGCTTTGGTTGTGGCTTATCACTACTTAACGTTGTTTTTTTTACAACCTTTGCCTTGTTGGCACGAGATTTTCGGTAGAACTTAACTGCACATAAGATCGAAACAATCAAGATGGCTAAACCAACCACAATCCAGATTAACCTAGTCAAGTTAAGCAGGAACCAGTTTTGGGCATATTCACCACTGACCGAAAGAGTCTCGTACGGGGCAAGATCATTGGCCTCTTTTACTAATATGCCCGCACGACCAATTTGGTGTTGCACCCTATCAAGATCTCTACTCTCTAAAGAGCTACCGCTATCCAACTCGTTTTTTATCGAAGCACTAGAGTCATAATTCACCTGAGACGGCCGGCCGCGCAAGACAAGATCACTATCAACATCAATCGCTACAGACACCTCCTTAATGCGCGAATCAACTTCAGCAGTTTCAAAATTATACTTAAACGTTGACAAGCCCTTAGTTACGTAGTCTTTGGTAGCATAGGATATTATCAAAGCTGTCGTCTTGTTTGGAGCAACCTCTTTTGGGAGCTCGACCAGAAAGGTATTGTCTTCAGATCGCTGATACTTTGCCTTAGTATAAGATGCCACAGAAGAGCCATCATAGTAATAGAGTCGGCTTCCATTAGTGTAATCGGGGTCTACGTACTTTAAGCAGGCTCGTTTAAAATCATATTCCGCACACTCCTGAGGCAATTCCATTTGATAGATTGTCATCTCATACGGGTGGATGGCTGGTAAAGAAAACTTATACGTCTTCATGGTCTCTTCCGTAAAGTTGGTCGTGACTAATTTACCATAGACAATCGCTTCACCATTACCCCTAAGAACAACGCTGTAATAATGGTTTTGCCCGAAAAAGAGCGAACCACTGCCACTGCTATCGTCTTCCTCGATTGCGGCTTCCAGATCTATTGACACTGCTTCTAAAGCACCAGATTTCTGAGCATTTAGTAGTATTCCCGTGAATGCAAAGATAATTGCAAGAATCACCAGATTAATTTTGCGAGCAAACCGCCTAGTTTTCATACGACCTCCAGATTATTACTTCAAGCATAATACAACGCTAGCCATACCGTCAAGCAACGTTTTATTTTAACCATGTTGGCGCTCAGAGGTAGCGCGGACAAAATTTAAGAGAATTTGTGGTTATATGATTCAATTCATGAAAGATGTTATATGATAAAGACGAGGAGTTTCTCCAATAGCCATAAGCAAAAACCCTTGGTTTAGTAAAATAATAGAGAGCGATATTATGTCAAATAAAGATTTCAGATTAAAAGCTGACGACATTAAAAAATTAATAGATTCAAATTTAGACTGCCTTGCTACTGATAGAATTACAGTAGATGGTTGTAAGGTAGGTTTTATATATAGAGACAATCCTGTTGGAAAATATCCAGACAGCGGTTGGTGCTTTTTTGCCGGAGATGAATCTGATGAGTATGCTAATGACCCTAGTAATTCGGGAGTTTATCACTTAAATACTATTTGTAATTATGACCCAGACATTATGCCTTTTTTGGATTCAGATTACGGCACGGCATATTATAGAGATAAGGAAGGCAACTTTCTAATTGATAAAAAATGGAAACCGTCGGAATAAGTTATCGGTATTATATTTTCATAACGTGCTTATTTATTTTTATCTTTTAGGACCGCTTGTGCTAAAATTAGTTTAACTATGATGTTTTTTGGAGACTAAACATGAATAAAATTGCCCAGTATCTGAACAATAACCTGACCGGTGAAGCTTTGACCACACCAGTTGTTCGACTCAACTATTCTCGCGATCGTAGCGTCTTGCGGATTGCCCCTACCGGTGTTATATTTCCACGATCAACTGACGATCTGCGCAAAGTCGCTAAATTAACCTCTCAATTGGGTAAAAAAGGCAAGCCTATTGGCATAACCGCTCGAGGTAAGGGGCACAGTCAAACCGGAGCCGCCATTGGACGAGACTTCGTCATTGACCTTAATCGGTATCTGAACCAAGTCTTAGACATCGACGAAAATCAGGGATTAGTGCACGTCCAGGCTGGAGCTGAAGTTGCTAAAATTGATGCTCTTGCCAAGAGCCACGGGCTTTGTTTGCCATTTGAAGTTTCCGACAATCAAACTATCGGTGGTGTTCTTGGATCAAACAATGCTAAGTTGAATATATCAAAAGTTAAAGACATCTCCGAAACAATCGATCAGCTTGAAGTGGTTCTATCCAATGGGGACATCATACAAACCAAGAGGCTATCACGTCGCGAACTAGACAAGAAACTGGGTCTAGCTAGTTTCGAAGGCGAGGTATATCGCGAAATAGACAAGATTATCGAAGAGAACGGTGAGTTGCTTGAAAAAATCGACACAGCACGAACTGATAACTTTGGCTATCATTCTATTGCGCTAGTCAAAAGAAAAGATGGCTCGTTTGATTTAACGCCCCTTTTAATTGGTTCACAAGGCACGCTCGGTTTAATTTCTGAGGCTATTTTAAAACTCGATATTTTAATGCCTGAGCCACAAGTAGCGGTAGCTTCATTCTTAAATACTGATGATGCCCTTGACGCACAAGAGGCGCTACTTAAACTCGAGCCAGCCTACTGCGAAATTTACCACGCCGATATTTTAGCTAACGCCATCGAAAATGGTAAGTCGTTTGCATTTTACGATCAAGCCCTGGAGACTTTTGCCCAAACACCGGCTGTCTATTTGTTATCCAAATGGAATACTAAGAACAAGTATGCTGCCAAGAAACTGGCCAAAAAAGCATCAGCCATCATCGCGGAGCACAAAGGCTTTGGTCTAACTTCAGCCAATGAGGAAGAAGTTAAACAGCTCGAGTCTATCAGAGATATTCCTTTGGTCTTTAGTAATGACCAACGCGAAACTCAAAATGTAGCATTGGTTAATGGCTTGCAAATCCCTATTTTTCGCTTCAAAGATTTCATCAAAGGGCTAGCTTATATTTCAGAAAAATTAAATATTAGTCTACCGTATTACGGTTCTTGCGCTACTGGGATTATGAACCTGCAGACTGAATTTAATCTCAAATCGACCGGCGATAAACAAAAGGTTTACCGCTTGTTGGGCGCAGTCACGAAACTGGTTAACGATCTTGATGGGATTGTTTGTGCTGGCGAGGGCGAAGGCAGACTTAAATCTCCGTTCGTCTACCAGAACGCTAATGAAGACCTATTAAGGATGTTTAAACAAATTAGAAAAGCGTTTGACCCAGACGGCACCATGAACCCAGGAGTCAAAGAACCTACGCCATTAAAAGATGTCGTCAGCAGCACGGTGAACGACTATTATAATGGAATCTTCTACTAAAAGAGGCGTTGGTCCGCACCCTAAACCATGGCCAACAGATGAAAAATATGACCAAGAACTCTTAAAAAACGGCGATACTCGTAACGTCGCTGATGATTATCGCTATTGGAAAAACTCCGCCATCATAGAACACTTATCGAGTAAGAGAACTTGTTTGGAAATTGCAATTGAAAACTTGGACCACGATTTTAATATGGGAACAATTGTGCGTAGCGCCAACGCCTTTAACGCTAGAACCGTACATATCATAGGTCGGAAACAGTGGAACAAGCGTGGCGCAATGGTAACAAATCGATATCTCGAAGTTCTGCATTACCCAACACTAGATGATTTCCTCAGTAAAATTAATGGCAAGACTTTAGTTGCAATTGATAACCAACCTGGAGCTCAACCGCTTGGACAATTTAACTTTCCTAGAGATTCAATTTTAATTTTTGGAAGCGAAGCCGCTGGTATCAGCAATCAACTCCTTAAACACTGCGAAACTATGGTGGAAATTGAACAATTTGGCTCAACTCGCTCAATTAATGTTGGCGTCGCTGCCGGCATCGTGATGTATCAATACATTAAGCAACATGTGCTAAAATCATAAGTATGAATAAATGGTCTAAATTTCGAATTATTGTCAACGTACTACTGCTCGGTATTTGCGCCTACTTTGTTATCACCGCAGGTAAACCCGAAATTAGACCTATTGATATTGTTATAGGTGTAATTTTAGTTATAGTAGCGTTTATATTAATGTTTTATACTCGTCGGCTAGAGAGAATTATGGCCCGAAGCCAAAAAAAGACGAGTTCAGAAAAAAAGAAGCCGACTGAGAAGAAACCAGCAAAGATTAGCTAAATACCTCAGTTTTTGATAGAATATAATCTATGAAACTTGAGAGAAAAGACCTAAAAGAGGCCAAGTTAGAATTTAAAATTAGCTTGACCGCCCAAGAACTCGCCAGTGCGCAGGAACAAGCTTTAAAAAAGATTGCAAAAAAAACTAAAGCTAAAGGCTTTCGTGAAGGCAAGGCGCCACTTGGCGTAGTTAAACAAAATACCGACCAAAATGTTTTGTCCGAGCACACGCTTGATACAGCAGTGAACCAATATTTAATTCAGGCTTTCAACGAAGAGAATATTACCCCTCTGGATCAACCGAGTGTCACAATTGATAAGTTTGTGCCCGAGCAGGAATTAGAATTTAGAGCAGTATTCGAGGTTCTGCCACAAATTAAGTTACCAAATTATCGCAAACTAAAAGTTAAAAAAGAGCCAGTAAAGGTGTCCGACGAAGACGTCAGTGAGACACTTGAACATATCCAAAAAAGCTTTGCCGAGGAAGTTGAAGTCGATCGCGACGCAAAAAATGGCGACCGTACTACAATCGACTTTAAAGGCTTTAAAGATGGGGAGCCTTTTGCCGGTGGGGAAAGTAAAGATTTCCCACTAGAGCTTGGCTCAGGCAAGTTTATTCCAGGTTTTGAAGACCAGATTGTTGGTCACAAAGCTGGTGAAAAATTTAACATCACAGTAACTTTTCCTAAAGATTATGGTGAGAAGTCATTAGCTGGCGCCGAAGCTAAGTTCGAAGTCGAGCTTAAAAAAGTTGTCGAACTTAAACTACCAGAAATTAATGACGAACTAGCTAAAAAGACCAAGATGTTTAAGACTCTGGATGAATTAAAAGCTGACATCAAGAAGAATCTGTTATTGTCTAAGGAAGAGGCCTCCGTGGAGGACTTCAAAAATAAGCTAGTCGAGGCCTTGGCTAAAAACACCAAGACTGTTGTCCCAGAGGTTCTGAAAAATGACCAAGTCCGCGCTATTGAGCAAGAGTTTCGTCAGAACTTATCTTATCGAAGCGTGACTTTAGAACAATGGCTGGACAGTATTGGTAAAAATTATAATGAATGGGTTGAGTCCGAACTAAACCCAGCCGCTGAAACGAGAGTTAAGGCCGGATTAGCCCTATCCGAGGTTTCAAAAGAACTAGAGATTATAGTTGAAGAGCCAGAAATAGAAGAACAATTAGAAAAACTGAAGTCTCAGTACGGAAAAGACGAGGCTACTCTAAAGCAACTTGACAGTCCTCGCGTTCGCACCGATATCCGCAATACTCTAGTTACTCAAAAAACTATTGAAAAACTCGTTGAATTTAACGGATAAATAATAAAATAGCCCCGAAAATAAGGCTATCTTCTCATTATAGCATATTTTGTATAAAAATACAAGAAGCCTACTCTTTGGTGTAAAAAGCTATTCTAGCATCAGCGTAGGTTGAGGTTTTATTAAGCTTAAGACCGGGCAAGTCGGGACCACTCATTTGTTTTGGGATAGACAGTATGAGAGCCCCTTCGGCATGAATAAATTCGCCAAGTGATAAAAGGTTTTTTATATCGACATCATCATAAGGTGGGTCAGCAAAAATAAAATCAAATCGCAATGTCGGGTTTTGCTCAAAAAATTTCAAAACAGAGACTGGAAAAATCTTAGCACGAGACTGATCTTCATCGGTAAGTTTTTTAACATTAGAACGTATTACATCTGTTGCTCGTCGATCTTTGTCGACCAGATAAACTGCTTTGGCGCCCCGGCTCAATGCCTCTAGCCCAACTGACCCCGAGCCAGAAAACAAATCTAGAACCGTCGCGCCAATGATTTTGTCATAAAGCGAGTTGAAGATTGCGCCTCTAATCCGCTCACCCATTGGATGAATTGATTTTACTTTTGGCGACTCTAGAGTCAATCCACCATACTTTCCGGCAATGATACGCATTAGTTAAGTACCGTTACTCGATCGAACTGACCAAGTCTTTCTTTTAACTCTGGCCAATCCTCTAAATCGTCTTCAATTGTCTTATTGCGCTCTTTTAAGTCGGCCAGGTAGGCCTCTACCGCTTCTTGAGCTTGCTCAATGGCTTGAGTGTCAGCTTCAAAACTAAACCAGCCATGTTGTTGGTTACCGTAGACATTACCAGAGCCACGCAACTTCAAATCAACCTCAGACAAATAAAAGCCGTCTTGCGAACTGGCTATAGCCGAAAGTCGCTCATTCGGTTCGTCTAGTGTGGTTATTAAATAACAGTAACTTTGCAGGTCACTTCGGCCGACTCGACCGCGGAGCTGGTGCAACTGGCTTAAGCCGTAGTTCTCCGCGTCATTTATTACAATGACAGTGGCATTCGCTACATCTACACCGACTTCGACCACAGTTGTAGAAACTAGCACATCGATCTTCCCAGCCTTAAAATCGTCCATTAACCGACCCTTTTCGTCAGGTTTCATTTTACCGTGGAGCATGGCCAGTTTATATTCGGATAACGCGCCGGCTTGCAGAGTTTTATAGTGAGCTTCAACTGATACTAATTGATCTTCATCAGAATCGTCGATTCGCCCACAAATTATATAAGCTTGTCGACCATTCTCCAACTGTTGTTTAACCAAATCATAGACCTTTGACCGATCTCTGTCGCGGTAAACCTGCGTTTCGATTGGCATGCGGTTAGCTGGCTTCTGTCTAATAGAAGCAATTGAGATTTCGTTCTTGATAGCTAGCGCTAATGAACGCGGAATAGGCGTGGCCGTCATAGCCAGTAAATGCGGCATTAGTTTTGCCTTGGAGATAATGGCCTGGCGTTGGTTAACGCCGAAACGATGCTGTTCATCAATTACCACTAAAGCTAGGTTATTAAATTCAACGGCCTCTTGAATAAGTGCGTGGGTGCCAATTACTATGTCAATCTTACCAGACGATAGTTTATCGTAAATTGCTTTTTTATTTTTAGTAGAGCCGGTTAACTGCTCAATTTTCAAACGAAAACCCGTCAAATCACGCTGGAAAGTGGCTAGGTGCTGCGATGCTAGAACTTCAGTAGGAGCTAATATCGCCACTTGGAAGCCGGCTTTAGCCACCAGCAAGCTAATTACTTCTGCTACTAGCGTTTTGCCAGAACCAACGTCACCTTGTAAGAGTAGGTTCATCACGTCACCCGATGATATTCTCTTGATAATCTTCCAAATACTTTTCTTCTGATCGTCAGTTAAGCTGAACTTCAGGCGGGCAACGAATTGTTTAACCAAATCGATATTAGCCTCGATCTTATGCGTTGGTTGATGTTTCTGTTTTAGCCCGTTAATCGTGCTCGCTAAACTAGCCAGAAAATAGTCTTCAAACTGCATGCGGTGTCTGGCCTGTTTTAGCAAATCTTGGCTACTTGGAAAATGCAATTGATACATGGCGTCACTGCGAGCCAATAACCCCATTTTACTGACCACAACCAGTGGCAACGACTCGTTTAGTGTTAATATGTCTGGCTTAATGTTATCAATAACTTTAGTAAAAAAACTGGTTTTAAGTCCGCGAACCTGAGAATAAACTGGCTCTAAATAATCTTGCGCTAAAATATTATTCTGCCGATTAACCTGGCGTACACTGGGGTTAGTTAGTTGGTAGCGACCACGATTAAGGTCAAAATTACCCGTGAAATAGAATTCACCAGATTTTAGTTGATTGATACGATAAGGCTGATTAAACCAAACTGCTTGAATCTTGCCAAAATTATCTACCAGATCAGCGGTCAGGATAGTTGTAACACGACTGGTCTGACGCGACACAATATTAGTAGCCCTAGCACGAACTGTGATTTCTCCTGGATGAACTAGGGATAAGTTTTCAACAAAATTAATCGACCGATAGTCTCTAGGCAAAAAATTGATTAAATCAAACTTTGACTCTATGCCGGCCAATTTCAATTTGGCCAGGGAAACATCGCCAACGCCTTTAATTTTTTCTAAAGAAGCCGACGTGTAGAAGCTCATTATTCGGTGACTCCCAAAATTCCCTCTAAGGCAAAAGCTGTTGCCTCCCAGCCGTCAACCTCAATTGAGCGTATGCCCATAGCCTTTACTGGATAGTCATTGCCACCCTCTTCAAGCTTGTCACCAAAGAACAGTATGTCTTCCTTGGCTATTCCTAATTCCTCGATTAGCTTGCCCATACCATACGCCTTATCTAGACCTTTGCGCGTTACGTCTATACTAGTGGTCCCAGCAATGCGGACCTCCAGTTCAGGCAACCGTTGCGAAACCTTTTCTTGCAGCAACTTCCTCTCACTAGTATTGTCCTTAGCCCAACGATATTTCTCTTCAGCGGGAGCTTCTTGCCCCAATGCCGAGTAAGTAATCTGACTAAACCGATCTTCAATAATATCACCATATGGATTATCCACCCACAGCCCAACCTCCTTAGCTGAATCTTCTAGCGCTTGTCTGATTTTTACTTTCTCAGCATCAGATAAATCCTCGGCATATACCATTTTCCACGATTGGAGAGATGCATCGTAACGATAATATCGCGTACCACAAGTCGGCATCAAATGGAGTTTGGCTAGAGCCTCGTCAGAAACTTTTAGATGGTCAATAACCTGGCTCTGAAATAGCTCAAATTTTCCACCGCTGATAATACAGACTTCATATTGCTCTAGGAGACGAGCCAACAGGTCTGCCATTCTTGGCGACAAGGGCGATTTAGTCACAGCCAGAGTGTCATCCAGATCAAAAGCTATTATCTTTTTCATTGAAAAAACCTCCTTTATTTAATAGGTCAATAAGCCAGAATGAAACTATTTTTGCCCTTTTTCATCAAGCAGGTACTCGTGATTTTGATGTCGAGGGTGATTTTTTCACCATTAATAGAAATTGCGCCAGACCCCAGTAGCCTCCTGGCTTCACTATTGCTTTTTGCCAAGCCAGTAGTCGTTAAAGCCTCCACTACCGACACATTTGGTGCTACAGTCGGTATCTCACGCGATAGCTCTTCTAAGTCATCTTCGGTGAGTGAACTAAATTCGCTCCCGCCAAATAGAACACTTGAGACGCGCTCTACACTCTCAGTACGAGCTAAGCCATGAGTCTCTTTTGTAACCTCATGAGCCAATACCTTTTGTCCTGTACGTAACTCAGGATTGGCCTTCTGCTTCACCATCACCGCCTCTATTTCTTCTTTCGACAAGAAAGTATAGATTTTGAGGTAGTCCTCTACGCCGATATCGTCACAATTTAGCCAGAACTGATAGAACTTATAGACGCTGGTCAAATTATCATCCACCCAAATTGCTCCGTCCTCACTCTTACCAAATTTTTTACCAGTCGTTTTGTTTATAACCAGTGGCGTTGATAAAACGTGAGCGGACTTATTATCTAGACGACGCAATAAATCTACACCAGTTACAGAGTTGCCCCATTGGTCAGCTCCACAAAGTTGTAGCTCCACGCCATACTCGCGGTTCAGGTGAACAAAATCATAAGCTTGGATTAGGACATAAGAGAACTCCGCATAGGAAATACCCGAACCATCTTCGCCTAGTCGATTCTTGATAAAGTCGCGGCCTAACATTTGACTCATCGGCATATTCTTTCCAACCATCTGTAAAAAGTCAACGTAATTTATGCTAGAGAACCAGTCGGCATTATTAACAATCTCTAAGTCGACGTCTCCGCATATGCGGCGAAATTGATCGGTAATGTTAGCGACATTAGCGTCAATCACCTCCTGATCTTTCAGAATGCGTTCATCTTTTTTACCATCTGGATCGCCAATTCTACCAGTGGCGCCACCAATCAGAAGGTAAGGTTTGTGACCAGCCAGAGCCAGTCGTTTTACCAAGAGCAACGAAGCTAAATTACCGATAGTCATGCTACTAGCGCTTGGGTCAACGCCAAAATAAAAACGATACGACTTTTCATCCAGGGCTGAAATTTCGTCAAAAGTGGTTTGATTTACCAAATTACGCCAGACAAGTTCATCAGATAACTTCATATCATCTCCTTATTTACATCTTATTATAACAGTAAATCCAGAGAATGTAATGCACTACACGTAGCATAATAATGCTATAATAGACGTAAGAGGACATAAGGTTCTAAACTAATAAAGGAAATACGTGAGCAGGAAGAAACCAAAGAACAAAAGGCTGAGTCTTTACTCAAATCTTGTTAGCAACCAAAAGTCAAAGAAAGACGCTAGATTAAAGCGTCGAGCTAAGAGAATGGCCGAAATGCCAAAAAGTCCACTGAAAAGAGTCTTGTATTGGCTCAATCCCAAAAATTTATTTGGCTGGTTGTTCTCGATTGATGGGCTAAAAGCTATTGCTAAGGTCTTTGGTATATTATTTGTTGTTGGCGCCATTTCGGCAGTTGGAGTTTTTCTTTATTTTCGACGAGATATTGGCGACCTAAAGGCCGGTGAAATTAGCAGTCGCATTTATACTACAGTTAACGTCTACACCGATCGAAACGATGTCGTGCTATGGGAAGACAAGGGCGAGGGTGATTATAAGCTAGCTGTCGAAGGTGATCAGATCAGTGATTTCATGCGCAAAGCCACGGTAGCCGTTGAAGATAAAACATTCTACAACCACAAAGGTGTCAGTTTAACGGGTATTTTTCGAGCCGTAATCAACAATCTCCGAGGAGGCGCTACCCAGGGAGGCTCAACCCTCACTCAGCAGTTAGTTAAACAAGTATTTTTTGCTGACGAAGCTGAGAAACGTGGTCTAAATGGAGTACCTCGTAAAATTAAAGAGGTTATTTTAGCAACTGAAATTGAAAGGCTTTACACTAAGGACCAGATATTAACTATGTACCTCAATGAGTCGCCATATGGTGGTCGTCGTAACGGAGTTGAGTCAGCAGCTCAAACTTATTTTGGTAAACCAGCTAAAGAGTTAAATTTGGAGGAATCAGCTCTTCTGGCGGGCATTCCGAACAATCCATCAAAATATGATCCATATAATATATCGGGTAACGAGGCCCTCCTCGCCAGACAACATAAAGTCTTAAACGATATGGTAGAAATAAAGGCAATTTCTAAAGAGCAAGCGGAAACTGCTAAAGAGGTGGCTATTTTAGACACTATCCGACCCCTTACTAGCCAGCTAAGCGATATCAAAGCGCCCCACTTCGTCTTAGAGGCTCGGCAGGAAATTGAGTCAAAACTTGGTATTAAAACCGTCCGCGCTGGTGGGCTAAAGATTAAAACCACCCTTGACTATGAAGTTCAGAAAGCTGCTGAAGCCACGGTTGAAGCTAGTAAAGCAGACCTACCTCAGTGGGGGGCTGACAACATAGCCTTGACCGGTGTTGATGTAGAAACAGCGCAAGTCATAGCCATGGTTGGTAGTGTTGATTTTACAAAACCCGGATATGGCCAACGCAACGCCGCAACCTCACTCCTAGAACCCGGCTCTAGTATTAAGCCAATTGTTGATTATGCCCCACTATTCATGCAGCGCTCAGGCGTAAATTATGGTCCTGGATCAGTCCTAAAAGACGAGAATATCGACGCTCTCTATTGTGGCGGCAATACTGGCAAGTGTACCGTCCAAAACTATACAAGACAAACTTACGGTAATGTAACCATCCGTCAGTCACTAGGTTCATCGCTAAACCGTCCAGCCGTTAAGGCAATGTATATTGCAGGTAAAGAAGAGGCCGTGAAAGTTGCTCAAGACTTAGGCGATTTATCCTACTGTAAAGATTCTCCAATTTACCTATCCGCATCTATCGGTGGCGGATGTGCTGTAAAACAAGTTGAACACGCCAACGCTTTTGCCTCACTTGCTCGCTACGGTCAGTACAAGCCAATATCGTATGTCTTAGAGGTTAAAAACTCTAGAAACGAGCAGCTCCTACTGTGGAAAGACGCCCAAGGTAAACAAGCAGTCGACCCACAGGTCGCCTACATGATAGCCGACATCCTAACCGATCCAGACGCTCGACGCCTAGTTTTCAACGCTCAAGCTACTAGCTTTGGATTTGAAGTTCCTGGAGTCTGGACTGCAGCCAAAACAGGCACGACCGAAAACGGAGCTGGACGAGCTAAGGACTCTTGGATGGCTGGGTTCTCTACTAAAATAGCTATGGCAGTTTGGATTGGCAACCACGATGGAGCGCCACTTAAATCCAGTCAAAACACTATGGCTAGACGCATGTTTAATGACTTTATGGCTAGCTCCCACAAAGTTTACGAAGCTCAAGGTAAGTGGAATAGCAGTGAGAAAATGGTCGCACCAGAGGGGATTAAAACGATGACGGTAGCGGGCAAAACCGATATCTGGCCATCTTGGTTCGATCCAAAAGCCGGTCTCAAGACCGAAACAATGGTGTTTGATAAAGTGTCAAAGAAGAAGGCCACCGAGTGTACTCCAGTAGCGGCTCGCGAAGAACTTGAAATCGTCAAATCAACTGACCCCATTACTAAAAAAGAGATCATCACGGCTCCAGATGGATACGACACCAACGCTGACGATGATATCCACAGCTGTTCAGATAGAGAACCTAGTGTCAAAATCACCAGCCCTGTGCCTATCGAAGAGAATAAATATAGAGTATCAATCTCGGTAGTAAAAGGCACTCACGCTTTGAGCAACTTAACGGTGACTTTTGGCGGTAAAACAATCTACAACGGAAACGCCACTAACCAGATTGTTGAAATCGAAGTGACTGAAGACGGACAGGCCCTAAAAGCCTCCATTAGCGACACCGCACTATACAGCACAACAACTACAATTACTGGACCAAATCTGATCCAGTAATTGTCGGAATTTAAGTCAGTAAAAGGCTATCGCGAAGACGATGGCTTTTTATTATTACGATTAAACTGGCGTTGACGGTTATTACCGGACTTAACGTCAGCTTTTGGCTTCTTCAACTTAGCAAACAGCATCTTACCAGCCTCGGTTTGAATAGTTCGTGTCGCCTCAACCTCAACAGTTTTACCAATTAGTTTACGAGCATCAGCTACGACCACCATAGTGCCATCAGGCAGATAGCCGACAGCCTGATTGTCATTTGATCCAGCCTGAGTTAGCTTGATTCTGGTCGCCTCACCTGGCAAAAGTTGCATCCTCAAAGTCTGTGCTAGTTCATTTACGTTTAAGACTGTCGTGTTTTCAATCTTAGCAACCTTGTTTAGATTGTAGTCTAGAGTTAGTAATAAATATCCACCACTTTTGGCCAACTCCAGAAGACGATTATCAACACCCTCCGGCGTCGAAGCCTTGTCTGGCAAAATTGTGACCATCAGGCCTTCAATCTTTTGCAAGTCGGCAACGACATCAAGACCAAATCGAGCCCTAGAACGCTTCTCTGAGTCGGAGCTATCAGCTAAGAGCTGCAACTCGCCAACAACGCTACGTGGTATGACTAACTCATCACCGACAAAGCCAGTTTTGGCTAAGCTCAAGATGCGACCATCAATCAAGGCCGACGTATCTATCAAGATACGCCGTCTTTCCCCCGAACGGTGGTGAGACAAATGATAGACATCAAACTTTAAGCTGATTAACAAAATTAATATTACGCTTACTATAACTAGTATAAAAATTTCCATTATTATTTTCTGTCAAGATATTTAATTAGTACTTGACGCAGATCCTTTACTTCTTCAATAAAATTAGTATTTTGGTCCCCTTTTGGACCAATCGCTGACACAAAACCAAGTTTTTTAGCTTCTTTTATGCGCTGACCGGTGAACTTTACACTTCGAACTTCACCACCCAAGCCAATTTCCCCAAAAACAACTTTATTCTGATCTATTTTACGCCCAGTTGCATTTGAAGCAATAGCCATGACTACCGCCAGGTCAGCCGCTGGATCGTTAAGTTTTAAGCCACCCACAACATTAACATAAATGTCCTTATCGGACAAGTTAAGCTTGGTGCGTTGCTCTAAAACAGCTATCAGCAGGTTCATCCGATTAGTATCAAATCCGGATGAAGTTCGCTTCGGATAGCCGAAGTTTGTCTTATTTACTAAAGCCTGTATTTCCACCAACAGCGGTCGGTTGCCCTCTAGCGACGCTAGAATAATTGACCCGTCTTGATCAGTTCGTTCTTTCAAAAGGTGCTCTGACGGGTTTTTGACAACCCTCAGGCCAGACTCTAACATTTCCAGAATCGCAACTTCGTTAGTTGAACCATAGCGGTTCTTACTAGCGCGTAGTGTTTTGAAGCTACCATATTTATCGCCTTCAAACTGCAACACCACATCAACTAAATGTTCTAATATTTTTGGCCCCGCAATACTGCCCTCTTTCGTAACGTGCCCCACTAGAACTAGGGCCGTGTTGGATGATTTGGCCGCTCTGATTAAAATATTAGATGAGTTAGTTACCTGACTTACTGAACCAGGCGCTGAACTAATTTCATCAAGCTGTAGGGTTTGTACGGAATCAACTACCGCAAAATCATATGCACTAGAAGAGATTGTATTGGCAATATCGGCAGCATTGACCGATGAGGCAAACTCAATCTTAACGTTAGCTGGGACCTTCAAGCGGCTGGCTCTGTCTGCCACTTGCCCAAATGACTCCTCGCCACTGACATATAAAACTTTTTTACCAGAAGTGACTATAAAGCTAGACAGCTGCATTAACAGAGTACTTTTGCCCACACCGGGATGCCCCGCTAAAAGAACCACACCCCCTTCAACAAATCCGCCCCCTAACACAAAATCTAGCTCATCTATACCGCTCGCCATCCTAAGAACAGGCTTTAACCTTGTTTCTTGGTTTAACGCCTCTGTCTTTAGAACGCTGGCTCTTTGCTGACTCCGCCCAATTGCAGTCTTCGGGGCTTCAGCAATCACCTCTTCAACTAAAGTATTCCATTCGCCACAATTTTCGCAGCGGCCGCTCCAGCGTCGGTGGGCTGCACCACAATTTTGACAAACAAACTGACTCTTTGCTTTAGCCATAACTATATTTTACCCTATAAGGTCGGCGCTGGCGAGAGCGAGTGAGAATCTAGACTTTGACTAAGCTGGCTATACTGAGTAGCGTTGCTGTTATATTCCTCGATTAGCTGGTTAATTTCTTTAATTTTCTGAGTCAACAAATCCCTTTCCGAATTGATTGACTGTGACCGCTGTAGCAGCAACCTTCGATCCGCCATAAACCCTCTCTCCTCGTGATAATACCCTTCGTTAACGCGCTTGTTGAAGATGGCAATATCATTATTTAGCTCTGACAATCTGACTTCATAGGTCGCCTCAGATTGTCTTAAATCTTTCTCTAACTGAGATATCTCGCTCTTGAGATGCTCTGCTCGTTCGCGCAAACTGTCAAACTGCGATCGGTAATCGTTAAAGAATCCCAGAACCACCTTGCGTTGTAAAAAATACCTGGAGTAATATTCTTCAAGCTCGGACGATAAATTTTCCACCTCCGTCCCTAAAATAGAATGTAGCTCATTGGTAATAGAGCTTGGGTCGTTACGCTTGTAATACTCTAGTCGCTTCTCTAGATCGTCATCTTTTATAGAATCATAATTCTGGTTAATTAATTGATCTATTTTATCTTTCTCTAAAAAATTCAGTCGAGCGTAGGCAGCGTGTAAAAGCTCATGCGCTGCTGTTGTTTCCATGACCCCACTAAGCTTTGGCTCAGTGATATTGTAGACGAATATGCGATCATCATCATAACAACCCAGAATAGCTATCGACGTTTCGTGGCTTTCGCAATAGGAATTAAATTGGTCTGCCAGCTCAACACTTGGTCGCGAAGACAAGAACAAATTCTCAGCTGAGCTAGTTAACCTTATCTTACCCGTGATTTCTAAGACTTGCTGATCGGGTGTATAATTCTGGCGATTCACAAAATCAAGCCAAAGACGAGGTTGCATAATTTCAGCCACTAAAGCCCCCAAAACGGTCAGCAATAAGAGAATTACTAAAACACGACTAAAGCGAAATTTCTTTGCCTTTACTTTGTACTGAGAATTCGTCACTAGCGAACCTTCACAGTTTCTGTATTATGGCTCTCGAGTACAACCTCTCCTAGCTTATTTGTGTCCAAAATCACAGTATCGCCTTTTTTAACTTTTCCAGAGATGATAGCCTCGGATATCGGTCTTTCTAGTTCGGACTCGATCAAGCGTCTTAGTGGTCTAGCCCCACCATTTTGCTGAGCAGTTTCGGAAACTAGCTGACGCTTCAAGCTATGTCTAATTTTCAAACCATATCCTAAATTATTAATGCGCTTCTGCAAGTCGTAGAGCAATAAGCTAGCAATTTTGTTTAGACTGGCAACATCTAGGTGTTTGAAGACAACCACACCGTCGAAACGGTTAATGAGCTCTGGACGCATAAATTTGGCCAAATCACGTCGCACAACCAAGCCAGCTTCATCTTGACTAGATTTACCAAAACCTAAGTCGTCGTTTTTAGTCAGTCGCTCGCTACCCAAATTACTGGTTAAGATTATAATCGTATTGGTAAAGTCAACTTTGCGACCCTTGGCGTCAGCTAGACTACCATCTTCCAGTATCTGGAGTAAGATATTAAATATCTCTGGGCTAGCCTTCTCAATTTCGTCAAACAGAACAACTCGATATGGCCGTCGCCTAACTGCATCCGTTAACTTAGCGCTATCATCATAACCAACATAGCCGGCCGTCGCGCCAAGTAACCCACTAATTGTATGTTTTTCGCTAAACTCACTCATATCAATCTTAAGTAAGGCATCTTTACCTCCAAACATCTCTTCTGCTATAACTCTGGCAAGCTCAGTTTTACCAACACCACTCGGACCCATAAAAATAAAGGATCCAATTGGTCTGTTACCAGACGCAACACCGCTTCGTGAGCGTTTCAGCGCGTCGGATACTAGTTTTATGGCCTCACTCTGCCCAACCACTCGTTTAGCCAAAATCTCCTCTAGCCCAATTAGACGCGCCTGCTGGTTCTTTTCGATTTGCTGTACAGGAACACCAGTGCGCAGACTAACGGCTCGCGCCACGTCATCAACTGTTAATTCCATTGGTTTTTTAGTACTTTTCGGCGGTTGATGAATTTCTTTATACAAACCGTCAAACTTAGTTTTAAGCTCGGCGGCCCGTTGAAAGTCCTCTGTGTTTATGGCCTCTTCTAAATTAAGGCGCATAATATTAAGTTTCTTGATTTTTTTCTGCACCCCGGGACTGATGTAGCCATTCTTAACCTTTAGCATCGCCGCAGCCTCGTCAATCAAGTCAATCGCTTTATCTGGCAAAAATCGCTCTGAAATGTAGCGCGTGGACAGATCTACTGCCGCGATAATAACATCGTCGTTCAAGCTAATGTTATGATGATCGGCATATTTTCGACTAATGCCCCGCAACATCGCAATGGCTTGTTCCCTAGATGGTTCTAGAACGTCAATTAGCTGGAAACGTCGCTCTAAAGCCGCGTCTTTCTCGATATATTTTCTGTAATCATCAAATGTTGTGGCGCCGATTAGTTTAATTTGTCCACGCGCCAAGGCCGGTTTGAGAACATTTGCAGCATCGATCGAGCCTTCTGACGATCCAGCTCCGACCAGAAGATGTAGCTCGTCAACAAAGACAATTAGTCGACGATCTGCTTTTAGCTCGTCAATAACACGATGGATTCTTTCTTCAAATTCGCCTCGAAACTTCGTGCCAGCTACTAAGCCAGTCAAATCTAGTTCAATAATTTGGCTATCAATTAGACTAGCTGGAACTTGCCCAGCCGCTATGCGCTGAGCTAATCCTTCTACAATAGCGCTCTTACCCACACCCGGCTCACCAACTAAGACCGGGTTCGATTTAGTTCGTCGCGATAAGACCGTAATGACCCGTTCTACCTCTCGATCGCGCGCTAAAACCGGATCTAATTGTCCAGCGGCCGCCATACCAGTTAAGTTTGTGCCAAAGCGACGCAAGATAGAATTCTGTGCCAGCTTTTTTTGGTCAGATACAAAGTTTCTGCCGTCAACTTCACTTCGCGCCAGCTTAAGCAGCTGTCGATCAAAATATTGTCGTAGCTGGTCCCGTAATTCCTCAATATCGGCATCCATCTTGACAAGTAGTGCGTGAACTTGAGAGTTTTTTTGCTCCAACATGGCGTACAAAATATGCTCGGTGCCTAAGTGCTGTTGGTTATATTCACGTGCCACGCTCCAACCCATACCAATAGACAATCTAGCTGATTCACTCAATACTTTAATAGCCGCCAAATCCGTCAAGTTCTTACCGTCTTGCACACCTAAGAGATTACGAACTTTATCAAAAGTTACGCCAACATCGTTTAAAAACTTAGTGGCAATCGCTTCAGGTTGTGCCAAAATACCCAGTAGTAAGTGCTCCGTGCCGATATAATTACTATTTGTTAATTGTGACCATAAATCAGCACTAACCAAGCTGGCTTTTGCATTCTGTGTTAAATTACCAATTAACTCTCCAAAATCTTCCATAGTTCAGCCTTAATTATACCTTGACCAAGGTTTAACTGCAAAAATAAGCGTAAAATCTACTCAACGTCCTCAATTGCAGACAACAGAGCATCTTCGGCGTTTTTGCGAACTTTCTTAGCCTTTACCTCAAGTGGAGTGATGTCAATCTCGTAGCCAGCTAATTTACTAGCTAGTTGAACGTTTTGACCACCACGACCAATAGCAATGGACTGTTGATCTGCCGCTACATAGGCCTTGGCTGTCTTTGATTTCTCATCAATCTCGACCTTGGCAATCTCAGCTGGACTCAGCGCATTATAAATCAAATCTGCTGGATTTTCGCTGTAACTAATCACGTCAATCTTCTCTCGGTCGCCAATTTCCATTTGTACAGTTTGAATACGCACACCATGCCCGCCAACTAACGTTCCAACTGGATCAATTCCAGGAACATTTGACACAACGGCAATTTTCGTCCTCACACCAGGATCACGCGCTAAGGCCTTAATTTCAACAGCACCATTTTCCATTTCTGGAACTTCGTTGCGGAATAGTTCTACGATAAATTGCTTATCAGCCCTACTAAGAATCAGTTGAGTACCGTGTAAACCCCTGTCAATTTCTTTTATTAAAACTTTAATACGGCTACCGACGCTATAAAATTCGCCAGGAATCTGTTCTCGTTTTGGAATAATGCCAACTCCCTTACCTAGCTCAATATAGACAGTGCCTCGGTCAACTCGCGCTACCGAGCCATTAACGGTCTCGCCAATTCGATCTTCGTATTCGGCAATCATAACTTCTTTCTCAGCTTCTTTTAAGCGCTGAGTAAAGACCTGCTTGGCAGTTTGTGCCGCCACTCGACCAAAACTAGTAACCGTGAATTTATCTTCAATTGTGCCACCAAGTTCAGCCGTTTTTTTAATTTTCTTAGCATCTTCTAGGCTAATCTGGTTGACTTCATTATCTGGTTCTTCTACGATTTCTCGGACCACATAAACAGTCGCTTCGCCGTTATTAGTATTTAAGTCAGCTCGTACGACTTGGTCGCGGTCACCATTATCGCGTCGCCAAGCCGCAGCAATAGCTTGCTCCACGATTTCCAGTACCTTCTCTTCTGGTAGATTCTTCTCGTCAGCAATAACTGGCACGAGAGCCAAAAGTTGTTTTAGATTCAATTCTTCCATAGTTTCCTTTCTATAATCACCTCATTAAAACATCCGACCCTCACTGGCCGGATAATTCAGAATAATATCATTATACACGTTAGGCTCAGCATTTACAAGAATTTAATTTGCAAGACCATAGCACATCACCTTCTTTTATCTTATTTTTTGACCATATCGCAACCTAAAAAACATAGACGAAAACAAACGTGTTATGACGTAGTTAAGGGTTAATAATAAGGAACGAGTTATATGGATGATTCAGTAGACAAGGTAGCGATAGAGATTGTAAGACTGCAAAATATTAGATTACACGCTTCAAGGGTGAAGGTGCCCATGCCAAACAACTGGAAGCGACAGCGAGTATCCGACGATCCGCATGAAATATTTTTCTATACGAACCCACCATTCAAGCTGAGACTATTCGGTGACGGGGTAATCTATACAATTCAAAAGGGTGAAACCTTTGACGACCGAATGCAAAAAGTAATTGCTAATACGAAGCGATCTATAGCCGACCAAGACAGCTTGCATAACACCGATCCAGATAAGTGTCTACTGCCCTATAAAGAGCTCACCAACCCACAAGGTATCCAATTTAAGACATTTGTTCAAGATATAATATATATTAAAGATGGCCTGAAGAGGTTTATACGTTCGACGGTAGCATAATTTTGCGGACAACAACCCGCCCCATCTTGGCGATCCAGGCGCACCAGTCAACCCCGATTTTTACCAGCTTACTTTATCAATGGGGTCGTTTAACTACCCAGCAGAACAAATCAAACTAGGAGAGATTAGCAATGAAGACGAGCCGACGACCTTCCTACTTAGTACATTTGAAAATATATTGAGTGGAATTACCATAAGGTAAAATCTTAGTTTCTATCTGACCGAGTCCTATTGACAAAAAGCTTTTGGCTTGGTATAATGGAATTTAATAGTTAATTAATCTTTTAATTTTCAATTTAGAAATTCAAATAAGGAATTACATTTAATGGGACAAACAAGAATTAAGAATGCTGGCAACACGCCCAAAGCTAATTTTAGGCGTGGCGGCAACAACCGACCAGCACAACCAAAAAATCAACCGCGCAATCAAAAAACTGCGCAAAAAATGCGCCCAAAGGTGCAAATATCTACCACTGTTAGACGTGGTGAGGTTTTACGTGCGCAGCGTATGCTGGCTAGTGACGTAACCATGCGCGCCACCCAGCATATTGTTAATAATCCAGTCAACAAATCAGCCTTCAACGGCAATAGTGGACAACAGGTTTCGCCAATCGCTCTAAAAAAGGTGCGATCAAACCCCAATGCCGTGCGCATTATTCCACTAGGTGGTCTAGGTGAATCTGGTATTGGAAAAAACATGACTGTGATTGAATATAAAGACGAAATTATTGTTATTGACATGGGAACGATATTTCCAAATGCCAACGACTACCCAGGCATTAATTATATGGTGGCCGACACTAGCTATTTAGAAGAAAATCGACATAAGCTTAAAGCTTTTGTCTTTACACACGCCCACCTTGATCACATTGGAGCTACAAAAATTATTTTGCCAAAATTCCCCAACGTGCCAGTCTACGGCACAGCCTTTACGATCGGTATGATCGATCGACAAATGTCAGAGCTTCCTCATGAATACAATATAAATTATCAGACTATTGATCCACACGCGCAACAGCAAGTTCAAGTTTCTCAGCATATATCTATGGAATTTGTGCACGTTCTGCACTCAATCCCTGGATCGGTAGCGTTAGTTTTTCGCACACCCAACGGAATTATCGTGCACTCTGGTGACTGGCGCTTTGAAAAGAATCCAGTCAAAGAACCTTTTGATATGCCAAGATTACTAGACATAGCTCAAAAAGAAGGCATTGATCTGCTACTAAATGAGTCAACAAACATTGATGTTCCTGGAACTCATCCGACAACTGAAGCTGAAATTGGTGACAATATTGGTGAAGTTATGGACCAATTCCCTGACAGTAGAATTATTGTCAGCTGTTTCTCTTCGCAAATCTACCGTATTGGTTACATTCTCGATGAAGCTGCCAAACATGGTCGTAAAGCTGCTTTTGCTGGCTTTAGCATGATTAATAACGCAGAAATTGCTCTACGAACAAAAGAATTAAAGGTTCCTAAAGATACTGTTATAAAAATCGAGGACACCGTTAGAATACCTGACGGAAAGGTTACGATTATTTGCACAGGGAGCCAAGGCGAGCTAAACGCCGTCTTAAACCGAATGGCCAGTGGAGCTCATAAATATATAAAGATTAAGGGCTCTGACGTCATCCTGTTTAGCTCAAATCCAATTCCAGGAAACGAGCCACAAGTAGTTAATACTGTCGACGGGTTGTTGCGTGAAGGCGCTAGCGTCATCCAAAACGGCCGAGCTCACTTAACTGGCATTGGACCAATCCACTTGTCAGGCCACGCCTATTATGATGACCACGTAATTTTTGTTAAATCGCTAAACCCTCGCAACTACATGCCAGTCCACGGACAGTTCTTCATGTTAGAGCATAACGCCGAAATGGCTCACAACGTTGCCGGGATAGACAAGAAAAATATTTTAGTATGTGACAGCGGAGACATAGTCGAACTCTTGCCTGATAAAACTATCCGTAAAAACGGACGAGTCCGTGTTGGAAGCATCATGTTCGACGACAAGGACAACGAAGTCAACGATGCTGTAGTTAAAGATCGTCTGCACATTGCCTCTCAAGGAATAGTTGTGCTTGTCATGATGATCAACAAGAAAACCGGCCGACTAGCCAAGACCCCAGATATCATATCGCGAGCTTTCATTTTCCTGAAGGATAACGAGGAATTAATGAGCCGTATCAGACACTACCTAAAGATAAAAGTCGACAAAGACGGTCGAGCCAGTGAAGACTTGAAAGAACTAAAAGACGAAATCAAGGACGACGTCTCGCAAATTCTTTATGACGAAACCGGACACACGCCAATTATTATTCCAGTAATTAACCTGTTTTAATATGGACGAAAAGGTTCCAGTTTATGTAGTATCTGGTTTCTTAGGAGCTGGAAAGACTACCTTCATCAACCAGCTATTATCGCAAACGGCTGGCTACAAGGTAGGAATATTGGTCAACGACTTTGGAGATATTAATATTGACGCTACACTAGTAGAGAAGCAAGTTGACGAGTTGGTGAGCCTTTCTAATGGCTGTCTATGCTGCTCGTTATCAAATGAATTAGATGATTCACTTAATCAATTAACTAACGCCAAATCTGATTTAGATCTAATTATCGTCGAAGCTAGTGGAGTAGCTGATCCGAAACAAATGGCTGGTCTGATTATAAATAGCGAGAACAAGCATATTTATTTCAAGGATATAGTTTACTTGTTGGACGCAGTAAATTTTAAATCATTTTGGCGAGATCACGAAAGGCAAGCCCGATTAGGACTTGCCATTTCTAAGATAGTCTTACTGAACAAGATCGATTTAGCTGGCCCCGAGCAAGTGGCTGAGATAGAGAGCCTAATCCGAGAAGTCAGTCCAGAGTCTCTAATTATACCAACCACAAATGCCAAACTTGACTATCGTATTCTACTTGATCAAAAAGATCGATTCGAGACACAGCTTAAAATCGGCCAATCAGAGTATCATCACGAACATAATCATACTAAATATGAGACGTTCTCTTTCACCGAACCAAGACCATTAGATCCAATCAAAACTACAGCCGTTTTGAATAACTTACCCGCGGGAGTCTACCGCGCTAAGGGATGGCTGAACTTTGGAGATAAAGCTAAAGGCTATAAATTACTGCTGCAAATTGTTGGCAAACAACATAAATTAAGCGCTATCCCGTGGGATAAGGACGATAAAAGAGAAACTAATTTAGTATTTATCGGCACAGGAATTAATGCTAAGTCGCTCCACCAAAAGCTGACCAAGCTAGTAGATGCTAGCCCTAATACCATTACAGACGAAAACCGTGTTAGTGTAGAATATTTTATTTAGTCGAGCACCGTTGCAGGACAGATTTCATAGCCTGCTTTTCCGCTTCCGTCACCCACAAGCCATACTTTGCCTTGATTTGAATCTGACGCGCCACATAGTCGCACCGAAACGATTTATTAGACGGTAGCCAAGAAGAGGCATCGCTATCCGATTTTTGTTGATTCGCTTCTCCACTAACAGCCACTAAGTTTTCTGGGTCGTTATAAAACTGATACCGCTTTGCGCTATCCCAACTCTGCGCTCCTTTTTGCCAAGCATCACTTACCGCCACGATATGGTCAATCTGTATCGCATTACTCGTGGCTGGACCATAAATAAATTCTATAGTTTTCCCGCTATATAAGTCATTCAAACTACCTGATAAAACTCGGCACTCCTCGTCCAAAACTACGTCGTTCAAATCGCGCTTTAGGATTAAGTTACGCATACTACACTTGCCAAGCGACTGCCAACTATTAGCAAAAAGTTCCCGTCTGTATCCAGTTTTGGGAGCACGCCCTTTTACCACTAGAGTGTCTAAAGTAGCTAAGCTGTTCTCATCTGGAGATGTAGCTCCTGAAATATTAAGGTCATATTGAGCAAATTCACTCCAAAGACCAGACAGTTCACTTAAAAAACTAGGTCCGGCACCAATCAACAGGATAAGACCCACTGCTAGAATTGACAGCAAACCAGAAATTTTACGCCACTTGTAGTTAACCGCCATAAACTAATTGTATCAAAGTCTGCTAGGCATTAAGAATGCTATAATATGCATATGCAGAGTCTAACTAAACACTTCCGCCCGGAAAACTATCGCCTAACTTTAGATATAGACCAGAAGGATCACAACTTCAGTGGCATAGTTTCGATAACCGGGGTTAAGAAGGCAACCGAAACTAAAGTCAAACTCAACGCCGTCAATCTAGAAATTTCTCACGTATCGGTCAGCGGTAAACCAGCAAAGTTCGATTATGATGGTCAAATCGTGACCATAGACGTCGGTGACGAAACTAGTCTAATAATACAGGTGAAGTTTAGAGGTGACGTATCTAATCAAATGTGCGGCATATATCCCTGCTTTTACCAAAAAGATGGACTAAAACAAGAAATTATTGCCACTCAGTTTGAGAGCCACTACGCCAGACGTGCCTTTCCTTGCATTGATGAGCCAGTGGCAAAAGCAACTTTCGATTTAACAATTATAACCGAGCAAGGCAAAACCGTTTTATCAAATATGCCAATTGCTCAACAAATTAGCAAGCGCAGTCGGCAACTAGTCAGATTTGAAACTACGCCGAAAATGAGCACCTATACACTAGGCTTTGTTGTTGGCGATTTGGTCAAGCTAGAGGGCGTGACAAAATCAGGAGTGCAAGTAGCCGCCTATGCTAGTAGCGCTCATAAGCCAGAAGAATTGAGCTATGGTTTATCAATCGCCATTGACGCTCTTGACTGGTATGAAGATTATTTTGGAATAGCCTATCCACTGCCAAAATGCGACCATGTCGCCCTACCTGACTTTGCGTCCGGAGCTATGGAGAACTGGGGATTGGTTACCTACCGTGAAGCTCTACTTTTGGTTCAATCAGACACGCCACTTAGTATACGCGAGTCGGTCGCATCTGTTATAACACACGAACTAGCACACATGTGGTTTGGAAATTTAGTCACTATGCGATGGTGGGATGAATTATGGCTTAACGAAAGTTTGGCCAGCATATTTGAAAATCGTTGCCTAGCAGCGATTCGACCCGAGATCAAAGCCGAGGATAGCTTCTATGCCAATAGCCTATACAGCGCCTTAAAACGTGATAGCATACCAGGAGTTCAGCCTGTTTTAACGCCCGTAAATACACCTGAGGAAATCAGCACAATGTTTGACGGTTCAATTGTCTATGCTAAAGGAGCTTATCTGATGCATATGCTCGAGGGCTGGGTTGGGAAAGAAGCTTTCCGACAAGGCTTGACCATATTCCTAGAAAAAAATAAGTATGGCTGCCCCTCGACTCAAAACTTTACAAAGATATTTGACCAACTAACAGACAAGCCAGTGAGCAATACGCTATCTGTCTGGCTAAAAACACCAGGCTTCCCATTGTTAGAAGCTCAATGTACGGGTAAGAGCACACATATTAAGCAAAGTCAATTTGGCTATGAAAGTAAGAACCTGTGGCCAATTCCAATAAAAACACCAGATGGCTATTTCTTACTAACTGAAAAGGAGTGCAATTTTCACAATGATGGCAAAATCATTAACGATGAAGCAACCACCTACGCCGTTACTTCCTATGATAATCAGGACGACGTATTAAAAACCCTAGGCCAAAGCAAGTCTCCCATTGCTCGATACTACTTCTTGACCAATCAATTGCTACTGGCCAATCATAACTACCCCGACTATAGTCAACTAGTTAAACTAATTGCAAGTTTTGGCGATAGTCAAGATTATTTAACCTGGGTTGGGCTATCAAGAATTATATACAATCTTAAGAATCTAATAGAAAACTCCGCCCATGACCTAAGTAACTTATCTCGATTAGTGAGCTCACAGATCAACCCAATTATTACCAACCTTGGTTTAACCTCGAAAAATAACGAGCCAATCGATAATTACAGAGTTCGCTCAATTGCAATTGAACTGGGGATCGCTCTAGAAAATTCTGGCTTGACGGACACCCTATCCGAACAATTTGATGACAATTTGTCAGTAATAACTCCTGACTTGCGAGAGAATATCATCAGAGCGAAACTAGCTTCGGATTGTTCCCCGAAATTAATAGACCAGCTATTGTCTGCTTACAAAGAAACAACCAATCCAGACATAAGAGACGATTTAAGTTGCGCACTTGGACTAACTAAGAATCACACTCTGATAGAGAAGTTACTAACCTTGTTGACGGACGAAACTATGATAAAGTCGCAAGATATTCTGAGTTGGTATGCATATTTAGTGCAAAACACGCAAGGAAGACCACTAGCTTGGCAATGGCTAAAACAAAACTTTACTTGGCTAACAAAACAGTTTTCTGATAACGGAGATTACGCTGATTTTGTTCGTGTCAGCGCTTTTTGTTTCTCAACCCAAGACCTACTACGAGACTTCAAGAAATTCTTTGCACCTTATGAAAACGACGCAATTTTACGCCGAGAAATAGCCGTGGGAGCCGAGCGGATTAGTATTAAAACTATGTTAATTGAAAAGAATCAAAATAGTATCAGCCAAGAGATTAAAAATCAACTTTCTAACCATAGCAACTCGTCCACTGTAAAATCAGATTTATTATAGTAGACGCTCAGAACACCAATTGCCACCCGACAGTTATCAAACTTTGGTTTTTGCAAAATAACCTGGCTAGCTCGTTGCAGGTGTTTTAATTTAGATTGATTGATAGCGGCCACGCCACCACCAAAATAATCACTAGATCTTGTTTTTACCTCTATCAAACCGACTAAGTCATCCTTCTTAACAACCAGATCTACTTCAAAATACTTCGTGCGCCAGTTTTTTGCTAAGATCTCATACCCACTCCGCTCTAGCCAACTCAGCGCTACCTCTTCGCCTAAGCTACCTGAAAAATTAGCTGTCGGCTTAACATAAGTCTGGTTAATCTCTGCTAAGGGCCGGAAAGACAAGCGATGCAAATCAGAAACACCATAGACTTCTAATGCCTCTCGATGCAGCCTTGTGCCATAACCCACATGCCGCGAAAATTGGTATTTAGAGTAGACTTCGTTATTGTCAAGCTCCGCCATCATCTTATCTCGAGCGACCTTTGCTAATATTGAAGCTGCTGAAACGGCAGGCACTATAAGATCGGCTTGCTTCATTACCGTAACCATATCGCTATGCAAAAAATCTACTGTGCCATCAATTATAATCCTGTCGTAAAATCCCGGTTTAATTTCTGACACAGCCCTGTGCGTAGCCAAAGTAAGTGCTTGCGCTAAGCCGATTTGGTCAATTTCTCTAGCACTAACCCAGCCTAAACCAAAAGCAAGAGCCGACTTTTTTATAATCGGCTCTACTTTTTCACGCTGTTTTTTTGTTAGTTTTTTGCTGTCAGTTAGTCCAGAAATATTGACTTTATCGGGTAAGACGCAGGCACCTACCACTAGTGGTCCAGCCCAAGCGCCTCGACCGACTTCATCAATTCCTAGAATCATTAGAAAGAACGATAGCTATGCGCTGAGAACAAGTCAGTCAAGCCATCGGCGGTGCGGTCATAATTATCAAGTTCGTCAACCACCTTGCCATCTTCAACATAGATAAATTGAGGAGTACCAAACTGTGGTGGATATTCCGTGGTTGCTAAATTGTTATTGACTAAGAAGTTAAAAATCTTGACATAGTCTTCGTACGTGTCGTCGGTTGTCTCTGGTACACAAGAGTAGCCAGCCTCAACTTTATAAACTAGATCACGATTAGCGTTTTTATCAGAATTATCGTTCAAAAATGGCTTCAAAACACTCTCTAAGTTCGAGCAGTGGATACAATCTCGACAACCAATATAGAACGCCTGCTTTCCGTCAGCTTGGTTGAGTTTTTCCACAGCCTCGGCATAAGATAATGTCTTATATGGCTCGGAAGGATTGTCAACGCTATATTCTGCTGCGGTTAGATCGTTATCGCTACCATCTGAGATATTGGTACCGTCTTGAGCCATAAAGTTTATACCAAAATAGACAATAAGCGCAGCCACTACTAGCATAGCTCCACCGACTATATATTGAGGTTTCTTTTCGTTCATCTTTCCCCTTTCACAAAAAGCCCCACTAGGGGCTTTCTTCTTGTTACTTTTATTTAGCCTCTGCAGTAGGCTGAGCGTTCTCTTCGACTTTTGAGTCTTCTGGCAAGGTATTAACCTCATCACGATCAAACTCAGCATTCTTTAAGCGCTCACCTTTGCCGCTACGGTTACGTAGATAATTTAAATTATTACGACGAACCTTTGAGCGACGAACTACAACGACTTTTTCTACTAACGGACTGTGTAGTAAATAGCTCTTCTCAACACCAACACCTGAGGTAACTTTCCTAACAGTTATTCTAGCTGTTTGGCTGTCTTTGTTTGAGACATTAATAACAGTACCTTCGAAAACCTGAACACGCTCTTTTCCGCCCTCTTTTATTCTTTGGTAAACCTTAACTTGATCACCACTCCGAACATCAACTATGGCCGGTTTTTTCTGGGCATCACTGACTTTTTTTAGCAATTCCAAACTCATCTGAGTTCCTTTTTCACCTTTATCTTAGTAATTCGCTAGGTATTATAACACGGTTGCTCAAAAAATTAAAGCACCCGATTAATTTCTTCAATTGTGGTTTCACCTTTAAGCGCCAAAAGAGTCGCCTTTTCCATCATCGTCAGCATTCCAGATGCACGAGCCAACTTCTCAATCCTTGACGAATCAATAGTTTTGCCTTGATCGTGAATAAGATCGCGCAGGTTTTGATTGACTAATAACTGTTCCATAATACTAGTTCTACCAGAGTAACCGAATGGATATTCGGGCGTTTTAACTGGCTTATAGAGCTTCATGTCCTTTATTAAGGGCTGTTTTATCTTCTCCGGGACGTTCTTTAACTGCTCCAAGACCCAGTTACGCTCTTCATCAGAAGGTGTGTATGCCTGTTTGGTTTCTGACACCAGTTTACGCACTAATCGTTGCGATACAATCATTCTAATTGCAGAAATAAAGACCGGATTAACTCCAATCATATCAATCATACGAGCAAATGCGGCCGCAGACGAATCAGCGTGAAAAGTTGCTAAAACTAAATGGCCCGTAATCGAAGCTTGAATGGCCGTCTTGGCCGTATCAACGTCGCGAATCTCGCCGATCATAACTACATCTGGATCAAGCCGCAAAACCGACCTCAGCCCAGTAGAAAAGCTGCCGCCTTGAGTAGATTTTATAGGGATTTGTGTAATACCAGTGATACCAAATTCAATCGGATCTTCTAGAGTAATAATCTTACGCGTCGTGCTATTTAAGCTATTTAGTATGCTATAAAGTGTGGTTGATTTACCAGATCCAGTTGGGCCAACAACCAAGACCAGACCGCGGGGATGTTTGATTACGTCCTCAATCTGTTCTTTCGAAGCCTCGTCCAGCCCTAGAGAGTCTAGACTAAGTAAACTTTCATCAAATGTAAATAAGCGTAAGACGGCGTCCATTCCATACATTGTCGGTACTATCTCAACGCGTAAGTTCATAACGTTGTCGTCGCCGTCCTTGCTCTTCGAAACTCTTTGAATACTACCAGACTGTGGAGTCGTTGCAGCCGATGACAAGCCAGATCGACTCGCTAACTCACCAATCAAGATACGGTAACGCTCGCGGTCAAGATTAGCAACTGGATGAAGCGCACCATCAACACGTAGACGAATCCTGATGGAGTCGCGTGTGTTCTCGATATGAATATCACTAGCGTTCAATTTATCAGCCTGAGTAATTAGAAAATCAAACAACTGATCGGCTCGAACACTGTTCAGGGTCTCCGAAACAGATTTTATAGTATCACTATCACCTTCAGAAGCAATTTTAATGTCGTCATAAATGATTCGCTTTGGTGGGTCATAGCGTTTTATCATAACCGCGAAGGCGCTTTCACTTATGAGCACAAACACAGTGTTCTTGCCATCTTCGTCGTAGGACTTTTTAGTTTTAGATATAAAAGATTGTGGTGTGCGCGAAGTAATACCAAACTGATATGGTGTGCGCCCTTCGCCTAGAGCTAGTGGCACCACTTGATTCTTGCGCATCTCTTCTATGCTGAATATATCTTTATAAATATCGAGATCCGTCTCTAATGGACGTAAATCCAGGTATCGTAACCCCAAGATACCAGCTCGCCTTGCTGTAGCCTGTTCATCGTTCTCACGACGTTCTCTTTGAGTTCGTTCTTCATCGTTATGCATTGTATCAATTTTAACAAAAAGCTTGCGGTTTTGATAGACTGGCGGAGTAAGTTCATAACAGCTCCCGTATAGACAGGCTCCGCCTGATGGCAAGCTGGTAATCAAGAGGTTAAAGAGCACGACACGTTACGCGTAGTATAATGTCCTTATGGCACAATGCGCTCTTCTGCTTCACAACATCCGGTCAACCTATAATGTTGGCTCAATTTTTCGCACGGCCGATGGCTTTGGTGTAGAAAAAATTATTTTATCAGGCTATACTCCATACCCCAAACAAGAAATCGATACTAGATTACCTCATCTACAAAACAAAATTACCAAAGAAATTCACAAGACTGCCCTTGGTGCTGAGTCGACAGTTCAAAACGCGTATGTAGAACACCCTATGGACATCATAAATAACTATCGCCAGCATGGCTGGAAAATTATCGCATTGGAGCAGGCCAGAGGCAGTATCAACCTAAAAGACTTCAGGCCACCTGAAAAGTGCTTATTGATCCTGGGAGAAGAAGTAAACGGTATTGCGCCAGACATACTACAACTAGCCGATAACATCATAGAAATCCCCATGCGAGGTCAAAAAGAGTCTTTTAACGTTGCGGTCGCCACTGGCATCGCACTGTACCAAATTACCACAGTTCACTAAGCTTTTGACTTCACAACCACGGCAGGCTCACCCAAAAATCCTTTGAGAGCGTCCACTAGTCCACTAGAAGTATCTACTTTAAATGGCAAGCGAATAGCCGAACTGTTGTTTGAACCAATCACCAAAATCACCGAGTCCAGCCCCGGATAAGTCTGGCAGGATAGCCTAATTTGCTCCAATTCACTAGTTTTGTAATTTTCTTCTAAGCGAAGATACAACGTACTTTTTAACTGCTTAACCTCAGCCGCAAAATATGGTTGCTTTACCTTAGCCATAGCGACACTCTTTGGTTTCTTTTTACGTTGTTTTAGCTCTTCTGATAAGTATTCTGTGCTAATCTTTAGGTGTTTTTTGTCACGCCAAGTCGGTTCATACTTTCTCATATCTTCGTCTGTTAGCTCAGTAATTTGATTGGCAATTATCTTAGGCGACGACAAATTACCCTCGCGGTCCTTTGAATTTACGCGCCCCTTTACGGTCACAATTTTATCAACTACCAAAAAATCTTTTAGCTCTTCATACAGCCTGGGAAAAACAATTACCTCTATGGCGGCAATTTTATCTTCCACTGTCATAAATGCCATCTTATCACCTTTTTTTGTTGTTAATTCGCGAAGAATAGATATCGTTCCGCCAATAGCCACCTCTCGGCCATCGTGTTCAGCTACTAAGCCATCAATCTGATGGGTTTGCTCTTTCAAGTAACGCTCAAACTTATCTAAAGGATGGGAGCTGACATAAAGACCCAACAGCTCGCGCTCCCATTGTAAACGCTCGCGCTCAGTTGCCCTAATTGAAGCCGTCTTTAACTCTATATCTGGCGGAGCCTCAATGCCAGCGACGCCAAATAAATCAGTTTGCCCATTTAGGAGCTCTTTGGCTGATTTTGACATAAATCCTTGTATTACTTCTAGGTTTTCTAAAATATCAGATCGATCGGCGAATTCATCAAACGCACCAGTTTTAGTCAGAGCCTCCCAGGCTTTACGGTTAAATTTGCTCCCAGCCATTCTCTTAGCGAAGTCAATAATAGACTTAAATTTACCATTTTTCTTGCGCTCTTCGGCTACTTCCTCAACTATTGCCACGCCAACACCCTTGACCGCCGCCATACCGAAACGAACCTTGTTCGTACCTGGAACGATTGCAAAATCAGAAAACGACTCATTTATACTCGGTGCCAAAACCTCAATACCCGCACGATTGCACTCTGCTATCATTAAGGCCAAGCGCTCAGTATCATCCCGAGCATTTGTCATTAGGGCTGCCATGAAAGCGCTCGGATAATTAGCTTTTAGGTACGCCGTCCAATAGGCCACTAGAGCGTAACAAGCGGCGTGGGACTTGTTGAAACAATAATTAGCAAACTCCTGGAGCTGATTCCAGAATTTCTCAATGTCACGCTTAGAGATATCGCTGTTCTTTAGAGCTCCTTCGATTAGTTGAGGTTTAATCTCTGCCATCAAATCAAGCTTTTTCTTACCAACAGCTTTGCGCAACGTGTCGGCCTGACCACCACTAAAACCAGCCAAATCCTTAGAGATTTGCATAAACTGCTCTTGGTACACCAAAATTCCGTAGGTATTCTTTAATGCATCTTCCATCTTCGGATGCAAATACGTAATCTCTTCCCGACCATGTTTGCGCTGAATAAAACTATCAATAAACTGCATTGGTCCAGGACGGTAGAGTGCTACCATGGCAATAATATCTTCGAACTTATCTGGCTTAAGATCACGAAGATGCTTTTTCATACCGGCTGATTCAAGCTGAAACACTCCAGTAGTGTCACCACGCTGAAATAACTTAAAGGTCGCCTCGTCGTCAAGTGGCAACTCGCTAATATTAATTTCTTTTTTATAAACCTTACGAATAATGCGCAAGGTATTGTTGATAATGGTCAGATTAGACAGACCCAAAAAGTCCATTTTTAACAAGCCAATTTCCTCAATCTCCCCCATCGGGAACTGCGTTGCTATCACGCCTTTTTGCGCTCGCTCTAGTGGCACATACTTTACCAAATCATCTGGCGCCACCACCACGCCACAGGCATGCACGCCGTGAGAGCGAATCGTACCTTCCAGGCGCATTGCATAATCAATAATCTCTTTAGAACGCGCATTAGAGTGATACTCATTCTTTAATTCAGGATCTTCTTGTACACTCTTGGCCAGTGGAATATGTCTTCCCTGGATTAATGACGGAATCATCTTGCTCAAACGATCGGCCTCAGCGTACGGTACTTCCAAGACCCTGGCTACGTCACGCACCGCTTGACGCGCTGCCATCTTGCCAAAAGTACCGATATTTGACACCCTATCAGCACCATACTTACCAACGCAATAGTCCACTACTTCGTCACGGCGGTCATCCTGAATATCAATGTCAATATCTGGCATGCTGATGCGGTCAGGGTTGAGAAAACGCTCAAAGAGTAAGT
>CAZRIZ010000007.1:0-28514 GCA_964600285.1 uncultured Candidatus Saccharibacteria bacterium
ATTTTTCTTATTATCTAAATGCATACTTATATAAATATAATACTATATTATTTAAACTTAATTGTCTCATCTATGTCCAATAACATTTTTCATAATCATAGCACGCCAATTGCCGTTTTGGGCATACATCCAGCGTGATTTATTTGCATCCATAGTTTCTAACCTACCATCCCAAGAATCTAGTATTAAAAGATCTTCTTCTCTTAAATCACTCGCTGAAGTTACGTTCCTCTTGAATCCAACAACCGATACAAAGTGACGACTACTGGCGATTCGGTTACCATTGACCATTAAGATCGCGGGAGAGCCTTGCATAATTGAATTGTAAATTTCTTGTAAAATAACAGATTTACTAGCGCTTTTTACATCTCGATAGCCCAGGATATATCCATAGCGAGCAGCTTGAGCGGGAATCATTGCGTTTGGTGTGTTATGCCACAAGTGGTAAGAATGATAATAGGCAAAAGATAGGCACAAATCACCCCAACTTAACTTATCGTACGCCTGAAAAACTCCCCTTCTGATAACTTGACTGGAAAATGAAGCCACATCAATTTTACCATTATTGTCATGGACGGTTCTGTATTCAGATAGGTTAACGATCCCACTACCATTTCGTCCAACTGGTTGAGTCGTTATATTTCCACTTGGGGCTAAGTCGTTACCTGAGGCCGGCCTGTTATTATAGTTATACGCTTGTCGCTTCAAGTTGGTATTTATGCGTTGATCGGCCAAGAAAATAGGAAATAGTTTTTCAATATCAGAGTTAGCAACGCAGTTATCGCCTTTGCTGAAGTTGTCATTTGAGTTGCCGATTGGAATATCTCGAGCGACACAGTTTTCTTCAAAGGCTAGCAGTTCTCTGGCACTCTCTAAGTCGCAGTTATAGCCATTGTCATCGCAACTATCTTCTACAATTTTTAAGTTACCACTCTCAACTAGTTGATGAACAACAGATTCTGGATCTTTATCTAGAACTTCAAGTGGTGCGCCATAAATTAAATTGCAATATGGTCCGAGGGCGATTTCAGGGTTTGCTTCGCGGTATTCTTGGTCATAGCAATATTCTAGATTTTGCTGAATCTGGCTAGTCGAGGCTAGCGCTGGTTTGCCGATTGATGAAATTGACTGCTTAGCAATAAGTGTAAAAGAGCTAAATTTACTAGGTAAATTATTTTGGCTGGAGGTTAAATTTAATTGGGCAACTATACTACCGAGGAAAGTATAGGGCGAACTGGTGTCAAATGGACTTAGGGTTTTGCGATCAATTTCAGCGCGTTTGGCGATTAAATTCTGTTGCTCGGTTAAGTATGCGACCGCCTGATTTTGAGTTAGGGCCATCATGCCACTATTTTTAGCGTTTTTATTCATAATATCAGCGACTCCACTAGCAAAACCATTAGCTAAGTCCTCACCAGAAAAATCTGGGGCTGTAGCTAGTCCAGTCATAGCCGATAAATTAGTGGCCGTAGTATTGTTTTTAACGTCATAAGTTAAATATTGAGTCGCTTCATTTGACGGTTGGCGACCGATAATAAAGTTAAAGATATTCATAAAAAAGTTACTAAAGCTACTGGTAGAACTACAATTGTCTGATTCACCATTAGCTTTGAGGGCTGACATAGTCTTTGCCAGAGGTTCATTTGCGCCGATTATATATTTTTGAGCACTGCTATCGGGTGCGTCGGCTGTGCCGTTCATCAAATATCGCTGTGCATATGAATCCATAGCACTACGCTGTTCTCTGACTTGACCATTACCGTCAATGTAAGTTCCAGAGTAAGTCAAACGATCGTTGATGTAATTTATAACTTCGGAATCAGCGATTCCGGCCTTTGTCTTATCCGCTTCAGTCAATAGTAATGAAGCCAGCTTACTTAATTGAGCGGTTTGTGCCGTTTTTTGATAATTCTGAGTGGCTCGGCTGGTTTGATATAGGCCACAAGTGTCGTTCGGCTTGTCGACTAATATCAGGTTCACGAAACTTTTGCCGTTTGGCGTGGCCTGAGTTTCTTCTAGCTGGTCAGCGGTTTGGTTTAGTTCACTTAGATTTTGTGAGATAGCGTTTAATTGATTAATGGTTCCATTGCCACTATCACCACCTGTAGAAAAACGAAAACCAGATGTGTCAGATTTAGTAATATCGGTTTCTTGTTCCTGGATAGTTTTGTCTTTATTGTTAGCTTTAATGCCCGATTGATTTAGTTTGGCTTGAGTTTTGTACTCATACCAAGTTTCATCTTGAAAAAGATTTCGTCGGACGGCGGTAGCGTCGTTGGTGGCTTTAATGAGGCTGATATCGCTGTTTAGATTGGCTAAGAATTGATCACCTAGAATTGTCTTGCCGTTAAAGGTGGCAATGCGCTTGTTTTGATCTAGTACTACCTGTTTCTTTCTTAAACTACTGTCTAATTCTGACGTAATCGTCCGATAATCAGCGACAATGTTATATTTAGTCGGTTTGACTGGGTCGTTGTTTAATTTGTAATCGAGCAGTTGGTTTAGGCGACTATCCATCACTACGTCTTGAGTATTAAATGTGTCAGTAGCGAGGCGCGCCATGGTAGATAATGGAGAACTGATGAAATTAAATAGCACAATTACCCCAAAAGCCACCCCTATTAATGCTATTAGGGGTAAAGACTTGGTTACTTTTTTAGATTTTCTTAGACCGGTAAGAGACTTTTTTTTCGAGGTGTTTGTGTAATATGTAAAACTAGCCTGTTCTCTAGCTTCAGGCCGAGTTTCTTTTTTAGCTAAATTCTGTCGAACGCGCACTTTCTCACTAGCGCGCAAGTCAGCCGGTGTTAAGCGTTTTAACTCCGTCATTTTTCACCTCATTAATACTACTATTGTATCATAAAAACAGATAAAAGTAAATACTTATGATAAAATTTTAATAATCTCGTCAGCAGTGATTAGCTTTTTATCGCCGGTTAGCATATTTTGCAGGGTAAACTTCTGGTTTTTTACTTCGTCAGCACCAACTACAACTGTATATGGTATGCCAATCTGATCGGCATAACGAAACTTTTTCTTGATAGGCGTGTCGCTTAGAAAAATGTCGGTTTTAATATTATTTTGGCGGAGTTTCTGAGCTAATTTAGAGGCTTCACCAATCTCTTTTTCCGAAAGAGGTAGAATAACGACATCGGCCACAGTTTTTTTATCGAATTTTATAATACCAGCTTCTTTGATTTGGCTGAACAGGCGTGTTAAGCCAATCGAGGCTCCTACCCCAGGTAGTTTTTGCTTCGTATAGCAGTCGGCTAAGTTATCATAGCGTCCGCCTGAAGCGATTGAGCCAAGTTCAGGATGATTTACTAAAAACGTTTCATAAACCGTGCCAGTATAATAATCAAGGCCACGAGCAATTGATGGGTCAACGGTTAAGTTTTGTTTTGGTACGCCAAGCTCTTCTGTCATTCTGACAACAGTTTCAAGCTCGACGATGCCGTCAGTGAATTGCTCATTATCAATACCAAAACTTCTTAATTTAGCAATAACTTCTTCTGGGTCGCCTTTGACGGTGATAAATTGTTTAATCGTGTCAATTTGTGGTTGATCTAGACCAAAATTACCTAATTCTTTCTCAAAGAGACTGGTGGGGATTTTTTCAACTTTGTCGATGACGCGCAAAATATCTACTGTGTTAGAATTACCCAGCCAGCTAATTAGCCCAGTTAAGATTTTGCGGTTGTTGAGTTTGATTTTAAATTTACCTAAAGATAATTTACAGATAACCGAGTAAATCACTTGCACAATTTCTGCATCATAATTTATATCCAGGGAGTCATGACCGATAATGTCAATGTCACATTGGTAAAATTCCCGTTCACGTCCTTTTTGTGGGCGTTCACCGCGGTAAACTTTAGCGATATGCGAGCGACGAAATGGAAAAACTAGGTCGTTATAATGTTCGGCGACATAGCGGGCTAAGGGAACGGTTAAATCAAAACGCATGGCGATATCAGTGTCGCCTTTTTTGAAGCGATAGAGCTGTTTTTCGGTATCACCGCCGGCCTTGGCTAATAAAACCTCAGCTCGTTCTAAGACGGGAGTGTCAATGGGTGTAAAGCCAAACTTAGCGTATTCACTAGCAATAGTATTTTTCAAACGATCAAATTCCAACTGCTCGGCTGGTGACAATTCCATAAAACCCGACATAACATTAGTGTTCATGAGTTTAATTCTAGCAAAGTATTGAGGTAAAGAAAACACGCCCTTAAATTAAGGGCGTGTTGGTTACCAGTTTCCTTCATGCTTAAACGGTCGGAGCTCGAAAGAAACAGACCTTGAAAATAGACTGAATGTGTATTCACTTTTTAGATTTACTACAACGAACAGATGAAGGCGAAGGTCTGGCTGGCCGCGTGTTATTTCTCTACCACCTTTACCTAGTGCAAGTGTCTGTTCTATACACCTGACATTGTCGTCTTTGTCGATGAACACGCACCAGAGTCGAATCTCTTCGGGCATTATACCGTTAGTCAGGTTATGGAAAGCTTCAGTATCTGGGATATAGAACTTACCATTATCAGTGGCCTCTAAAAACACTGTGCCTTTAGGTATCACCTCGAAAGGTATGTCGAAGAAATTGTCTATCACATCGGATACGTAGTCTTTCCACAGAGTGTTTACAGCATCGCCTACTTTCATGATTTCGCCGTCGTCTCCATAGGCTAGTTTGGGAACAGTGTAAGTGTCTGTAGTGAGATCTTTCTCATTAATCCGCCAGTATGTCTTGGTCGGGTCGAGTTTGTTAGCCTCGGCTGTGCATCCTGACAGAGACAGCACTAGTATCATTAGTAATAAAGTAACCAAAAAGAACTTCCTCACGAGGTTCACCTCCTAGATAATTTCGTAGAGTAATAATTTTATAGTAACATGTTTTTATACAAATGCAAGAGGTGTGTATTAACTAAAATTTTAATTAACTGAACAGCTGAGACCAGTTTTAATAATATCGGCTCTATAAGCTGTTCTGTTATTGCATGATTCTTTCCAAAGTTTTCTATCACCCGGTCGCTCGTTACCCATCTTAATCAGCCTGCCGGTATATGGCTCTATGGCAATGAAGTCTTCTTCGGTAATACTAGCTTTGTTGGAGCCTTTTTTGTAGCCAATAACTGTGACAAAATGACGATTGTCGCCTGATCGAACCATTGCTATAACAGGCCGGTGGTTATGGATTTCATCCCACATTTTTTGCAAGACATCTTTTTTCATTTCAGCATCGTTTGCTTCAGTAGCCGTTTCAGTGCAGTAACTATCGTAGTAGTTAAAATAAGAGCCTTGTTTGCCATCTACACCACTCCAACTAAGACCATCTGAGCTTAAACAGCCTATTAAAACCCCACCGTAATATTTAGCAACCTGTAAGCACTTGGCGTCGTAAAGTTCATTAGCCCCTTGATAAATTTTGCCATTATGGTGGATGGCACTAAGTAATCGATTGATCTTTCCCGCATCGTCAAACATAGTATAGTCGTTGGGGTTGGGTACGCTACGGCTGCTAGAGTTCCACTCTTTGCAGAGGTATTTAGTTGGATCTTCAGGGTCGCCACCAGCTTTTTTTCGAACTATCATAGTAATAGCGCCAGTTGTTACGGCATTGCTCTTTTTATGACCAATTGTGTCACCCTTAGCGAGATCAAAAGCTTCTGTTGTGATACCGTGTCTTTTAATATTATCTTGGTTTTGAGATGGTATTTTATTTAGAATTTTATTATACGCGATTTGAGTCGATCCCCCTAAGTTAGTCAAATCTTCGTGTAGCACAATCTCTTTGCCGGCCTTACTGAGAGACACAGAATACTTGTTTTGTTCATTTAGTTTGACAAAGGCTACGATGTTAGTGAAACCTTCTTCAGCAACAATTATTTGTGGTTCGGTGGCGGGGTCTGGTGGAATACCTACGGGTGGTTTCTTGCCGACTTCACCGATGAATTGATTGAGATAAAGCTTCTCGCCTACCTTAACCTTAGCATTTTTGACATTGTTGTAGGTTACTTCTACGTTGCCTTTATCAGGTACTACCATCTTAATTTGAGTAGAGCCTGCCAAAGGACCATTTGTTAGAACGTCCACGCTAGTCACCTCACCATTGAAGTTGGAGACAACTGGATCGTCAATACCACCAAAGAAGGTTACGCCACCTTGAGGGTTGCTGGAATCGTAAGCGGATTTAGTGCTTTCACCAATAATTGGCCAGAGACAACTACCAGCACCTCCACCGACACCGCTGCCACCACCATTTATCATAGTGAGCATGTCCTCAAACGATTGACAATCTTGGTCGTCATCTAAAATACACTGAGCGCGCTCGTCGGCAAAGAATAGAGCTAGTAAGGCTTTTTTACCATTGTTGCTGTAGTCATGCCAAGTAACCTCATTGATATCAGCTGGTTTACTATTCATCAGCTCTTCATTGGTTAAGAGACACGCATCTCCTCGGTCGAGGAGATCGCCATATTGGTTATCAAAGAGTTGCTCGAAAGCGTTTTTGGCGAAGTCATTGTCGCCCGTATCGGGTTGACTAAATATGGCACCATAGGGTCTATCGCCACGGTTAACACAGTTTTTGTAATATTTTTGTAGGTCACCATCCTTCCCACTTATTACACTGTTTTCTGCTTCCTTGTTCGACTCGGCCAACTTTGCTAGAACATTATTGACTACTTCGGGCGTGAAATACTGTCCGGCGTAGCTTGGTGCCTGACTATTTCCATTTTCGGCTACCAACACCATAGGTGAATTGAGCCCTAAGATAGTGGCTTCGCTATTGTCATAAAGGGCGGTAATTGGTATGCCTTGAATTGGGTTACAAAATATATCAAAAGCACCAAGGTCTTTATAATCTGGGTCCTTACATTGTTCGAAAGATTGTAGAGTAGTGGCATGTGCCATAGCTTGACTGGTTGGCATAAGGTCCTGAGAAAAGTTTTTAGCTAAACCGAAGAAAGCCCTAATTTTTCCAAGAGTGGTGGTGGCTTTTGACTGATACGGCCAGGATTTGAATATAATACTACCGAGAAATGTATATGGACTTGAGATATCAAATGGACTTCTCTCGGATCGTTCATCGGCCGCCTTTTGCGCTAGCATAACCTTCTGGGCAGCAAAAGCTGAAGCTGCGGCCTGTTTAGACATTAGTCCCCCGCCGCTGTCCATAGCTATCTTAGAGTGGTAGTTGCCTAGCCCAGCTGTAATAGCATTGCCCATATCTTCACCTATGGTGTCGCTAGAAACTTTAATCCCTGTGACAGCACTCTCGTACTCTGTACTTATAGATTTACTAATTTCGTTAACTGCCAAGCTACCAACTAAGCCTAAGATAAACGGTCCTATTGAGGATCCTATTGCGGACCCTACCGCGGCCAGACCTGCGGCACCAGCACCACCTGTCACAAAGACAAAAGCCAGACTAGCAACTGCAGCGCCTACCTGCACCCATGCGTTGCTAAATAAATTCATAGATAAAACACTACAAACATTCGAAAATGACCCCACGCTCTTTAGTTGTGCTATAAGTTCTGCCAACCACCCAGACGAAGCGTTTTGAAATTGAGCGGCTGAGGGGTCATCAGTCGGATTAATGTCATTGCGTAGTTTGTCTTGGGCGGAGTAAAGAAACCCCGTTGAGTCCATAGCGGTGCGAATTTGACCATCAACTGACGGTACCATAGACATTAGGCGATTACCAAGAAAGGCTATCTCTTCCTCAGTAGCGGTGCCGGCTTTTATTGAATGAGCTACCGAGACGAAAGTTAGGGCGAAGCGAATTAATTGAAACGCATTGGTGGTTTTAGCTAGGGTATTGGCGGCTACAGCGGCATTATATATGTTACAGATATCTTTTCCGTGGTCAAATAGGAATAGTGCTGTTTTAGAGGCCATCTTTGCAGCAAACTTGCCGGCCTTTTTTGCCCCAGTGGCAGAGACATTATTAGATCGATTAGAATTCTTGGTGCTGTTCAGCTCTTCGACTGCCGAGGTGTCTATTTTCACATCGGTATCGCCAGGAAATTTGTCTGGTATGTCGGCTGGTTTTTGCTTACCAGACACATTATCAGTCATCTCGCTTCTCATATTCGCTTCTACGTCGGTTGACGACTTAGTGTCGCTTCCGTCGGTGGTTTTTATTTTTGGTCGTAATTTAACGGCCGTGGCCTTAATTCTAGTCTTCAATTTAGTTACTAGACTGTCGACCATTCGGCCAAATTTACCCTTACTAGATTGTTTGATAGTTTTTCTAAAGTTTGAGTCCGTAGCGTAGGTATTAGCAAATTTAGTAGCGTCATATTCAACATTGTTTACTATAACGCGGTCGGGTATTTTACGACCAGTTACGGTTTGTTTGCCACTAGTAAAATCAAGTTGAATATCTCCAGTCTTTGTCATTCGGTCTATCAGCTTTGGCGACATGGAACTAAAACGGTCGGCTTTTAGACTAAAGAAGGAGTTGGATGTTTTAACTTTTATTGGGCTTTCTTTTAGCCACTTAGACTTTATAAGTTGATTGGAGCGAGTGCTCATAAAAATATCTTGAAGGTTTAATTTATCATCTAGAGCGGTAGCAAAGTGGTTAATTGCCAAGGCTGGCGACATAAGTGCAGAGAAGCCAAAGAGCGACCCTAATAGAACAGCTAAGATAAGGCCAACGGGACCAAATTTTTTCGCACCACCTTTTTTCTTGGCTTTTATCTTACCACTAGGTTCGTTCTTTTCACTCTCTTGTCGATAAAGCGACCGCCTTTCTTCATTAGATTCGTTTTCGTCAGCAGTCTCCGTGGTATCTAAACGCTCCTTCTCGAGGTTGTCGTCTAAATCTTTTTGTAGTAAATCATCTTCTAGCATAAGCACTTTTATTATAACATTAGTTCTTCGCTCATAGCCTTACTCTAGGAGAAATAAAGTCTTTACCTTTTTTCGTCATATGAGGGATATTATTAATCATATACCTATTGAATATATCACTATCTCTGCAGAGTTCTTCAATGGCATCCATACCGGCTTGGGAGGATTGAAATTTAACCTTGGAATCATAGTGTTTTCTATTAACTTCCGCGACAGAGGTTGAATTATCAAAACCGACAAACTTGTGCATAGCTTGCATACTGCTTGGTCCTTTGTTTTGATTCATTAGCTCCCTTTTCACCATTTCCTTTTGATCAGTGGCGCTAACTCTATCCTGGAAGTCTGATAAGGATTCATACCTGAGATCGTTCTTATTATCTTGAACGTCTTTTAGGAGCGACACCACTTCAGACCGAGCGTTTTTAGCATAGTTTTCAGTAACCTTTTTCATAATAGCCTCCATATTTTGCGGTTCAATACCAGCATCCTGAATTCGACCGACTGCAATCATGACGTCTTCAAAATAACCAGCCCCATCGTCGGATATTGTCATTAAGTTCGCTATCATATCATCAGTATCGCCCGCACCACCGTTATTATAGTTGCGTATCCGTTCTAACGAAACATCGCCGTTACCGTATCTATACATATTTGATTTTATAGTTTCCATCCAGTCGCTATCGACTTCACTTTGCCCAGAAATTTTGTTTTTATATAAAGACTCATAGGCCTTGCTGTAACCACGCATTAGTGGGTTTTTACTACTTACATCAGGCCGGTTTAACTTTGAACGAGCTGCCCGTAGTGGATGTAAAAATTTGTTTGGCCGGCTGAGTCCTCTACTGTCCATCGCTTTCTGGCGTGCTTTATTGATCCTAGCCGATTGGACTAGGGCAGTGTTTCCAAGTTTGTTGCTGGCCCCTTTTGGCAGACTGCTAGCTAGATTATTTAATTTATCACCAATCATCGGTATCGCGCTGATAGATTTTTTCAGAATACTTGGTACTAATAACAATGGTAAGAACAATAGCGCTATAGCTATAATGTTAATGAAGTCTACATCCTTACTCGCACTATTAGCGGCGATTATAATATCATAAGCAAACTTTCCTACGCTAAACGCCAAGCTCACAGTTGGGTAGACCATCAGCGTACCGGTTAGCATTTTCCACCAGCGAGCAGTGTATTTTGAGGTTGCTGTTGTGCCAAACAGGGCAAACATGATTGGTGAGGTTAAAATCAGTATTACTATAAATACGTGCCTCATAGACAATGTCAAGACAGTGGTAATGGCGGTAAGTAGGCCACCTATTATAACGGGAATCAGAACAACAAGATTGGTAACAACTGTTAGCAAGACTGCGCCTGCGGCCACGACTCCAATGACCGAAGCCACTATATTTTCGAGAGTCGATGGCTCGCCCGTTGGCAAATTAATTGCTTCGAACAGAAGGCTCTGTCCATTTTGAAACAAGCCGCGAATACTGCTGCCAACGAGGTTGCTTAGGTCAACAGCAAACTGGCAAATGAAGAAAGATATATTGACTAAAATGGCGGCTGCAATAATTCTAGGAATATTGTTTTTAATTCCAAGTGAAGCGATTTTCCATCCAGTAATTTGAGAGACTACCGACACTAATAGCACGATTGTTAACACTATATTGGCTATGTCGCGGAAAGTTTTCCAGGCGGTGAATAGGTTAGTCTCGCCTGCTCCGTCACTCGCTCCAAGAAGTTGCCCCGGGAATTTAACCATAGGCTCGATGATATTAAATGCCATATCCATTAAGTAGCTAAGGAAATTAGTGAAGGTGCAGATTATTGAACGGAAGCCGGTAAAATAGCAAGTAGAATGGTTTTCTACAAAAAGAATCCCGACCTCGTTTCCACCTTTGTTGTTTTTAAGTAAATCGTCGTCGCCATATTGCATAACGACCTTTTCGGTGTCAGTTAACGGTAGCCATCTGGCTTCTACCCCTAGATTATTAACGAAAACTGCAGAATCATCTGGGTGATCAACTTGTCTTAATACACTGACTAGTACGGCGCAAGTTGGTTCTCCGAGTGAGTTCGGAGTTTGGTATTTAGCGTCACATTGATCTTTACACGTTCCTTCGGCGTGTGCGACTCTATCGCAAGTGAGATATGCGTTGACTATATCGTCCGTAATTCTATCCATGACAAACTCGTCATCATCTGTTCTTGCGTCTTCAGGGATATATGCTTTGAGCTTGTCCTGTATGCCATTTCTACAATCGAGACTATCTACATCGGAGCAGGTTTGTACACCATGTCCCAATAGTAATCCTATTATCCCTCTTTTGCTTTCGTTATAATTTTCACTCTCCTTTCGAGGAATTTCTTTACCAGCACCACTATAATCCAATCCAAGCAGGAAGTCGTCTATTCGGTCTCCTAGACAAGAAGACGTGTCTGACACGTTATCGCCACAGTCTTCTTTACATTTCTTGAGGTTGTTGAGCACTTCTTCTTGGCTACTACTTTTGGAACCGTTCAATATAAAAGCTCGGCTATTTGATGCTACATCACTCTTAACACTTACGACGCTATCGCTCAACTGTCCACAGCTTCTTAGTGTTTTATTGAGGGCACCGTAGTACATGTCTGAATAGTGAGTAAAGTCCCCCATTGCCTGATCATTTTTCTTCTCCCAGCGGTTAAAATTGGTGTCAAAACCAAAGATATGCCCATCAACCGTTAAATCGACATTGGGCACAAATAGTTTTGATAATTCCAAATACGAAATGGGGTCGTCCAGGGCAGAAGGTAGTATTGCTTGTCCACGAATAGTAGTACCATCAATTGCATCGCTCCTAGCTAACTTCTTTAAGTATTGCTCGTCGTCGTCAGAGTCCTCTTTTTTAAGCTCTATGGTTTTAGGTTGTCCACTTCCGTCTGTATATTCTATTTTTTCAACTCCGCCCGAGCGGTGCTTGTGCAAATATCGTAAATGATCTTTATCGATTCTGTCTTTGGGCAGATTTGCGTTGAGAGCAAAGATGTAATTTAGACGGGCGTAGTCGCTAGCGTGTAATTGGCTACAACGGTTAACGTGGTATGACTTCCAGTCTGCTGTGCCCTCGGTACTTTGGCTCTCACTGCCGTAGCTAACTCGACTTCCTAAGCAACCAGGGTCGCTAGTGGCGACTAGTGGTAAAACATAATGGGCATAGTAGGCTATTTCTTTCGCTATTTCTGCAGTTCCGTCTGGGTAATTTGCGCCAGAGAATTCTATAAAAGTTGTGTTTTTTGCTAAGGCTTTGGTTGTATTAAAAAAAGAAAATACTATAGCCAAAGCAGGAATAAGAATGGCTATTATGAAAGTTGTAACTTGCTTGTGTGTGCTACGCATTAAGGCGGTCATGGTCCGATAATTTCTCTTAACTTAGCAGCAGTGGCTGGACTGGTTGATGAACTATCGACAATAGCTTTTTCAAGGACCGCTCTGGTGTTGGCGCCGTTAGGACCACTTAACTCGCTCTGTATAGAGCCCTTCATTTGTTCTAGAGAGTCAGCACTAGCTCGACCGAAATCAGCCGCGCTCTTGCTAGCGATGAATCCTCCATCAGCTAGCATCATTGTACTTGAGTTATGGCGAACTGTATTTTCCAATCTTGACTCCATTGATATATTATTAGCTGTTCGGCTATTAGCGTAGGCTCGTCTATTAGTCTTGCGTAGTTGTTCATCTGACATACCCTTTGCTTTCGCCTTTCTCATTAATCGGGAGTAGTCGTCTGGATTGGCATCGCCTTCTTGAGAAAGCCGTTCACCAGCTGCCAAGAGGGCTTTACCAGTGTCTTTGTTGTTGCTTAGGTAGGCTCTGCGCCCGGAGTCGGATAGCTCACTTAGTAAGTCCTTTTCGGTCTTCGTGTTCTGAGAGTATTTCTTGAATAGCTCAATGTCGGCGTCGTTAAAAGATTGAGACATTGCGCTAATTTCTCGCTCTTGTCTAGTTAAAGCCTCTTGTTGTCTCATGCGACCACCTTGAGTCCAAGGCTTGCGTTTTGCTATCCTCGTGTCCGTACGCTTCTGATGGCGATCTCTTGAGCCAGCTACAAGAGCTGAGCCCTTTGCTTTTTTGGTTGACCAGCCTTTTATACCGTTAAACCATTTTGAAGCAGTTTTTCCAACTAGTGGCAATGAAGCTACGGAGCTCTGGATCATAGATGGCGCTAAGAACATTGGTATTACTCTTAGGAGTGCTCCTATAATCATTATCATGTAGTCATCTTTAGCTCCAGATATTATGATGTTACCGGCCAGTTTGCCTCCACTAAATAACAGGGCGACTATCGGATATGTTGTAATAACCGCGAACAAGCCACTCTTCCAAGTATTAAACAGTTTTTCTGTATTGGGCAATATCATGGACGCAAAGGCTACTGGTGAGAGCACTAATATCAGGATTGCTATGGCTTGACGAGCCATCAAGAGCAGTAATATTAGTAGTGAGGTTACAACAATTGCAACGACTATAGGAAATATGAAGGACATTAGCGGGGTAAATTTGGCAGCAGTGAACGCCAAAAGTCCGCCTACTATGAATGTCGCTATATTACCTCCCCATGTGGGCTTGACGCCACCTTGGTTTATAATTGGTTCTGACATATTGTCAAACAAGCCTTTTATGCCCGCGCCAATAATGTTGCTTAGGTCAATTGCTATTTGAACGACATAGAAAGATAGGTTTATTAGTACTACTGCTACTATAATTTTAGGTAACATTTTCTTGATATTGTAGTCATTAATTCCAAAACCAGTTACATAAGACGCAATCACAATTAACAGAACTATAACCATCAGTATGTTGGCGATGTCCCTAAATATCTCCCAGGCGTCTTTAGCTGGATTGGCGGGTGCTGATTCTGTGGATGGGGCGCTGTCGTCTTGGGCTGGTCCAGATATTACCGTTGGATCTAAAACCAAAAAACCCTCGATCATGTTATAGACAGAATCAGCAGCAGATGCAGAAATTTCCATTAGTGGGCAGATAAGCCATCCGAGTAAAGATTTACAATATACAGACTTATCCCCGCTTTGTGGGTTCTGTGATTGTTGTTGCCCCTCCTCTTGTGTCGCCCCAACTTTTATAGTTGGGAAAATAGAGACAAGTGCGACAGCACAAACTAGTATCACCAAAAAGATAGTTTTAGGTCTTTTTTCACTCATCTTATTAAGATTATGCTTAAAAATGTTCATTTTTTCAAACCTTTAATTTTCGGCTCATTTTCTACTATCCAATTGGTCAACTGTTAACGGATTTATTTGAGCGTTCTTAAATGACCAGCCTACAAGATTGGCCTTCTCGGTGCTATCTAGGATTTTAATGTTCTTAACTTTATCTTGTAGCGTTGCTATGTCGTATTTTTGCATTAAGGCAATATCCTGAGGTGAATAGTTTAGAACGCCAGAATTAACCAAGACTTGCGATAGCGTAGCTTCGGTTGCTGAAGTTAGCGTCCCTGAGTTTATTTCGTCGACCATTTCTTGTGTTAGCGAGCCTGAAAAAATATCATAAGACAGACCATTGTTGAGTGATTTGTCGATAGAGCTATAAGTTTCACTCGAAAAAGATGTTGCTTGTTGTCTAATTTCTATCTCAAATTCACGATTGTTGGCAAATTCATCATTAAACACTTGCCTGGCAATTGAATCCTCTGGCATGTAAGATGATTCCACGGTGTTTTTCGTCCCGTCTTCGTTGACTGGTTGCTCCAATACTTGGTGTACCATCTCGCTTCGGGTGGCTTTTTTGATGGATGTTGTGAAATCAGTCTCATTGCCGTCTTTGTCGGTTGGGTGGTCATATAGGTTGTCGTCATAATTGCCCCAAACATTGCCATTATTGTCCGGGTTCTCGGTATAGTATGCCGTAACCCCCTTAAGCATACCGGTAGCTGCAAAGTTGTTGTCTCCTTTGTAGTATGACAGAGCTTGCTTGTAAGTAGCTTGTAGTTCCTCTTGGCCTGCTCCGTGTTCGCGCGCTAAGTTAAGGGCTTGCATAAATGTCCTAACGTCGGTTGTGCCAGTTTCTTGAGTGTCTTTAATATGAGCTAGGGCTGCTTCTAGTAGCAGGTCTTTATTATTACTACCGGTATCCAGCAGATTCTTAATGTTGGTAGAGTCACCAGCTTTTGGCTTCGGTGTTTGAATTGGTAAATCTCCTCTGTGCTTTTCGAAATATCCGATAATAGACCTTGCATCTTGGCCGTTTATTAATTCAGACCTCTCAGAGTGCGTCTTAGCTACTTGATTTTGAAGGTTGATGGCGTTTTCAGCAAACGGTGCAGTTTTGTTTAGTCCCCTAAAGACGGCACTTTTAATACGACGAATCGGTCGCCCACCAGTATATTGACCAGCTCGAACCTGCTTATCTACCTCTCGCAGCTGTTGTTGCTTATACCATCTTCGGGATCCTTCTTTTGGCTTGTCCGTGCCAGATATTAGGCCACGGGCTTTTTTGGAGAACGAGGCTAGACCAGCCGATATGACCGGTATACTTTTTCCTAATTTAAAGACCAAATAGGGCGAAAATGCCATGGGCAAAATAAGCATAGTTCGGCTGACAACTCCGGATATGAAGTCATCTGTGGTGGCACTAAGTTCATAACTAATTCTTCCGATAGCGAACACCAATGCTGTCGTCGGGTAGAGTATTAGTGAAAAAATTAAGCCCTTAGACCAAAGAGAGGTAATTTTTTTAGTATTAGGTAGAAAATACAGAACTGCTACTACAGGAGCCATAGCTGTTGCTAGTATCAAAATCGCATCTCTGGCGGCCAAAATAAGTAGTTGAGCTATCATAGTTACTAGCCACAAAACAGTCCCTACGATAAACACTATCAAGTTCAGGACATTGATTGGTCCGCTGTCAACAAACATTTTGGAATAAAGATTGGCGGTGGTCGGTGAGACAAATTCGACCTCTGCAGATTTAACTAGCATTGAATATATGCTACCGCCTACGATATTGCTAAGTCCTGCCAGAAGTTCGATGCCAAAATACGATATATTTATTAAAATCACGGAAACGATTACCTTTGGTAGAATTGTTTTTATCTGGTAGTTGCTAATACCGTAGCCGGTCACATAGGACACAATTATTATTAACAGGACTATAACTACAAGTATGTTCGCTATGCTTATCATGGTTGTCCAGATGTTTTTAGTCGGATTGACACCGTCGATTTCACCGAACACTCTCGATTTAATAACCATCCAATCTTCTAGCTCCTCGTAGGCGGCATCGTAGCTGTTCATTAGAAAATCAGCTGCACCACACAACATCCAGCCCATACCTCCTTCTATATCGCACGGCGTAAGTGTCTCGCCTACTACTGTCGTGGTTTCACCTTCCTTTGACCCTTTAATGCTACTAGTGTCCGGGTTATTTATTACCCAAGTCATGAATGCTTTTTCTTCGCTTTCTAGCCTTTTCCACTCTATATTGGGATAACCACTTCCCGTTCCGTGGTCTTTTATGTCTCGGAAGTTCCAGTACATAGTTTGTAAAAAAATGGGACGAGCTTTTTGATTAGATAATAGACTGCTACCGTCAATGAAGATAGCGCACCTCTTATCATTATTCTTACAGAAATTAATAATCCTATTGGCTCCAATGAGCGCACTATCGTTGTAAGTACACACTTTATCGCTATCGATAGCCAAATCCATCGCATAGTTTAGCTTAGAAAATAAGTTACATTTATAATTTACTTCTAATAAAATGTAATTAGGCCCACCAGTGTTATCCGAGCAAGTTATTTCTAATATTTTCCACTCAAGACCAGTACCGCCGAGGTGGTAATAGTTTAGATTATGTTGTTCGTAACCTGCTTTTACGCTTAAGCACTCTCCATTTGATAAGTTTACTGCGCTGGTGTTTGGAATTAAATTTGGCAGGTCGGATAGTTTTTTGTCCCCACCTTTCAAGGACACGCCTTCGCTACCGTAGGCGGTTAGTTTTACAAGCGTGGCCAATCGACGGATGTCATTTAGTTGGAATGTGGCGGATATTTTTTGGTCTTGTCCAGTGACTACATCCACTATTCCCAGGTTGTCCGTGGTCTGTATCTTTTTACAGTGTGTCCCATTTTTTCTGCGACAGCTATCAAGTAGTGTTCGGATATAGCGAGCGTATAGGTTCATGTCCTCAAAATCTTGTGCCAGTAGGCTTGTATTATCTTCTATGTTAGGTTGCTCGATATGATCTTCTGGCTTAAAGTTAACCTCTGACCAGGCATCAACAAGTTCTATACACTTACTATATTTTGTGGCTTTGTTGGTGCAGTTGGTTTTGTCTTCTGCCTCACTTAACTTGTCACACTTATTATGTAGTGCTATGACCGTTAGCATAATCTGCTTATGGTCGTACACAAAATGACTTTCGTTGTCGTAAAGCGCGGCGGCGTCACACGATGCTTTTACGGCTGGATTACTCTTGGCCGGGGACCGTTGACATTTGTTTGCAATATTATTCCATATATTTGGAGTAATCTCGTTGGCACTCCAAGACACAGAACACAACATTTTATTGTAAGGTTCTAGCAATATAGAGGTGGCGCCAGTAAATCCTGCGTAGTGTGGCAAATCATCAGATCCAAATGGCTTCTCAATATCTAAGCTGAGGTCTTCGCTTTTGCAGAATTTGTGGCCTTCGCCCAGTTTCTTACTGCATATTTCTTTAAATACGGATGTTATGTCCCCAGACGATAAGCTACCGCCTCGTCCACTCATTCCAGTTGCCGTGCCATGTGTGATATCGTTTGTTCCTAGCGTACCTAGCAAAATTGCAATAACCACCAATACACTAGTAGCAAAAATCGGTCGCTTGAATCTACTCTTGCGCATTATCTCTCTACCTCATCTGGCTCTATGCCGATAAGTCTAAACATGCCGATTGGACCAAGATTCTCGGCGTCATCCATGTTGCGCACACCAAAGATGGCAAACATTAAATTCTCTCGATAAGCCGGACCCATATCTGCTAGACTAACGAACGGATTGGGGTCTCTCCTTTCGCTGTGTTTTCTTTTGAGCTCTTGGTTTAGGCTTTTTTCCATTGAGCCAAAGATATGTTCGACTATTGGGACGGCTAATTTGGTTTGTAGGCTGGGAGGCATATGGTTCCAGTTGCGACCAAAACTAAACATTTCGTGCTTCGTCACATTGTTGTTCTTAGGGGTACTTGTTCCGAGTCTCTTGTTGTAAAATTCTGTTACAGGATCGCTTAGGTCGGCAAAATTGCTAGGATCTTTCAGCTTCTCCACAATTTTTTCTAGGGCGTTGTGAGTGGTTGTGGAGCCGATCATTCTGTCTGATGTTCTGGTCTCGTCGAGTAGTTTGGAGTAATACATGTCAAATGGAACGGCAGTAATTTCTTTGTTATAGGTGATGTCGAAATCGTATTTGGTCGGTGGCCTATTTTCGCTTCGGTCTTCGCTCCAGTTTTCGGGTGGTGCGGTTTTATTGTTATTCGCAAACAATTTCTTGGTATTGTTTTCAATTCTGATTTTAAGGTCATCGACTTTAATTGGTGGTTGGCCCTTTTCTCCATTATCGGCTAGATTTTGATTGACTAGTTCAAGAGCACTGGCGACATAATTGACGTGACTCTTTTCCTCGTCTGCTTCAGCGACCATCTCGCCACCAGCGTTAACTACATAATGTGGGCTATCGGTAGCCAATCGGGTTAAGCCATCAGTTATTAAGTCACGGTCAAAGTCTTTGACAGATGACTCAGCATCAATAGCGGCGGTTAACAAATCACGCTTACTTAGGGTACTTATTTCGCTCAAGATATCTTGGTCAATTTTTCTTGGAACAACTTTATTTCTGAGCTTAGTGCTAGACATTAATAGTCCAAGTCCAAGGTTGCCACCATTTTCGATGATGTGTCTACGTAGGGTGGCCGTAATCTCTAGTCTTTTAGAGGCTGATGATATGATATTAGATGCAATAATAGTTCTTGATTTAATTGTCATGTGCGATTTAACTATACCCATTACCTCAACATCGCCTGCATTTTTAGCTGTTCCATAAGTCAGACCGATGAAAACATTCTTACTTACGCCACTATCGGCAGCGTTATCCATGGCTTTTTGGTAAAGCTTTTGGTCAGTTATGCCGTTTTTGGCTAGTAGAACAGGCGCAGCTGCATTAAAGTGCCTGAGACCATGGGTTTGATTGATAATAAGATCATACTGGTTTTGTTGAGCCCTGTTAAGATTCTTGTATAGAGCACCCCGTTTTCCTTGGTCGTGCATCAGGGCTTTGAGCAATACTACATCGTCTCCCACTAATCCCATCATAGAATTTATGCTAGTTTGTTCAGCACTGCGTCTTTGATTGGATAAGTTACGCCCCGCTCCATAGGATATAAAGTTTAGCATCTGACTTGTTTTGGTGTTCTGATTGCCCAGTAACCTTCCCTTGCCCTTTCTTCTGCGTCTGGCTGTGTCGCCCGTCATGACGTTACCGATGGACTTGCCAATATGCGTATTTATACTTTGTCTAGCATAGGAATTCTTGGCATGTATGCTTGCCCTAGTCTTGGCCATACCACCAATAGAGCTTATACCAGACGTCAGAGACGCGGTTAGTTTTGACATAGAACTAAATAGGCTTTTTACGATAAAGGGTATGGTGACAATCGCCACATACGGTAGTGTTGCCGCCACTATTTTCATTAGCGTAGCGGTGCCACTAGCAGAGGTGCTCACGCCAGACATGAGCAGGCGTGTTAATTGAGCTGAGGCGTATACCATTTGAACAATTGGATATAACGCTAATATTCCAATGAAAGTCTTCCACCATGACTTAACTAATTTTTCTAATCCTGGCGCTCCGAGGCCAGCAAAGGCTAGTGGTGCGATGACAATTAATAGCACCAAAAGAACTTTTCTTAGGGATAGAATCACCAAAAGGGTTATTATACTAATCACCACCACTAGTAGTACTGGTAGCGCCAAAGCTAATATTCCGGCCATTATTAAGACGCTACCGCTAGACTTAAAGACTAGTGCTTCAAAGTTTGATGCATCAGCGTTAGTAATTTTTTGTGCAATTCCATTAATTAAACCCGCTATTCCGTCGCCCAATATGTTGGAAATCTCTACGCCAACTTGTACGACGATGAAAGATAAATTGACCAATAGCGCTGAAACTAAGACTTTTGGTAAGTAGGTTTTTATCTGATAGTTACTAAGACCAAGTCCAGTAACTTGAGAAATTATCAATATTAGGAAAATGATCACTAATACTATATTGGCTATATCTCGAAAGTTTTGCCAGAGCGAGGTTATTCTAGTGTCTGAAAATAGGTTAGGACTAATATTAAAGAGTTCTTTGATAAGCTCTTGGACGCTATCAGCGGCTTTAACTTCTGTTTTTAGAACTGGACAGAATATCCAGCGACCCCGTCTTAGAGATTCCTTTTTGTCCATAAAAGCACAGATGTCTTTACCTTTTAAGTTGGGTGAGATTCTCTCAATGTAACACTGCAATCCATTGGCTTTACAAGACAGGCGACTTTGCTCATTGTTTCCAAATTCAGTTTCACAGATCTTAGTTATGCTACCTGGTAAGGATTTATTTAGCTCTGCCTCCGTCCTATTGCTATTACTGGGCTTTGCTGTGTTGGAGTTGTGGCTAGGGGTGTAATAATTATCGCTTATGTTACCAAATGATGGCGTTATAACTTGACAGTTGTTGTTTTTTAGCTCCGTGGCAACTATAGAAGAATATGGCTTACTGGGGTTGTCTCTTAGTTGACTTGTGACCTCACCGCTACACAAATCACAATAAGGTGGTGCAACCTGTCCAGCGCCGATAAGATCTTGACAGACTTGGCACTTCTTGACTACTTCGTCAACTTTGCCCCTACGATCTTCTTTATCCTCATCTGCTCCAAAAATTTTACCCATGTACTGGTTCTCGACATAGGTTTGATAAACTGGTCGCTGAACGCCAAAAGGCACGATTAATTCACCCGCTAAGGCGAATGGGTCATTGAGTTCCGTGGCGGTGTTTCCAGCGAACAAAACCCCTTCTTTTACCTGAAACCCAACACAGGTTCGGGTCAACTGGGCCCTAGCTAATAACCCTTTTTCGATGGACCCAGCCTTAACACTATTGTTTTTGTTATTTACAGGTAGAATTAATTTAACTAGTAAGTCTGGCACGCCCACGCAGGCTGTTTTAGAGACATTGTCAACATCACCAAGTCCAGTGGATTTTTGGAAGAATGTTTGTCCATCTTCCAAAACATGAGCTCCACATGCTTGTCGATTCTCGCCATAAGTAACTTCAAAAGTTTGGTTGTATATAAACCCGCTATCGCTCCCCTCTTCGATATTAGCGTAAAAACCGACCCCTATACTGCCGGCGGTCCTCAATATATCTGGTGTGGTGTCCTTTTCCGTCCACCCTCCCAACTGTCCGAATAGCAGTCCCCATACGTTGAGCTCAGGGTCGTAACCATAAAAATCTTTGAAGTCTTTTTCTAGAGCTTTCCAGCCATCGTTTCTTAGCAGATTTAAGAAGTTAGACGAATAGTAACGAGTTGTGTCGTTTTTATCACCGTCCTGTGGTAAGAAATAAAGTTCACCTTTCTCAGTGTTTATGTTGTAATTATTTTCATCGGCGCCTGAAGACTTACTCCCATATATACGCCCGAGCTGTTTAGCAATCGCTCCCCAAATGCCTTTTCTTAGAATGATTCTAGTGACGCCACCCTTGCTGTCTTTCTCAAACATTATCTCTGAGCCAGTAGCTAGCTCGCAGTAAGCATTACTCTCAGTTTCTGCGGCGTTCAGTACTGAGGGTTGGCAGTAGCACTGTTTTATGTCGGGATCGCAAGTGATTGTGCCAGTAGTACAGTAAAGATCGGGGCAAATAACGTGGCCATCGACGTCGACACATTCAAGGTTATTCGGTCCAACGGCCATGGCACTATTATTCAGACCAAACAGAACTAAACCAATCGTCACAAAACCGACTAAGATTTGTCTAGACTTATTCCACCACGCCATCTTCCCTTAATTATCGTATAAAAGGCTTATGGTTGCAAGTGGCGATAACGGCTAGAGTCGGCGAATATGTATGTTAGCAAAGACTATTAGAGCCATTCTATTTCTTATACAATGACATCGTCTAGCGTCCTGCCAGTAAGACGAGTTTCTTCGGCAATCTCAGCTGCTCTGCTCGTCCTGACATTAGAGGTGAATGTGTCGATTGAGTTCATAATACGCTCCAAACGTAATTTCTGCGCGGGCTGAATCTGCCTGGCCGTGTCTGGATTGTTAAACGCTTCCTGAATGTTTTTCTTAAATGACTGCAGGGTCTCTACGCTTGCTATGGTTGTGTCGTCTCTCGATCCATTTAGGTGGCGTATATGCTCTTCAAGGGTGCGACTAACAATGTTTCCACTGGAATCCAGTTCAGCTATATCAATCTTTTTTCCCTCAACTAGCTTCTCGAACCCAAGCGCCATGCGATCTAAGGCGTCCTTGTTCTGAGACGCAATCTTATCCACTGAGTATCTACCTTTGGCCACATTTTCAAAAGCTACCTCGTATAGAGTGTCCATACCACGGAATAGACCTCGTTTGATGTAGTCTGGTGTTTTGATACCCATGGCCATGTCGCTTGCACCGGCGTTAGATTTCCAAATTAAGTTAGACACTTCTTCGCGGTAATCCTTGAGTCTTTGGGTCATTAACTTGTTCTGATCAGGATTGTTGCTGTCAGTGACGGTAGCAAACTGTAAGAATTCATGCAAATCGCTTCGTGGCATCGAGCCAATCTTATTAGTGGCAGCATAAGCTAGGGCATCGCTCTTTGAGTCGATAATATAGTCCAGGCCGTCTTTACCCTTGACTGTTAACTTGCCACCAGCATTTCGTAGGCGAGAGTTGATGGTTGATCCCATGTGATCGATCCCTGCCGCTAATGAAACCGTGTCAGCTTCAGATAAGTTGATCTGATTTAGCAACTCTTGAGCGGCTGCAATAGAGTCTTCTCTTTCTTTACGTTGCATTTTAATAACATCGGCCAGAATATATTCTTTGTAATCAGTATTTATACCGGCCATGGCGGTATGCAGGTCGACACCAGGTTTGTGACCGAGTTCTTTCGGAATCTTAATATTATCAATAACCCTTCGACTTTGTTGTTCTACTTGCATATAGCCCACAGACCTAAGTTCTGTATCGGCAATTTGCTTGGAAAGGCTGTTTTGCGCCAATTTGAGCTCTAGCTCATCGTTAAAGCCGCTCAGCTTACCTTTAGCTTTTGTCACATCTAAGTCTATACGAGCTTTAAGGGTATTAAATGAAATGTCGGCTTGAGTTTTAGCAACTGACATTTCTTCCTCAGCGGCACGTGCAGTCATTTCAGCACGGGCGTTGATATTAGCAGGCGTTCCGTCTGCATATTTTTGCGCTACCATTCTAGAATATGCCGTCTCTTGGTTAGCCTTAGTTTGGCGCAACAGAGCTTCGTCACGTCGTCTGCCTTGATTGAAGGTCTGTGCCATACCACGAGGCGTAAACCGACCAGCAAAGCTACGCGGTGAACCTGTTTCGTATTTGGTCTTTTGAAGCTCTTGTTTGCGATGTAAGAAAGCCTGTGCGCCCTCTCCCAGGCTCTTGGTTTGGTTGCTGGCGGCTTGGGCGATTCTGTCCATAATTGCATCGGAAGATCTAATGATGGTAATTAGAAGTCCAAACGGTATTACCTTTACAATTAATCCAACTAATATCAATATAAAGCTATCGTTGGCAGTTTGAATGATAATACTACTGGCTAATTGAGAAGCACCATAAATTAGTCCAAAGATTGGAAAAATTGCTAGAATTTTGACAAACATGCTCCACCACTTCTTGAACCATTTTTCAGTGTTTGGCAAGAGATTTAAGACAAAAGCTAGTGGGGATACAACGGTTAAGATAATTACTAAAGCTTGGCGAGCCGACAAGGCAATCACTACTGCTACGATAGTCAGTAATGCGCCAGCCATACCACCGAGTACTAACAAAGTTGAACCAACTACGCCGCCGTTTAGAGCTAGAGCTAGACTACCAGCTCCGTAGGCGCTGGCTAGTAGTCCAGCCCAGTTAACGGCATTAATTGCTGTAATGTCACTCTCTGGCATAGTTGACGCTTGAATGTCCGTAAAAATTTTAGCAATTGATGTGCCGAATATATTAAATACATCGATTAGTAGCGTGCAAATAGTTAGTGATAAGTTCACTAGCACTGCTGTAACAACCAACCTAGGAAAGACTTTCTTGATAGCATAATCTGACATTCCAAAGCCAGTTACGTATGAAAAGATAACAATCAAGAACAAGATGATAAAGACGGCGTTAGAGATTCCTCGTATAATTGACCAAATCGCATAAATCGGTTTTTGTTGACCAGAAGCGAAATTTTTCTCTGAATCAATGGGCGAGATTGTCAGAATATCGGTGACTATATTGTATAAGTCGTCCAAAGCGGTTGCCAGAGCGTTAGAAATCGGACAGACGATCCAACCAATCCAAGGTATATTACAGTTACGAATCGTGGGAATCTCACCAGCAACTAGCGAAATATTTTTTGTATCTGAACGGTTTGAATAGGCTTTTGTGTCTGTTGAAAAGGCATATTTAGAGTATTGGCCTTGGGTTGGGTTTTCAGCCCGATCCACGGTTATTATAAAGGCGTCGGTTTTTCCTTGGTCGCTCGGCTTAATGTATAGGTAGTAAATTGTGCCTGGTTTGTAGTTGAACCCATCAGGTTGTTGAGTTAGGCTATCGCCTTCTTGAACGGTGTTCGGACCAGAAAATATTAAACTATTGTAGTAAATTTGTTTGCCGTTCTCGCTATAAATACCGCTATCGGGTAAGGCTAAAGTAGGTAGGGCGTAGCTTTTGACAGACATCATTAAATTGCCCAGTAAGATACTGAGCAGAGAAATCAAGAGCATTAACCTGCCCTGGCGTCGCCCCTTCGGGGACGCTTTCTTGGTATGTCTCCCAAACATAATGGTATAAGCATAGCACTTTTAAGCAAAAAAGTCAACCAGGAAAGCGACGTTGCGGATAAAATTACCTTGGTTGCAAAAAGTCCATAACTATATTACTATAAAATCAATTATGTTAAAAAATAGAAATAAATCAAAAAAGTTTCGAGGAGTTGTTGCAACAGCGGTTGTAATATTTGCCAGTTTTAGCATGTTGTCGCCAAGCTTAGTTTATGCTAATGGTGATGATGGTAAAAAGGAAGACCCGGCTCTTCAAACTACTTTTTTCAAGAATTGCGCTGCAGCTACTGATGCAAAGGGTGAACAACAGAATGGGATTATCTGCTTGCTGACAGAAGCCATTAAGATTTTAAGTGGTCTGATTGCCATCTTGGCCGTGATCGGTATTGTTTATGCTGGACTTCAATACGCTAGCGCTACCGATGATTCATCAAAAGTTCAGGCCGCTAAAACCAGAATCGTGCAGATTGTCATCGGTCTATTACTCTATATGTTCATTGCAGCTATTTTACACTTCTTGATACCAGGTGGCGTGTTCACTACTGCTCCGGCAAACTCACTGATTGCGAAAACTTTAGTTATGATGCGAGGATAATCTTATGAAAAAAACTTTAATCGTGATAATGTCGCTAGCTTTTCTAGCTAACCTAGTGTTTAGCACTCCTACTTTCGCAGCGTGCCAACAGGACACTCTTGGCATTCCTCACTGGTATCGTGGGATTGTCGATGGTGAGTGCGAAGTTATAGGTCCAGATAAAGACGACAAGTTTGTTTATAAAATCGTACTTAACGTTTCAGAAATGCTGTTTCGCGCAGTAGTATTGATATCTTTTGGGACCATTCTCTACGCTGGCTTTCGCTATATTACATCGGCTGGTAGCGCTCAAGGTGTTGAGTCGGCCAAGAAGACATTGCAAAATTCAGTGATTGGCCTGATTATCGCTCTAGTTGCCACCATGATAGTTAATTTAATCTTTGGAATTATAACATGAAGATGAAAAAACAGGTGTTCCAAAGCGTATTTAAGTCATTCGCAAACACTGACGGTGGTGAGGGTGGTGATATGAAAATAAGCGCAGGTAGTGTTGGCCTTCCGAACAATAAACTTGATAGTGATGCTGTATCTGGCATTCTAGGCACAGTTTTTACGTGGGGGTCGGTTTTGGCTCTTATTATGATTGTTGTCGGTGGGATTTTATATATCACTTCATCCGACGACGAAACTCGTTTGCGTCGTGCTAAAGCCACTATCACTTATTCGGTGGTTGGTTTCGCTCTGATGATTCTATCACTAGCGATTGTTAAATTTATTGAGGGAGCGTTCTAATGAGGTTGAAGCGATCGATATTTACTTTGTTCCTGATTCTATCTACTCTATCTCTGGGACTATTTTTGCCTAGCACAGTTCTTGCCGCCGACAGTGCACCAGGTAATGATTTAGACGCCTTTTGTAGCCAATTGAATGGAGAGGAAAATATGGACTCTTCTCTGTGCCCCCGTGCTAATGCTAACGCTAACGACTTAATCCCCAAAGTATTAAACATTTTGATGTTTATCGTGTTTGTTCTGTCAGTTGGCTTTATTATCTACGGCGGTATCGTTTATTCTACCTCATCTGGTAAGCCAGATAATATCAGAAAAGCCAAGAAAATTATTACTGGTGCAGTCATTGGTTTGGTGGTCTCGATTTTGGCGTTGGCCATAGTCAGATTTACTTCACTAATCGCAAACAGTGTCACCACCAGCGACTCCTCTGAAGAGGGTTCTGGAGACTAGCGCTTATCGGCTTTGTTTACTTTTATCGTAGTAATTGCTAAAATCTTAATTAAAGAAAGTTAAATAAAGGACGTATTTATTATGAAGAAAACAAAACTTATCGCGCTTGTTCTAGGATGCTTAGTTGTGCTAGCTATGCCCCTAGCCAGTACGGCATCGACTTACGCTAACACTAGTATCTTGGATAAAATAAACACATCTGAGGTTAGTGGTCTGTCCGATGGTGAAATAGACGTTAGTGGCTTAGTTACTAAAGGTCTTAATTACCTTATGTACGCTGTAGCTGTTATTTCAGTTGTCATGATCATATTTGGTGGTATTCGTTACGCTACCTCAGGTGGTAACGCTGAAAAGGTCAAATCTGCTAAAAACACTATTCTCTATGCTGTTGTTGGTCTAGCAGTTGCCCTACTAGCTCTTGTGATTGTGAAGTTTGTTGAAACGACAGCTGGTGGTGCGGTAACTTTCCTAACGCCACACTCTTTAGTTGTTTAGTAAGACTATCTACTGAACTTAGGGTGCACTCCTACGGAGTGTGCTCTTTTTTATTGACTTCTTGTTAAACATGTATTAGACTTGCTTTAAGTATTAAGCATATACAAAAATAAAGGAGATGATAATCATATGAGAACAAAACTAAGTCTGGCTCTGGCCGTTTTAATCACGGTTTTCTCTTTAGGCTTTATCGGCCCTAATGTTGGGGCTACTGATCTTAACTGGGACACTGGCAAGACTAATGTTCAAAGTGGTGGCGGCGGATTGATAACAACGGATCCTGGCACAAATTCTGTTGGTAGCTTAGTTACCAAAGGCCTTAACATCCTTATGTACGCTGTAGCTGTTATTTCAGTTGTCATGATCATATTTGGTGGTATTCGTTACGCTACCTCAGGTGGTAACGCTGAAAAGGTCAAATCTGCTAAAAACACTATTCTCTATGCTGTTGTTGGTCTAGCAGTTGCCCTACTAGCTCTTGTGATTGTGAAGTTTGTTGAAACGACAGCTGGTGAAGTAGTATATATCACCGCTCCAGTTGCTCAAGTTTAATAGATCTACTAACTAAAGCGTAAAAACATGTCTGTGTAGGGCATGTTTTTATTGTTGACTTACCACAGAATACATATTAAAATTGTCGTAAACATTAGCGTTATATATTAAACAAAAAAAGGAAAATATTTTTATGAAAAAGGCAATTAAGTCAATCATAATGGCCATAGGTGTCGTAGCTATATCTGTTTTGCCACTAATTGGAAGCTCGGCTCTTGTTCTTGCAGCTCCTTTGGGACCGCTTGACGATGGGTTTAGTGTCACGGGCATGTCCGATGGTGAAATAGACGTTAGTGGCTTAGTTACTAAAGGTCTTAATTACCTTATGTACGCTGTAGCTGTTATTTCAGTTGTCATGATCATATTTGGTGGTATTCGTTACGCTACCTCAGGTGGTAACGCTGAAAAGGTCAAATCTGCTAAAAACACTATTCTCTATGCTGTTGTTGGTCTAGCAGTTGCCCTACTAGCTCTTGTGATTGTGAAGTTTGTTGAAGATACAGCTAAGGGTGCGGTAAAGACATCTCCATTTTCAGGCCCAACTGTGGACATCTAGAGTGTTACGGATTGACCTAATCGACTGGGCGCACCTGTTCGTATTGCAAATAGGTGTACCAAATAAGAAATACCGCGCCATAGACGCGGTATTTCTTTAGCATCAGAGATTATTAATTAATCGTAATCTTAGTTGGGGTCTGAGCCTTAACCTTACTGAATGATACGGTTAAGACGCCGTCTTTCAAGATTGCCTCAACTTCGTCTTCTTTGACCTGCACTGGTA
>CAZRIZ010000007.1:28614-31338 GCA_964600285.1 uncultured Candidatus Saccharibacteria bacterium
AAGACGCCGTCTTTCAAGATTGCCTCAACTTCGTCTTCTTTGACCTGCACTGGTAGGGCAATTGTGCGAGTAAATTCGCCCCAATAGCACTCTTGCATATAAAACTGAGTTGCGCCATCTTCGTCGCCACTTGAGAGTGTGCCGCTGATAGTCAACATGCCATCAGATATGCTAACATCAAGATCTCGCTTATCAACACCAGCGGTGCGAGCCTTCACGACTAGCTTGTCGGTTGTTTCGTAAAGATCGACTGCCAACTGACCAGGAAAGTCATCATCGGAATCTTGCCAATCCTCAGTTTCTTCCTGCGCTGGACTTTCTTGTTCTACTTCGGCCGGCTTCTCTGGCACGATATCGCTAGTGTCTTCATCACCAAACAAACCGCTATCATCTAGAAATGCTGCCGCCAACTCGTCTTCCATCAGAAGATCGTTATCATTTTTTTGAGCCATTCTACTCCTCCAATTACAAATAGTTTATTTTGACTATTGAAATATACGATATTATTATAATGTAAAGGATTACTATAAGCAACACTAAGAACCATGTTTATGTAAAAATTACAATGTTTGACAAAGCCCTTAAGTTTATCCTCCCTCACCACTGTTTACGATGCCAAAAAGTTGGTGATGTATTATGCGATAGTTGTAAAAACTACATCATAAAACATCGTAAATATGACAAAAATCTTAACATTGAATCAAGCCTGGCCTGCGAATTGCGTTGTTTTGCCTGGCGAAGCGGTCTAATCGAGCGAATAGTCGATAATTACAAATTCGATCTCAAGCGTGAACTAGCTGGTCCACTAGCCCAACTTTTGGCAACCATGTTGACTGATTTATCTGGTAATGTTGTCGTCGTGTCTATTCCGACTACTAAAAAGCACAATCGCACACGTGGTTTTGACCACATGAAGCTAGTCGGTAAAGAGCTAGCCAAAATACTTGGCGCTAGATATGAGGTCATGTTTGAGCGTCGTCATCAAATCAGTCAGCTGGGCTTGTCGCGAACTGAGCGTATTAAAAATGCGAAGTCGTCTTTTATTTTAATTGGAAAAGTTAACCAAAAAGCAACTTATGTCGTAATTGATGATGTTTTGACTACTGGTGCAACTCTAGCAACCGCAACTGATAAATTACGCAAAGCTGGCGCACAAAAACTAATCGCCGTGGTGGTTTGCCGTCAACCCGACTCTCGTCTTAACAAAAACGGCTCAATCTGATAAAATAAATTCGATCTGGTATGGAGAGGTGACCGAGCGGTTGATGGTACCGGTCTTGAAAACCGGCATGCGGCAACGTATCGTGGGTTCAAATCCCACCCTCTCCGCCAGATTGTGATAAAATAATTAAATCAGCCAAGTCGTGGAGGAGTACCCAAGAGGCTGAAGGGGACGGTTTGCTAAATCGTTAGTATGGAGAAATCTGTAGCGAGAGTTCGAATCTCTCCTCCTCCGCCATAAAAAATAGTCCAACCCTTGCGGTTGGGTATTTTTATGATGAATTTGATTTGAACTCTCGCGGTTTTGCGTAGCAAAACGTGCGATAGTTCGGCGTAACGTAGCGCAGAAAAACTAGCTTGCTTGTTTTTCAAGCAAGTGAAGGAACGTAGTGATATCTCTCCTCCTCCGCCATAAAAATAATCCAACTCTTGCGGTTGGGTATTTTTTATGTTTGCTCTCACCTTCCTGTTTTTTGGCTTTTTCTGTTATACTAAAATTATTATGGCAAATAATGAAGTAAAAACTACCAGTAAAGCTGGTTCAAAAGAATCAATTAATTGGCAAAATGGCGGAAACTCTAAGCGCGAATTTTCGTCTAAATGGTATCTCGCTATGGTGGTTGGCTTTGTGGCTTTGGTCGCCCTAGCAATATTTCTCATAAAATCATGGTCATTTGTAGTTTTACTAGTGGTGGCCGCTCTAGCTCTTGTGGTATTTATTAAAAAACCAAGTCAAGCCACGCATTATTCTCTTTCCAGTGATGGCGTATCGGTTGACGGTGTTAATCGACCATTTGATCAATTTAAATCTTTTGGTGTTGTTGATAATTTAGACGGAAGCCATCGGATTATCCTGATACCCGTTAAACGCTTCTCACCAGCTCTAGAAATTGACTTTTCTGAAGCTGATGGCGAGAAAATTGTGGACTTTTTGGGAGCTAGAATGCCGATGAAAGAAGTTAAGCTAAATTTCATTGACAGTATCGTTCAACGAATCGGTCTATAATTTGCCTCTTGATAATTTCTTAAAATTCCCCTATAATCCACCCATTGCTGGAAACGGCTGCACATTTTAGTTTTAGTTGGTGGGTTTCTAACCAGATCCACCATATGAACCCGTAGCTCAGCTGGATAGAGCGTCAGCTTGCGGAGCTGAAGGCCGTACGTTCGAATCGTATCGGGTTCACCAGAAAAGGTAGTTTATTTACTAGACTATCTTTTTTTGTTGGTTTAAATTGAGGTACGCGCTTGTGGTTATCTTGACTTTTCCCCTATTTTATGCTACAATGTAAGTATTAGGTCTCTTAGGCTTAATTGCACCTTAAATTGATTAAGTTAGGAAAAGAATCCCTATATTTTCCATTAACTATCTCCAGACTAAACCCTAGGTTTTAATAGATAAATATACATAGAGTTTAGTCTGGAGGTAGTAGCCTCCAAAAAAAATAAAGCCATGCGGGCTATAAACGCAGACCAGCCTTACAGAGGTTGGTAGGAGGGAAA
>CAZRIZ010000008.1:0-5298 GCA_964600285.1 uncultured Candidatus Saccharibacteria bacterium
CTTCAAGATAGTATAAATCACTGGGTAGGGCATTTCGAAGCCCTGGGGTATGATGTTTTGGATCGACCAAAACTAATCGCGCAAGAAAACCGCAAAAGCAAATTACCGGAAGTGTTCAGGTCTTTTTATAAACATATAGAACAAACTGACGTATTTTTTCTAATAAACGAGAAAAAGGACAATATGGAGGGCTATATAGGCGCTGGCGCTACAGCCGAGATAACATATGCAATTATCCAAAATCTGGTTCATGGTAAAAATATAAGGATTTATATACTCAACAAACCTAGCAAAAAAGTGCCGTGTTACGACGAAGTCCAGTTCTGGCTAGAAATGGGCTGGGTGAGTATTTACGACACGCAAACCGAGTAGTTTTTAGTTTGCTATAATTATTAGTGAATATTGGTAAAATAAGAAATAAGGAGATAGAAATGGATTTTTCCGATCATGGCAAAAAACCTTATGTGGTTGATATCGAAAAACTAACTGAAGAAAATGAAACTTATCGCACAGCTATTTGGACTGGTACTAATTTACAGATGACGTTAATGAGTATTGAGGTTGGTGAAGACATTGGCTTGGAGGCTCATCCAGACAACGACCAATTCTTACGCATAGAACAAGGAAGGGCTCGAGTACAGATGGGCGACAGTAAAGACGCCTTGAGTTTCGAGGCTGAAGCTGAAGACGGTAGTGGTATATTTATCCCAGCTGGTACTTGGCACAATATCACCAACATTAGCGACGAGCAGGTAAAAATATATTCGATTTATGCGCCTGTACATCATCCGTTTGGCACGGTTCATGAGACTAAAGCTATCGCTGAAGAAGCTGAAGCCCACGAACACGAACACGAACGCTAAAATTAGCGAATCTATACAAATCACGCTCTGAGCAGACAGGGCGTGATTAGTTTTTATAAACTAGCAATTAATGTTACAATTATCTCTATAAATGAGTGGGCGAAACTATAAAGTTATCAAGTTTGTAGCATTTCTACTGTTGGTGGCAGTCCTGGTTGCGCTAGGATTAAATGTGGCATTTTACGCTGAGATTGAGCCGCTTTATCTAAATTTAACGACAGACTTAGTGACGAAGACATCAGTCGGAGGGCTTGCTCTTTGTATGATTGGACTGATTATCATATTAGTTAAAAATAAAAAACCGACTGGAAGCATGGTTGGCGACAAACTAAGCCAATCAGACACCGATCAAACCTTGGCTGTCATAAATTCTATAGGCGAGGGGATAATTGTGCTAGATAATAATAAAAACATAAACCTCATCAACCCCAAAGCGCAAGAAATAACTGGCTGGAATGATGATGCTATCGGCCTAAAGTTTCAGGCTATTTTACAACTAGTGAGCAAAGATGGAGCGGTTGTGGAAGATCAAGATAACCCCGTTATTTCAGTATTCAAACTGAATGAGTCCAGAGAAAGCACGGAATTTTCTATCAAAAATCAGAAAGAGGACGTTCTACCGATACGGCTAAAAATAAACCCCATACCAGACAAACAAGGCGTGGTAGTGGCATTTAGTGATATCTCAAGCGAAGTAAAAAAGAACCAGCAACAACTAGAGTTTATTTCAACAGCTAGTCATGAAATGCGTACACCAGTTGCCGCTATTGATGGGTATCTAAGCCTGATACTAAACCCAAAGATCTGCAATATTGACATCAAAGCCAATGAGTACGCCCTAAAAGCCCAAAATTCGTCTAAGCATCTTGGCACTTTGTTCAAGAACTTGCTCGATTCCTCAAAAATAGATGACGGGCGTATGGCGATGAAGCTTGAGGTTGTTGACATGGTTTCACTGATACGGCAAGTATGTCAATCGCTCGAGTCGCTAGCTACAGCCAAGCAGCTTAAACTAGAATTCGTGCCAGACTCAGATAATCTGAAGCGTGGTCGTGCCACCAAAATGAAGCTACCTCTCTATGCACAGGTTGATAATAATTTGATGGTTGAAGCGGTCTCTAATTTAATAGAAAATGCCATTAAGTACACCGCTAGCGGTAAGGTTTCGGTTGATATCGTGGGCAATAAGGAAGGGGAGGTGGTAGTTTTGGTTCAAGACACTGGAATTGGCATACCAGAAAAGGATATTCCACACCTATTTCAGAAGTTTTACCGAGTCGATAATAGAGACACTAGAGAGATCGGCGGAACTGGTTTGGGACTTTATTTAACTAGAAGAATTATAGAAAAAATGCGTGGCAAAATATGGGTAGAGAGTGAATTAGGCGTTGGCAGTAAATTCTTCATATCATTGCGTCGCCTCAACGAAAAACAGGCCAAAATCCTAATGGAAGCAAGTCAGGTCCAACCAAACGAAGCCGAGCTGGAACTAAAAATGCAACCGAAAATTGAAGAAAACCAGGGTGTAATAAATCCCATAATTTCACCGGTAGAAAATCCTGTGTTACCTGTGCTGCCCGTGTTGTCGCCAACTGTAGAAGTCACTGCTCCAATTATGACACCGCCACCTGACGACAAAATAATTTCTAGACAAACCGCTCAAAGACTGAGGGCGCTGGGCTATAACACCGAAAAGTTTACCGTAATTGGCGGGGAAGGCGAGCCAGTTGAGCAGCAGCCAAAATAAAAACATAAACGCTATGGCTTTTTTTTAGTTTATCTTTATAATAAGGAGTGATTATGACAAAGATTTTGTTAGTTGAAGACGACAAAGGCCTGCGCGAAATTTATGGGGTGCGGTTGCTCGCTGAAGGTTATGATATCGTCTCAGCCGGTGACGGGGAAGAAGCCCTAGCTATGGCTATAAAAGAGCGCCCTAATTTAATTTTAAGCGACGTAATGATGCCAAAGATTTCTGGCTTTGATATGCTGGATATTTTGCGTTCAACTACAGAGACTAAAGACATAAAAGTAATTATTATGACCGCACTGTCAAGCGAAGACCAGAGATCTCGCGGAGAGGCACTTGGTGCTGATTTGTATTTAGTAAAATCTCAAGTTGGCATTGAGGATGTCGTCAAAGCGGTCAAAGACGTGTTAATGAAGCCTGCGCCACCGGCACCCCAAGAGCAGCTTCAAGCGCAGGCCATGCCACCTCAACCGACCATGGCGCCACACCCAGTTAGCACCCCACAGTCACCAGCAGATAGCCTAAGAAACATCTCAAACCAAACAAATTATCAAACGCAAGCTAGTCAAGCAGTGTCACAACAGCCCGTCGCGCCACAGTATGCGCCACAACAGCCTCAGCCACAACCTCAATTTCAGCCACAACCTCAGGCTCAACCACCAGTACGGCAAACCCAGCAACCAGCGATAGGGCAGCCTCTACCAGCACCAGGTCAAGGCTTAGCGCAACAAATACCGCAACGACCAGAACAATTTGGCGTACCGCCTCGTGAAGAAGGCCTACCTTTACCAACAGCTCCGTTTTCAACCGAGCGCAAAAAATCCGGTAGCATAAGCGAGCGAGTTATCCAGCCACCGGCTCGAGCTCAAGAAGGCGAGACTTATGACGTGGCCCGAGCGATGGCAGATGCGCTAAACAACAACCGAACTAATCCCATTGGCTCAGGTAGCGTCGCTAGCGGTATTCAACCACCAGCGCCCATCAATCAAGCTCCACAGATGAATCAGCCGCTGCAGACACCTCCTATGGCACCCAACCAACTTAACACTCAACCCCAGATGCCCCAGATGAATAATCAAGTCCCGCCAGTACCAAACCAATGGCCGAACCAACCCGTTTAAACAAACAGCTGGCCTATTGGCTGGGTGTGTCTAGAAGAGAAGCCGACGACTTAATCGCTTCTGGTAGAATTTTAGTTAATGGAGATCCTGCTAAACTTGGTCAGCGAGTTGTCGAAGAGGACTATGTTGTTTTTGATCAAAAACCTGTCAAAAAACAGATTATAAAACGTCTAATCGCCCTCAATAAACCAGTCGGCTATACCTGTTCCCGCGCCAAGCAACGTGACGAGATGAATGTTTACGACTTATTGCCAAAAGATATGACTAACCTCAAACTAGTTGGTCGTCTAGATAAAGACAGTTCTGGCATAATTCTTTTAACCAACGACGGCGACTTTGCTTATAAGATGACTCACCCGAAGTTTCAAAAGACAAAGATTTATTTAGTAGTGCTAGACCATACGCTTGAACCACTACACCAGCAAATGATAAGCGATTTTGGTATCGACTTACCAGACGGGCGAAGTAGACTGCAAGTTAGCAAAATCTCTCCGGAAGAAATCGCCGATCTCGGCATAGACTATGCAAAACCTAAAAATAATCAGCAAATTTATCGTGTCGAAATGAGTGAGGGACGAAATCGACAAATTAGACGAACTTTCGAAGCGCTAGGGTATGCCGTGACCGATCTACACCGCATCAACTTTGGCGAATATTTTGTTAGTGACTTGAATCTCAAACAGTGGCGCGAAGAGCAATTTTAAGGTATAGTTAGCTTAATGAACAAGTCAAGAATACCCACTGTTGCAATCGTGGGACAAGCTAACGTAGGGAAGAGTTCGATTTTTAATCGATTAGTTGGAAGCAGGCAGGCAATTGTGGCGCGAGAGGCTGGCACGACCCGTGATAACGTGGCGCGGAAAGTCGAGATTGGCAAACACGCCGTCCTGCTAGTCGACACCGCTGGGTTCAAAGAAGCAGAAGATGACTTTGAGATGACAATCCAAGACCAAATTAACGAGGCTACTAGCTTGGCAGACGTAATTTTAGTTGTCTTAGACAGCACTCTCTATCCAGACCATCACGACATAAGTATCTTGCGTCAGGCGCAAAAAAAGCAAAAGCCTGTAGTTCTAGTTGTTAATAAAACCGACCTAAAATCACACGTCGATAAGAGTGAGTTTACAAAACTTGGGGTCAGAGACATTATATTTATATCGGCCAATCATGGAGACGGATTCGCCGACTTAAACAAGCTAATTGCTAAAATGCTGCCAGACGCTAAAGAAAGCGCTCACCAAGAAGTAGCTGATATAAAAATCGCCCTAATCGGGCGACCGAATGTTGGAAAGAGTTCATTATTTAACAACCTAGCGCAGAAACAACAAGCTATAGTTTCTGGAGTTGCTGGAACCACCCGTGACCTAAATCGAGTTACAGTGGGGTACAAGGGTAAATCTATTGAACTAATCGATACTGCTGGTGTGCGCAAGCCCGGTAAGCAGGAAACTGGCGTAGAAAAATTCAGCGTCTTAAGGACTGCCCAAGCAATCGAAGAAGCAGACGTTTGTCTGCTAGTTTTGGATGCCCAAGAATTTACGACTCAAAACGACCAAGCCTTGGC
>CAZRIZ010000008.1:5398-10859 GCA_964600285.1 uncultured Candidatus Saccharibacteria bacterium
TACGCTACATCGTTCAAACCGACACCAACCCACCTTGGTTTGTAATTTACGGTAGCAATCTCAAGCACATCCACTGGAGTTACGAACGCTATCTTGACGCCCAAATCCGTGAATTTTACGATTATACAGGTACGCCAATTAAATTTAGTTTTCGGGAAAATAAAAAAGAACGATAGGGGAAGTAATGAAAAAATACACTATAGCACTAGCGGTTGCCGTGATTGCAATCTTTGGTCTTAACTTAACTATAAGTCCAAAAACTCACGCTGGAGTTGATGATTTTTATTTCAAGTCAATGCAGGTTGACTATGTGCTCGACAAGGACGAAGATAATCACTCAACGCTCGAGGTTAGTGAAACCATAATTCCAGTCTTTCCTATCTTTAATCAAAACCGCGGCATCATCAGGGCCATTCCTAAGACATACCAGAACCATACCCTAAGTCTAAAGCTTGGTTCAGTTTACCGAAACGGCGTAGTAGCCAACATATACGACGACACAACAGAAAACCAGCACAGACGGCTGACAATTCGCGACGAAGATGATGAATCTTATTTACACGGAGAACAAGAATACAAAATTAACTACCATCTACGTGACGTTACTCACAGACCTAACGATGCAGATATTGACGAATTTTATTGGGATATTAATGGCAACAATTGGAACCAAGTTTTTAATTCAGTTGAGGCTAGAGTCAAGGTGTCTGACAACATAAGGTCAAACATGCTCGCCGATCGGTACTCGTGCTACACCGGTAAGTTTGGTGAAAATACCTACGGTTGCGACGTTTCTTTCGACGAAGCAAGTGGAGTACTACATGCTAGAACAACAAAACCATTACAGCCCAGAGAGACTCTCACGATAGCTATCGGCTTTAAGAAAGATACTTTTACTCCTTACCGTAATATACTAGGTAGTATTATTGTGGTTGGACTGATACCAATGACAATAATTGGAGCAATTGGGTTAGTACGAACTATTCGCGGAATAACCGCTCTTAACAAGCTGAAGAAGTCAGTCAAAGTACGCCAGCCCATTGTGACGCAGTTCTTGCCTCCAGAAGACAGTGATATCCATTTAGATAGCGCCATCTACTTAGACAGCACGATCTCTGGTGGAGGTGGCAGTATAATTACCGTAGGGTTATTGGATATGGCGGTTAAGCATAAGATAAAATTAGTCGAAAAAGACGCTAAAGGTCTCTTCTCGAAAAAATCATACTCCATAGAAATAACTAACGCTGACGCACTAACAGACCGCGATCGCAAATTCCTAGCCATATTCTTTAGAAGAGAAATAACAAACGGCAGAGTTCATATTATGAAGAAGAATGACCGGGCCGTATCGGTAAAAGCGGACGCTTACCTGTCAAAAACTTCTAAAAAACTCGTTGAGGCTGGGTTATTTAAAGACAACGCGGAGGCTAAGGGGCGCGTGCTTAACTCTTTATTTATTACGGCAGTGGTGTTAGTCGCGACCCTTGTGACTTCAGAAAGTGTCTTAATCACACCAGACTCACCACTAAACCTAGTCCTGTCAGTAACACACAGTATCGTAATATTACTTATAATTGCACTGGGGTTTTTAATTCCGATTACTCTAATTGTAATGCAGCCGCCATATCTGACCGAGAAGGGAGCTAGTGTGCTGGGTCACCTCTTGGGATTAAAAGAATATATCAAACACGCCGAAAGAGATCGATTAAAGTTCGCTCAAAGTGTTGAAGGCGCACAGAGACAGCTTGAAAAAAACTTATCAGGCGATACAAGTTTAGGAGAGAACCCCAACTATAAGGTCATTCTTTACGAACGGCTTCTACCGTATGCGGCTATGTTTGGTTTAGAAAAATCCTGGACCAGGCAACTAGAAGTAATCTACCAATCTGAAGTCGGTTATGAGCCAACCTGGTTTGTTGGATCAAATGGATTTAATGCCGGCGGCTTCTCTAGAAGCATTAATTCGCTCTCTAGTAGCGTTTCAAGCTCTACTGGATACAGTAGCTCTGACTCATCAGGCTCAGGTGGAGGTGGCTCTGGTGGCGGTGGTGGTGGCGGTGGTGGCGGTGGTGGATGCTAGCCAAAATTAGCCCATCACCAAACTTAAAACCGAATAGACTTATAAACAAATCACTTTGAGTTATAATTAACTTATGAATAATTTACCTTTAGTATTACTAATTTTAGACGGGCTTGGACTAGCGCCAAGTGGACCGGGGAATGCTGTTAGTCTAGCTAGCACGCCAAACTTTGACAAATTATGGCGAGATTTTCCGCATAGCGAGCTTGAGGCTTCTGGTTTGGCTGTTGGCTTACCGGCCGGACAAATGGGGAACTCTGAAGTTGGTCACAGCAATATTGGAGCAGGGCGTATTATAAAACAGGATTTAGTAAAAATTGACGCATCGATTGATGGCGGAGATTTTTTTGATAACCCCGTGTTATTGCAGGCCATTGAACAAGCCAAAGAGCGCCAATCAAAATTACACCTAATTGGCTTAGTGTCAGATGGAGGCGTCCACAGCCACATAAACCATATAGTTGCGCTGCTCGAAGCTTCAAAAAGACAGAATTTCCAGAACGTTTTTGTGCACGCTCTCACCGATGGTCGCGATACTGCACCAAAGTCAGCCCTAGATTATATTCAACAGCTTGATTTGGCCATGTTAAAGATCGGCGTAGGAAAAATTGCTACTATTGCTGGTCGGTATTATGCTATGGATCGAGACAAGCGCTGGGACAGACTGGAGAAAGCTTACGTAGCGATGGTTGAGAGTATCGGCGAGGAAGCCAACAGCGCTGAAGAGGCGATCGAGCATAATTACTCTAACGGTATCACCGATGAATTTATCATTCCAACGGTTATTGATAAAACTGGATCGATTAGCCAAGGCGATGTGGTTATTTGTTTCAACTTCAGAGCCGACCGCATGATTCAGCTAGTTAACGTACTATCTAATCCCAGTCAGGCCGAGTTTGAAATCACGCACCCCGCCGACAATTTGTCCGTATTTACCATGACTCACTACAGCGACGACATAGAGGCGCCGGTGCTTTTTAGCGAAGCCGTTCTTAAACGTACACTAGGTGAAATTATTGCGGCAAATGGCCTGAGACAACATCGCATTGCTGAAACTGAGAAATACGCCCACGTTACTTACTTTTTCAACGGAGCTATCGAGCAACAATTCAAAAACGAAGAAAGAGTGCTAATCCCTTCGCCAAAAGTCGCAACCTATGATATACAACCAGAGATGAGCGTCGATGACGTAGCTAGCGCCACGATCAATACCTTAAAAAACGGCTTGAGCGACGTCTTGATAGTTAATTTCGCCAACTGCGACATGGTTGGCCACACCGGCGATATCACCGCAGCCATTAGGGCAGTCGAGGCCGTAGATAAAGCGCTGGGACGGGTCTATGAGGCCGTCCAGGAAGCTAACGGAATGCTTTTAGTTACCGCTGATCACGGAAACGCTGAAGTAATGCTCGAACCAAATGGGACACCGTGCACAACTCATACGACTAACCCCGTACCGTTCATTCTTTGTAGCAGGCAAGATATAACCTTATCCGATGGAAAGTTATCTGACATTGCCCCAACAATACTGAGTCTAATTGGTATAAAGAGTCCAGACGAAATGACTGGAAGCAAATTAATACAATGAAGTTAATTATTGGGCAAGGAAACCCCGGTAAGCAATACAGCAAAACCCGCCACAACATAGGCTTTCTGATGATTGATAACTTTGCTAAGTCACAGATGGCAAAATGGCAGGATAAACCCAAATGGCAAGCCGAGATCGCCAAGCTCACAATTAATGGCGAAAAAGCGCTCCTCGTTAAGCCAATGTGTTTTTATAACCTGATTGGTCAAGTAGTGCAACAGATTAGCTCCTATTATCAAATAGACACATCTGAGGACTTACTGGTAATATGCGATGATCTAGCTCTTGACTTCGGCACCATTCGAGTTCGAAAACAGGGAAGTGATGGCGGCAACAACGGCTTGAAATCAATAATCTCGCACACTGGTCAAGAATTTTGGAGAATTCGCATCGGTACTAAAAACAATTTAACCACCAAAATAGATAACGCCGACTTCGTACTATCAAAAATGTCGCTTCGTGAGCGACAAATGTTAAAAAATACCTCAAAGACTGTTGACGAGCTAATTCAGAAATTTGTAAATAAAACTATCTCCGAAACGTCGATTAATTAATTTTTCAACCAAAAAGCGCTAGGTAAGGGTGGGCATCACCTAGCGCTTTTTGGCTCCTCAACACACCACCATGGCTCTCCAGAAGAGTCCCGAGAAGCGTGACCCACCTCACATTATAGGGGTCCGCCGGTTGAGGAGGTTATAACACACAGCAAATTAAAAGATAGGGGAAAGAATTATGATTTGTTGTGTGCTAAACTATTTTTGGAGGTTCAATTAATGGCCTCTCAAGTGCCATCAATACTTACATTGTAGCATATTGTGTAATTAATGTCAACTATATTATAATAAATGTTAAGTATAAGCAATATCACACCAGATAAGAATCCATTTTTAAGCCGGCTTTGTGACATTTACAACCCGCCAAAAAGCCTTTATTTTTATGGTGAATTACCAGAAAAACGCACACCAAGTGTTGCCATAGTTGGATCACGCAAACCAACTGCTTACGGTAGGGACATGGCAGAAAAATTTGCCTATGCGCTAGCTGAGAGAGGAATTGTAATCGTTAGCGGCCTAGCGCTTGGTATAGACGCCATAGCGCACCGCGCCTGTCTAAAAGCCAAGGGCACGACCCTAGCAGTTCTGGGAGGGGGCCTAAATGATATAACACCCAGAAGCAACCAGCCACTTGGGCGAGAAATTTTAGCCAGAGGCGGGGCAATCTTAAGTGAGTACGAGCCAGATGCGCCAGTATTACCACATCAATTCTTAGAAAGAAACCGATTAGTCAGCGGTTTAGCAGACGCTGTTATTATAATTGAAGCCGCCAAACGTAGTGGGACGCTCTCAACAGCCGCTCACGCCCTGCAACAAGGTCGTGACGTATTTGCCATACCAGGGAATTTAACTAGTCTAAACTCAGTAGGATGCAATAATCTTATCAAGCAAGGAGCAACTTTACTATCAGACGCCCAACAGATCTTTGATATGTTCAGACTGTCAGACCAAGTAGAAACTACTAGCCTAAAGCCAGAACTTGACCCAATCGACCAGGAAATAGTTGATTTAATCGCTAAAGGACAACAAAGTGGAGATGAAATACTAAAACAACTTAAACTTGATCCGGCCAATTTTAACTTTCACCTAACAATGCTAGAGCTACAAGGTGTTATTAAAGCGCTAGGCAATAATCAATGGTCACTGCTTTAGTTGCAAACTTGGCAAAAACAACTTAGAATGAAGCGTTATGAAGAATTTGGTTATCGTTGAAAGCCCCGCTAAGTCTAAAACTATCAG
>CAZRIZ010000008.1:10959-30644 GCA_964600285.1 uncultured Candidatus Saccharibacteria bacterium
TGGCATTTAGCAGAAGTACTGAAATTAGACCAAAAAACCACGAAGCGAATTGTTTTTCACGAAATCACCAAACCGGCCATCGAAGAAGCCATCAAGAACCCTCGAAGTGTTGACATGAAACTAGTTGAGGCACAGCAAGCTAGGCAGATATTAGATCGATTAGTTGGCTTTGAGTTGTCGCCAGTTATTTGGCAAAAAGTTCCTGGCGGTAAGAGTGCTGGGCGAGTACAGTCGCCAGCTGTACGACTAGTGGCTGAACGAGAAGATGAAATTAAAGAGTTTATAAGCGATTTTGACTTTAAGGTTGAAGCGAGCTTAGAGACTAACTTAACAGAGTTTAAGGCCGAACTAGCGAAAAACTTAAAAGAAGAGGCAGAAGCTCACGAATTCTTAGATAAACTCAATCAGGCCAAGTTGACAATTATGGCAGTCGAGAACAAACCGTCAGAACGAAATCCTCAAGCGCCATTTACCACCAGCGCCCTGCAACAGACCGCCAATGCTAAACTTGGTTTCAGCTCCAAGCAAACCATGTCAAGCGCACAAAGACTATATCAGGCCGGTCATATTACTTATATGAGAACTGACTCGGTAAATCTGAGTGGTGTGTTCTTAAAGGCTACACACGATTTTGTCAGCGCAACTTACGGCGAAGACTACGTTAAAATCCGTAAGTTTCGCACTAAGTCAGCAGGAGCACAAGAGGCTCACGAAGCTATTCGACCCACTAATATTAAATCCCTCAAGGCAGGCGCAAGCGCTACTGATCAAAGATTGTATGATTTAATTCGTAAGCGCACTCTAGCCAGCCAAATGGCACCAGCCAAAATTGAAAAGACGGTAGTCAGTATATCTTTAGATAACGACAAAAGAAGCCTGATCGCTAACGGCGAAGTAGTGTTATTTGATGGGTTCTTAAAAGTCTGGGGAAATAGCGAAATGGGCAACAAGCTACCGAATTTGAAAATCGGCGACAATCCATTATTAGTCCGAGCAAGCGCCAAGCAAACCTTTAAAAAAGCGCCAGCTCGTTACACCGAGGGGAGCTTGGTTAAGAAGCTAGAAGAACTGGGCATCGGACGACCAAGCACTTATGCCACTATTGTAGATACCATACAAAGCCGAAATTATGTTGAAAAGGGTGTTGATGCTGGCGAGAAACGTAGCGTCATAGTCCTAAAAAGTGATGGAAAAAGCGTTAATCGAGAGATTATGGAAGAAAATTACGGCTCAAACAAAGGGCGTCTAGTCTCAACAGCCATTGGCAAGATGATTAGCGACTTTCTGATTAATCATTTTAACCAAGTTGTTGATTATAACTTTACCGCCAACATAGAAAGCGAGTTTGACGAAGTCGCTCGAGGCGAGCTAGATAGAAACAAAATGTTAAAAGATTTTTACCAACCTTTTCACGCACTAGTGATAAGCTCTAAAGATGTAAAAAGGTCTGATGTGGCCAATGTTCGCTTGGTTGGCCAAGATCCAAAGACCAAAGAACCAATTTACGCAAGGTTTGGTCGATTTGGACCAATGTTGCAAATGGGTGACGGCAAAGATGATAGCAAGCCCCGTTTTGTGCCGATGCCAAAAGGCACTAAAATTGAGAGCGTCACTCTAGAAGAAGCGGTTGAAGCATTTAAGTTACCGAGAAACCTTGGAAAGACCAAAGATGGAGATGGCGTAAAGGTTAATGTTGGTCGATTTGGTCCATACGCTCAAGTAGGCAAGACTAACGTTAGTATTAAGCCACATGATCCAATGACAATATCTCTCAAAGAAGTTCTAGAACTCTACGACGACAAACTCAAAAAAGATGCTGATAAGATAGTTGCCGACTGGAACAGTATTAAAATTATTCGTGGACCTTATGGTCCATACGTCACCGACGGTAAAAAGAATGCTAAAATTGCTAAGTCGCAAGATCCGACCAAGCTCACCGAAACTGAAGCTCGTGAACTACTAGATAAGGCACCAAATAAGTCGCGTAGTAAAAAACGACCTGGCAGGAAAACTACTAAATCCAAGGCCACAAAAAAGTAATTCCTAATTTTATTACAAAGATATTAGTAAACTTTGTATTGCAAAGGTCTATTTTGTGATATAATTATCTTTAATACAATATTTTTTGACGACACAGTAACTATCATTGCTTGACAAAGTTGGTGTGCAATCTATAAAATATTTTAAAGAATAAGGCAAGAGAGGATAGATAGACTAATGACCAGCCCAAAGTCATCGGTGGAGCAACTTGATTTAAGCCAAACTACAAATAATATTTTGCAAGTTATTGGACAAGATCGAGAAAAAGAAATTATTGTGCGCCGTTTTGGCTTAAAGGATCGCAAAGAGACTTTAGAGCAAATTGGCGGATTTTTAGACATAACTCGTGAACGTGTCAGACAACTCGAAAAGGCCATTGTTATTAGATTAAAAATTGCCTCGGAAGACAAAAAGATTAACGGTCTTGCGCAAGCTGAAAAAGTTATTATCCGTAATTTGATTGAGCTCGGACGAGTTGCTAGGGTGGGCGAATTGACCGACAAGCTCATGGGGAGGCCTTCGACTGCGGTGGAGCAGTCCCAGATTGCTTTTATAGCCGAGATTAGTGACCAGCTAACTACTATCGATGAAAATGATAATTATCATTACGCTGTCGGAATTCTAGACTATGGTGACAAGAAAGCAGTTAGAAAACGTGTTGACGAAATAGTTGACGTGATTAAGAAAAACCAGAAGCCCATTACACTAGACGAGCTCGACAACAAACTCAACTACGAACACCCAAGTCACATCACAGCACTAGCCAAGGTTTCCAAGAAGCTGGCGACCCTAAACGATGTTTGGGGTTTAATCAAATGGCCAGAAGTCAACCCAAAGAATATCAAAGACAAAATCTATGTCATATTAAACCAAACCAAGAAACCAATGCACTTCTCGGAGATTAATCAAGCCATAAAAGAGGGTGACTTCAAGCGTAAAAATGTTACCAAGCAAGCCGTTCACAACGAACTGATTAAAGACGGTCGCTTTGTCTTAATAGGCCGAGGCATCTACGCACTATCGGAGTGGGGATTCAAAAAGGGAACTGTAGCCGATGTAATTACCGATGTTTTGAAAAATAGCAAAGAACCTATGAATCGGGACGAAATCGTCAAGCAGGTACTAAAACGACGCAAGGTTAAAGAAACCACCGTTCTGCTGAATCTACAATCTAGACCAGAGTTCAAGCGGGTAGCTAAAGCTACTTACGCCTATGAACCTGTGAAATAGTAGCAATAGAAACTATTAGCATTGTTTATCAGTGATAAAAAACCAGTAGCTACCGTGCAGGTTTCCTGTGCCATGTTTTGCAAAAAGCTCGCGCTAACCCCTTGATTTCCAGATAAAAATATGCTAGAGTTAGTTATAATATGCCTGTCTTATTTGCATCAATCATTGGCACTCTTTTCACATTTTTATTAAATTGGTACGTTTGGATGCCAATCGTAATCGTTTTGGTATTTTTAACATGGCGCAATTATGAAAAGCTTAACCAAATCGCAGAAACAACCGATGACAACGTTCTTCTACTTTTAGAAATACCAAAGACTAATGATAAGTCTGAACTAGCGGCCGAGCAAATGTTCGCTAGTTTGCACGGTATTTTACGCGAAGAAATTAAGGGTATGACAACCAAGCAAGAGCACTTGAGTTTTGAAATTGCCTCTGTTAAAGGGCAAATCCGTTTTTACATTTGTACTCCCAAGCATCTGCGAAACTTTGTTGAAGGACAGGTATATGCTCAATACCCAACGGTCCAAATTACGCTAGCAGACGATGATTATACCGCCAACGCCAATCACCCAGTTGTTTATACTTCTGAGCTGACTCTAACTGATGAAGAATACTTGCCAATTAAAACTTTCGCGGGCTTTGAGGTTGACCCGCTCGCTGGTATTACCGGCACTCTCGCTAAGTTAGAGGACAGTAATGAGGAGCTTTGGGTGCAAATTCTAATTAGACCAATTGCCGATGATTGGCATAAACAGTCCGAATCGTGGATTAAAAAAATCAGAGATGGTGGCACGAAATCTAGTATTGATTGGCGCTGGATTAGTGAGCTGCTTGAAGTACTTTGGAAGCCACCTGAAGAAGGGGAGAGCACTAAGACGGTTGAGATATCGGAGCGAGACAAAACTCGCATCAGCGAGGCTGAGAAGAAGGCAAATAAGCTGGGTTATAGGGTAAAAATTCAATTAGCCTACACGGGTGACGATCAAGAAAGCGCTCGACTCAGGATGCAAGCACTGGTGGGAACCTTTAAACAATTTAACAGCACAAATCTAAATGGCTTCGTGATGAAGAAGACTTCTTTTGATCAGAGTAGCGTAGCTCGTTTTAGAAACCGGTCGTTTTCACAAACCGATGGCTTTATTCTTAACATTGAAGAACTAGCTAGTGTTTACCACCTACCACACACTAACGTTGAGACCCCAAACATAGTTTGGGCATCGTCCAAAACAGCCGAACCACCATCAAAATTACCAGTAATTAGACCAAGCGACCCCGTCAACCAAGAAGTTTCCGCTTTTGGTTTAACAAACTTCCGAGGCATTCATCATCAATTTGGTATGTTAAGACGCGATCGATCACGTCATCTTTATATTATCGGGCAGACTGGCGCTGGAAAGTCAGGAACTTTGGAGCTTTTAGCATTAAGCGATATTTACCACAACCAAGGATATGCCATAATTGACCCACACGGCGATTTTGCAATCGATAACATGAAATTTATACCAGAGCGTCGTATCAAAGACGTGGTATATTTTAACCCAGCCGATACTGCTTTCCCAGTTGGATTTAACCCTCTAGAGGTAACCCACCAAGGGCAACGAATCTTGATCGCCTCTGAAGTGATTGGCGTTTTGAAGAGAATGTTCGGCGATTCTTGGGGACCAAGATTGGAACATATTTTACGATTCACGCTATTAGCTCTTCTCGAGAGACCTGGCACGACCATGCTTGACATAACTAGAATGCTAACCGACAAAGATTTCCGTAAAGAAACTTTGAACTATGTTAATGACGCCGTTGTTTTACAATTTTGGAAGAAAGAATTTGCTAGTTGGAACGAAAAATATGAAACTGAAGCGGTCGCACCAGTACTAAACAAAGTCGGCGCCTTTACTGCCAACTCAATCATTCGTAACATTATTGGTCAACCAAAATCCACCTTTAACATTAGACAGATTATGGACGAAGGTAAAATCTTGGTAGTAAACCTATCTAAGGGCTTGATTGGCGAAGACAACGCCGCTATTTTGGGTTCTTTTCTAGTGACTAAAATTCAACTGGCTGCGATGAGCCGTTCTGATATCACAAACATTGCCGATCGTCGACCATTCTATCTTTATGTTGATGAGTTTCAGAACTTTGCAACCGATTCATTCGCTACAATTTTATCGGAGGCACGCAAGTACGGCCTTAATCTAACGGTTGCTAACCAGTACATCGCTCAAATGCAAGACAGCGTACGCGACGCCGTCTTCGGTAACGTCGGTTCGATTATTTCCTTCCGCGTCTCAGCTGACGATGCACCAATTTTAGCCAAGCAATTTGAACCTCAATTTGAAGCACAGGACTTACTTAGTATGCATAACCGACACTTTATAACCAGCATGATTATCGGTGGTGAAAAACAGCCCGCTTTCTCGGCCACCACACTAACTTTACCCGAATCGAGACAAGATTATTCCGCTAAGATTATCGAATGGAGCCGCCACAGTTACGCTCGAACACGTGAGGATGTCGAAAAAGAAATCCAAAGTTCAATTAAGATACCAGAACAATTTAACACTCCATCACGCCAACGTTTCAACGAAGCTAGACAGGACAATAAAGGAGGAGCCGCCCCATGGAGCCAACGACGAAATAGACAGCCGTCTAATAGCTTTGATGCACGAAGGGTCAGCCCAAATACTTTAGCTAGCGCGCAAGAATCAACCGAGAAAAAGATAAACACAAATCAACTGAAGGACTTAAAAGCTATGTTGGGTAACTCAGCCATCGTAAATAACAGCGAGCAAGCGGAGAAGGGCGGGGTAGCCTTTGGCAGTGCTAGCGGCAAATCACAAAAAAGCGGCTTTTCAACACGAAAACAAAGACCACGAACCAGGAATTAATCAAAAACACAAGCTACTACTGTATTATTTTGATAACTTTAACTATCAGGACAAAAAGCGAACATTTGTTCTATTTTGTGAGGAGCTTAATCGCTTTTTGAACTTTTAGCACAGTGGAAGCTTTTTTTAAAACGGCCAACAATTAAAAATCGCCTTAGTGACCATTAGGTAGTTTTACGACCATAGCTTGACATTCATTACCAACTTTAGATATTCTGGGCCTAATAGGATGTCCGGCAATAGTGACACAGGGGAGTAAAGAATCGTTACCACGATCTTTGAGAGTTTTCATATTATTTTTTATCCTTTTTCATGAGTTAGTTATTACATTTCTATATATAACATAACGTCGCACAATATATCTTTTACGTACTATAATATTCTTTGCTTACATGAGACTTAATTATAACGCATAAGCAATCAGCCCCTATCGCTATAAAGTAGGGGCAAGGTCGTTCTTTTATTATTTGCACTGTGGATGGAAATAGATGAAGACTAGAATAAACTCTCTATCGTCCCGGATAAGCGTCACTAAAAAAGCACACGAGGGTTTGTCTAATTTGTAATCTACTAAATTTTGACTTTTCCACAGCCTAATAGTTTAATTTGCTTTTTCCGAAAAATATTTTTTAACCACCCTATTTTTTATCTAATCGCCAGTTGGTCGCCTATTTGACTTTTTACGTTATGAGTTTTGTTATATAGTTTTTCTAACTTATATCGCAAACCAAACAAAAAGCGAACATAAGCGATAGTGTAGAGAATAGCCCCACTATTAGCAAACCTGATTAATTGACACTCCAGCGTCACTTTGTTAGAATCTATATAGATATAAATTGACTTGTGATTCAGCTAGCAAGGGTCTGCCCTCCTAGCACCCTGCTAGCTGAATCATGTGTCAATTTTTATTTGTAATAGGATCTACGCGCCACCCTGACGTCGATGTAGCTAGGTGTTATTCCCCTACTATCAAGATGATTAATCATCTTGATGGCGTCATCTACTTGCTGAGGAGAGCTGTCAGAGGTGCTCATGCGCACTGGGAATGCCTTGCTCTCAAAATAAACTTCAATCTGACGGGTAGTGAGAGGCGGAATGACTATTTGAGAGATTTTAACGCCCCGCTCGCTTGACAAGGCCACAACTTGCCCGATAAAAGATATAAAATTGTTGTTGGCGACCTGACTAACTGCGCTAGTAGGAATACCCGATTTATCGACAACCGATATTTCCGGATCTGGAAAATAATTCTTCAAAAAAGGCACGCCGTCTTCATCGACATAATACTTCCTGCCAGAGCTTTCCCACATGGCAATCGGACGTCGAACGTCAACGACAATCGTAGTTGATTTAATAAAATTGTTTTCGATAGAGGCTACTGATTTTATTTCTGGAGCCTTACTGTGCAAGTACGAATTCAGTGAAGCAATCTTGAGCGCTGGCTTCAACCTCTCAAAGGGATAATTACGAAAATAATCTTTAATTATTTGGTCATAACCCGACATGTCAGTATCCCCCGCGGCAATGATATCATCGCCCCTCAAGTGCACTTTAGGGCTATGAATCGTCAGTGTAATTATAACTGTTGTTATTATTGCAACAGATAGCGACACTATCAGTAATCGAATAATCCTCCCCCGCTTCTGCGCTAAATTACGCAAGTCGCCTCTTTCGGATTTAACTAAGAATGAGCGACCATCAGTAGTTGAGCGCGCCGTTATAGTTTTTCCCCTTCCGAAAAGACGACGGTCCTTAACAGAAGCAGATCCCCCGTTCCGAGCCGACCTCTTTAGAGCGTCGCTCCCAACGTCAGAGGACGAATTTTTTCTCAACCAATTCATCTCTTCGCCTCACTAAGAATCAACTCAGAAATCTTTTTTGCAGCATCAGGCTTAGCCAATAAGTGGAATTCATCTAGCCTCTGGTTAATAGCCGTAGAATTGTCACTTAGCTGTCTGAGTGTTTTGCTTACATGCTTACACAGAACAGTAGAGTCATTTTCTAATTCAGATTCAGTAATAACATCGGCCACTCCAGATTTCGCCAGACTCTGCGCATTCCTAACCTGATGGTTATTAGGTAACTTAGAGCTAGGAATAATGATTGCCGGTTTTCGACTAGAGGTCAATTCGGCTATCGTAGTAGCCCCAGCTCGGCAAATGACCAAGTCGCTAGCTAGTATGTACATGTCTATGTCGTGAAAAAATGGCTTCAAAATAACGTTACTTAAGTTTTTAGACTCCTCTAGCACTCGATCATAGTCAATCGAACCGCTTGCTAAAACGATAATGTTATCTGGCAGACTGTCAGCCAAGCTCACGACGGACGTATTGATTAGCTTAGAGCCCAAACCACCGCCCACTGCCACAATCAAAGCCTTGTGAGCTGGCAGACCAAGGCGCCGCTTTATTTCATTACGTTCCTTTTGATTAACTGGCGTGAACGTATTTTTAATTGGTATGCCAGTATACACTAATTTTTTCTTGTTATACGTTGGGTAGTTGTCTATTGGAAAGCCAGTCGCAATCTTATTAGCAAACTTAGCCAATACGGCGTTAGCAAGCCCAGGAACCGCGTCCGAGTCATGAATAATTATTTTAATGCCTAAAAGACGAGCCATTAACCCAACGGGTAAGCTGACATAGCCGCCCTTCAGAAATATAATATTAGGACGCCAGAAAACCAGCTTCCAAAAGCTCTGGATGAAACCAGCCAAAATATAAAATATATCCTTAATATTGGGCCACAGTATCGATATTTGGAGATGTTGCCACCACTTCAAATGACTATAGCGCCGAATCTTACCGGCTAGAACTCTTTTGACAATAATTTTATTATACGGTCTGAATAAATCTTTTGCCATTTGATAGGTTTTTTTATCGCTCCAAACTTGCAACTCTAGATTCTTATCAACATTCATTAACTGTTGGGCAACGGGCAGTAAGGGCAGAACATGTCCACCCGATCCGCCACCGACTAGGAGAATTTTTTTAGCTCTATTTTGTCGCATAGTAACGTCTTTTAGTTGCGCCGTCTTCATAATAAGGACTGTGGGAAGTAAAGGCTGTCAACTGAAAAGCTATCCCTAGAGCTATAGAAGCGAATAACATACTCGAGCCTCCAGAGCTTAGAAACGGCAATGTAATGCCGGTCATCGGAGCCAATCCAGTCATAGAAGACAGGTTAATTGCAAGATGAGCAAATATCCAGCTAAACACACCTACTAAAATTAGTCTGTAAGTGACGTTGTGGGAATGGGTTATTGCTCTGTACAGTCTCCATAAAAGAGCCAGAAACAGTAAGACGATAGCCACCGTACCGACAAAGCCGAAAATCTCTCCAATAACAGCAAAAATAGAATCATTAATTACTTCGGGTAAATAGCCCGTTGACTGGATACTGTTACCGACGCCGAGCCCAAATAAACCACCGCTACCAAGGGCTATCTTCGCTTCTATGATGTGTCTGTTTTCGTCTGTCATTGCGGCTTCGTCACCTTTAAGAAATGTCAGTACCCTGTCAATACGATACGGCTGTGCCAGAACCGCCAGAACACCGCCAGCCAAAACAACGGTCATAACAATGGGCCAAAAATAACTTGGTTTTATCCCAGTCATCCAGAGCATAAAAGCCATGATAATAAACAGAGATATGCCCGTTCCCAGATCCTTTTGTAAAACTACAATAGCGAACAGCGCCAGTCCGATAATGACGCTCGAATAGATTAGGTTGCGTGTATTCTCTATAGAATGGCGCTTCATAAAATAAGACCACAAGAAGGCCATGAATAGTAAAAGGCACAATTTAACTATCTCTGAAACTTGAATCGAGAAACCGCCTATTCTGAGCCAACGACAAGCTCCGTAATTACAAGCTAGCGATGGATAAATTTTTGATAGTGCGAACAGTAACAAGCTTGACCCGACCGCCAAGACCAACAACCAACCAGCCTTACTACGTAAAAACTTTAAAGGCACAAGACTAGCCACTATGAAAGAAATAACACAAACAACAACAGATATAATTTGCTTTGTAAAATAATAATATCGACTAATGTCAGCGCCTCTTGAGTTATTAGCTACGTTAACTATCTGTGGGCTAATTGCAAACATAACAACCAAGCCGACTAACATCAAAAGAGACATGAACAAGACTATGTAGTAATCTGGCCGATGACGGCGAACGATGGCGTCTTGACCCCTTCTACGATTAGTCTGCTGAGTACCGGAATCGTCGTCAGTCTTTAGCTGATTTAGAACGTCTCTGAAGCCAACTGGTTGACTAACTTTAGACGACTTCGCAGAATCTTGACGTGGTCGATAATATTGATAGGTCATTTAATATAGCCGCCCTCCACTACTACCAGCAAGCCCACAATCGCCATAACTATACTGATTATCCAAAACCTGGCAGTAATTTTTGTCTCTGGCCAACCTTTTGCCTGGATGTGCTGGTGAAGTGGCGCGGAAATAAAGACTCTGCGACCAAAAAATCTCTTCGAAATGATTTGAATTAAACTTGACCCAGCCTCAACGACAAGTAATATACCAAACAACGGTAAAAGAAGAAATGAATCCGTTAGCATCGCCACAACTCCCAGACTAGTGCCAAGAGCAAAGCTACCGACATCACCCATGATAAAGCGTGCTGGAAAAACGTTGAACCATAGGTAACTGACTAGAGCGCCAACAACAGAGAAACAAAAGGCTGCCAACATTCCATGACCTTGCAGGATGGCAATGATGCCATAAGAAAAGAAAGCCACTGCTACTAATCCACCCGCTAGCCCGTCCAGTCCATCGCTAATATTAACGGCGTTGCCCGTTGCAACCACCGCAAAAGTGAACAGTGGTACAATAAGCCAACCAAGTTGAACATCTCCAATGAAAGGCACAAAAATCGTGCTATAGCCTAGTTTGAGATAAAAGAACAGACCTAGCACCAAACCAAGAGCCAAAATCATAGCGAACTTCAAGCTAGAACGCATGCCAGCCACGCCCTTACCGTCACCGAATACGTTGATTACATCGTCAATTAGACCAACAACTCCACCAGCGACCAGAGCTGCCAGAGGCAACCAAGTTTGACCGCGATCGAGATTGAACAGCAGAGTTACCAACGAAATAGCCGTCACAAAGACCATACCGGCCATAGTCGGTATCCGACGCTTAAATTTAGCCGCATGTAGCTTTGTGAACACCTTCAGCTTCTCGCCAGTTACCGCCACTTGGCGCTGTTTTTTCCAAAATTTATATTTATAAGCAAAGTAGGTGTAAATCGGTGTTATTGCAGTCGCAATTACAAGCGTCAACAAACTGAGCGCGACACTTAACCCAAAGTTATTAATAAATTGTTCTTTTAGCATAATAGTTCTATTTTACTCCTTTGGGGTTATTTTTAAATATTCGAGCAACCAGTTAGAAATCTGTCCAAAAATTGGTGCCGCTTCGACTCCACCAACAAGATAGCGCCCTTTAGAACCAACTCGAACCATAATAACATATTCCGGTTTAGCGCCACCACCGTAACCCAGGTAGGAAGCGATGGTTTGTTCTTTAGTGTATTTACCATCCACAATAGTCTCGCTAGTGCCGGTCTTACCGCCTATTTCAAATCCTTTTGGATCTAGGCGACCAGTTCCGTCATCGGAGCGACTTTTTGTAATCATCTGCCGAAGAGTCCGTGAAGTCTCTGTTTTGACAATTTGGCCCGTTGGTTTCGACGCGTCAGCAATAACAAAGTTACCAGATGCATCAATAGTCCCACCGACAATAGTGGGCTGATAATAATATCCGCCGTTAACCACCGACGAAAAAGCGGTCGCCACCTGAAGCATCGTCAAATCCATACCCTGCCCAAACGACATGTTAGCATACCTAATGGCATTTCCCTCTTGAGAAGTTGGCGGGACAACAATACCTTTGACTTCGGGAATCTCTATACCAGTAGACTTACCTAAACGAAATCGGTCATGGAAATAACTATAAAGCAGATTGATAGACTTAGAATTAATTTGACCACCACCAGAACGAGATAGAATATCAACCATACCAGTATTTAGCGAATAGCGCATAGCATCTTGCATCGTAACCGTTCCAGTGTGGCCCCTTATGGCATTACGAATATCTTCCGCTCCCACCCTCACCGTATCTCGATTGTAGAAGGTAGTTGTCGGCGACACAATTCCCTCGTTTAAGGCCATCGACATAGTCAAAGTTTTTATAACCGACCCCGGCTCGTAAGGAATCATCGTGCAGCGATTATTAAACAAGCTGGCATCAGTAACCGTAGTATATTTATCTGGGTCAAAGCTTGGATAATTGGCCATCGCCATAACCTGACCGTTATTTGGATTCATGACGACTACACTGACCTCTTCTAAATTAGCTTTAGTAGCTTCCTCGGTTATAACCTTTTCAACGTAGGCCTGAGCGTTTTTATCTATTGTCAGAACTAAGTTGTCACCATCAATTGCCGGAATGTGCACATTTTGGTCACCAATAGTTAAGGGAACTTTTGCAACATCGGTCACCGATTCTAGCATACCGTCCTTACCGCTTAAACGATCGTTTAAACCGCCCTCAACGCCATATTGACCGCCTTCGGCATTGACAAAACCTAACACCTGAGCAGCCAAAGTTCCTTCTGGATAAACCCTTTTTGAAACTGCCTGAAAACCAACGCCTAGTATCTTTTTTGACTTAATACTCTCCGCCTCATCACGAGTTAAATCAACTGCCACCACCTGATAACGACTTTTCTTATTCTCTAACTTAGAATCTAGCTTATCTAATTCGTAAGCCCTGTCTTTCAAATCGTTTAACAAAACTGACCTGACAGCCTCTTGGTCTTTCACTATGACAGGGTCAATAAACATCTTATAAACTGTTGTGTTTAATACAACAGGTTTGGGAGTGTCTCCGTCCATAGCATAAATGAGCCCCCTCTTGGCGGGTATAGCTAGCTTCTTCACTTGCTCCTTGTAAGCCATTTCAGTATATTTACCGTGAGACAGGATCTGTATCTGGAAGAGTCTCACAATCAGAACCGCGCTTCCCAAAATCAAAATTGCTCCTAATAAGCTTTCTCGACGTTTCAGTGATGTGTTCATATTTACTCTTATAATTATATAATACTAGCGCTTATCTGGCTACCAATGATAAAAAATAGCTACGAGGATAGCTATTTCAAAATGCGCGTAAGTATATGTTTAGTTCTTAATATATTCCACATCACCAGCTGGTACCATATTCTGGGCGACCGTGCTATTGGTTAGGGTCTGTATTGAGGCCAGTCTTGCTTTTTCAATTTCTAAATCAGACTTTCTGGCGTTAAGCTCGGCAATTTGACCATCGACTTGACTAAGTTGATAATCGTAACCAGTCACCCTAGTCGCCTGCATCAAGTAAATCAATCCCAAAACAGATACCATGAGACCGATCATGAGCGTTCCGGCTACGGGCCCAATTTTAATGGTTGGTTGAAAAGACGAGATATTCTGATTACGTCCGTAATTATAATTATTTCTATGCCGTTTTGGCGTATAAACTTGTCTAGGGTTGCGATTCATTTTATTTTTATGTTGGTTTTTATTATAAGAGATATCCTCTCGCTACCTGAAACTATTTTGGCTCCAGGCAGCGAGCTCCATTAAGAAAGAACTGGGCGCACTAGCCAATTCGAACTGCAATTTTGCAAGCTCGAGATCGGTTTGCGACTTGAATTTGTTTTGGCATGTGTTGCCTCCTGTTTGTTTTTATTTTTTGTAAGCCCCACGCAATATTGCACTGCGCGAGCGCGGATTGTAAGCTTGTTCAATTTTGCCACTAATCGGTTTACGGATTGGTCGTAACTGCCCCGCCAAACCTTTGCGAAACTCGTTCTGCAAAAATTGTTTGACGCGACGATCTTCCAGACTGTGAAAGGTAATGATTGCCAAACGACCACCCGAGTTTAATAACCTTGGCAGAAGTGGTAAAACCTCTTCAAGTTGAACAAATTCTTGATTCACTTCAACTCGAATGGCCTGAAAGACCTTGGTGGCCGGATGCGCACGACCGTGACGACCGAATTGGTCTTCTATCAACTTAGCTAGTTGAGTTGTGGTTTGAATCGGACGATGCGCAACAATATTTTGTGCGATCAATCTAGACTTATTAGCACTTTCTTCGCCAAAAGTTTGGATTAAACTAGCTAGTTCGCGAGCTGTATAGTTATTTACAACGCGCTCAGCAGTTAGTCGGTCCGATTGGTTCATTCGCATATCAAGCGCCGCTTCTTTATTAAAAGAAAAGCCTCGCTCGGCCTGATCCAATTGTGGTGATGATACTCCCAAATCAAGCAAAATCATGTCAAATTTACGATTGCTAGACAACAAATCTTGGCTGGCCGACAAATAGTCTTGGTGAATAAGGTTTGTCTCGAATGGCAAATGAGTTTTCAAGTAATCAATAGCCATGCCGTCCCGATCCACTAAGACGGCTTGCTTAGGGGTTTTTGTTTTTGCCAAAACTTCCTTTGCGTGACCGCCCAATCCAGCCGTTAAATCAAGGTAAGACTCCCCCATCTGCGGGCGGAGAATGTCTAAAACTGATTCTAGTAGGACTGGCTTGTGACTTAGTTGGTTCATATCATCTTGGTGTTCATTCTAGACTGGGTAGCTGGCAATTTAGCTGTTTGTGTTTGTTTTATGTTTGTTTTTGTAAACAGATAAGATATACCGATTCCTTTAAGGGAGTTAAAAGCAATCGTTTGAGAGACTTATTTGTTTGTGAGGTAAATTTTTTTGGGAGGTGTGTGTGTTAAGTGTTAATCAACGTTCAACCATTTTGTTAGTCGGGACGGCTAACCCGTGCCAAACTACCAGCTATCCAGTCTAGAATGAATTGTTAATGTGCAGGGGCGACTTTAGGCTTCAGCATTCAATGCCAAAAGTCGCCAATATTTGCCTGCGCGAACCGCTACTATATCGTGATCGATACTAGCATAGCTCAACAGATGTTGCTCAATTGTCACCCGACCTTGTTTCTGGTCGATATGACTGCTAGTTTTGCCACGTCGGAAGCGAACATTTATATCAGCCACCCTCTCATCGAGGATACTTCCCTGTAGTTCTGGTTCGACTTCGCTGTCCCATACTTCTTGTGAGTAAAGGTGCAAATATTTTCCAAATCCTTGGGTTATAACAATGCCTGAGCTAAACTCTTCTCGAAGTTCGGCTGGAATGGTCAAGCGATTCTTGTCATCCAGCTTTCTTTCAAAATAGTCTAGTTGCATTTTATCCCTTGGATTATTTTTTTATTTTAGTGGGTTTTTGTTTTGATTTATCCACTGACTCTATTTTACTACCCACGGCAACCCACTGCAATACCCTTTTTACCCATTTCTCACAAATAAAAGTTATCCACAGCATTGTGGATAACTACCAAGCACCCTTCCGTTCACATCTTATAAAACAACTAGAGCAAGTCCGGGTGTAGTAACTGCTGCAAGCCAAGTGAAGAAAGCCGCCATATTGATTAACACGGAAACCACTAAGACAGACACCATAAAATCATAGTGGAGCGTGTCTACTATCATCTTATCAGCTGGTATTTTTTTACTATATTTATCTTCCGGCGTAATGAACCAGTCATTGATGCGTTCTATAATATTTTTCTGTTTGGCATTTTTGTTTTGTTTTTTCATAATACCCTAATATTAGCACTAAATTGCTTAAAAGTCAATACGCTTGTGTTATACGTTATAATTTTCGTATAAGCAAATCATGACCGCCATTGATAAGTTAAGTGATTCAACAGCATCGGACTGGTTGATTTTAACCTCTTGCGTAGCCAATCGCAATGCATCATCGCTCAAGCCAGACCCCTCATTACCAAACAACCAGACAGTTTTTTGGCCTAGATCAACCTCTTTAATACTTTTCTTAGCACTTGGGGTAGTGGCTAAGATTTGATAGCCCTCGCCTGCCAGCTTGGGAAGGAAATCACTCAAAGATATGTTTTGATAAACGTTTAGACTAAAGCAAGCACCCATACTAGCACGAATAGCTTTTGGCGACCAGACATCCACCGAGCCGTTTGACAAAAGCACGTCGCTTACCCCAAAGGCGGCGCAACTCCTAAGAATAGTCCCCAAATTGCCCGGATCTTGTACCCTCTCTAACGCTACGACCAACTTACTACAAGAATATTGGCTAAGCTGTTTGTGATCCAGTCGGTTTATCTTGGCAAGACAAACGATTCCTGGCGAAGTTTTAACGTTAGTAATCCTCTTAAATAAATCGCTTGCTAGCACAACCTGCCTTAAGTCCTTAGACATTTCAGCGACAGCTAAAACATCTGGGTCTGAAAGTCTGTCTTTATCAAAAATAACAGCCTCTGGACTATGCCCACGAGAAATAAAGTCTTTAACTATGCTTATGCCATCAAACAAAACCACGCCAGCAGACAGACGCTCTTTACCGTCCGAAGCCAAGCGTAGAAGTTTCTTATAAGTTGGGTTGTGCCGAGATGAGATTACTTCCATAACCACCCCAGCCCATAACCTTCCTTGTATTGTGCTACCTTCATGCATTCCTATTCTATCATGGTTTGAGCACTGCGATTGGCACATCGTGACTTGTAACTTATGTGGCTGAACCACCAACGTATTGCCAAAAAATCCGAATGTCCAGTTTTGTGATAGTCGGAATTAACCTCAAGCTATATCTGGTGTCGCTCCCTTTAACAGCCATTCCCTGCCACTCTGACAAATCGCCCTATTGACTTTTTTTAGTTCTTATGCTAATATAGAAGTATGGTTGACGAACGATTAGTCCGCAACCACGAACAATACAATTTAGTTTGAAGAGTAATGATTCATGATCCATTCTAAGAGCATGGCGGTCGAAGCCACTAAACTTAGTTAAGTTATGAGATTAGCTAAAATGGCAAATACATAGCTTTTGTTACTTAGACACAAGAGAGTCTGGATCGTCTTAGTCTCTCAGCCTGGTTAGAAATGCGGAGCCTCCCTCCTGTTGCTCCTACACTTCTCTAGCCGGACTGAGAGGCTAAAGAACCTCTCAAACTGCGATTGTTCAACTCCCCAAATACTTTGGGGAGTTTTTCTTTTTTGCATTCGTTTGTCTTCAAAATCAACGAGTGACGTAATTGCGCTTATTACGATGAGACAGACTAAACAGCAACAGGCCAAGCGATACAGAAAGCCCAACCCAGACGAACCAACCCATATTATTATTGGACGAACCGGTGCTCGGGACACCAGCTCTGCCATTTAGATATGATACGCCCACCGAACTGTAGCCAAGTAAACTGAATCGCAAGTCAGACGCGCTGTTATGATCCCACACCGACGCCATGGCAACATAGAGATCCGATTGGCTTGGAATATCTTGACCGGGCTGAACGCCAGATCTTAGCTTGGCTTTAGTTTGGAGCGAGACAATCAACGGGTTCTCTAAATATTGTAAATCTAGGTGGCCATCATTTTCGATGCCATCTCGCCAATCTTCTGGGTCAATATAGCCTGGGTCATCACTAGATAACAAGAATCGGGGCACTATATTAGACACTACACTCTGACCCTCTATGGTGGTTCTAGCGCGATAATAGGCTCCGTAGGCAGTGTCGTTAAATAACTGGGTTCCAACGTAGAGGTCTGATTCTATAGGCTCAACTCTCGGATCAATAGACTCAGTCAAGCGAAGAGACAAGGTGCTCCCACCGCCTCCCCAATAAAAAGACTCGTCCATATCTAAATTATCTAAATAACCAATGGCACTATACAGACTTTGGTTTAATATCATGGCGTCGGTCTTGTAGGTAAATTCCTCGCCATGCTTGACGTCTGCGTGATACTGGTTATTAACACTTTTATCAACGATATGGAAACTGCCGTTTGGAATGAAGAGCATAGCGCTACAGTTTGATAAAGCATCGCTAGATGAGATACTGCTCGCTACCGAACCCCCCACCATTTCACCATACACAACACTTCCCCCACTCGCACTACAGTTATATATGACATATGACATCTTGCTAATATCGTCTATCGTAAAGGTCCTGCTAGAGCTATCGTAAGTTAAGTTATGCAGGACTGCGTGATCGTAGAAAGCATCATCGGGATCTTTTAGGCGGTTAGGCCAAGTTGCCTGACCTTCAAGGTTGTGCACGACAGTATACTGACGACTATCGTCGACGTCATATTCGCCCAGCCCTAATACCGACAAGGGCGAAAAATCTTGAATCTGGTTGTAAGATAACTCAAGCCCCTCTATATTGGTTAGGGCTGACAATGGCGCAATATTTGATATTTGGTTGAATGTTAGATAAAGATACCTCAGTCCAATCAAATTTTGCAAGGCAGTTAGGTCTGATATTTGGTTGGAATCTAGCCCAAGGTCTTCAAGATTGGTTAGGCTAGATAATGGCGAAATATTTGAGATTTGATTGTTCCCTAGATAAAGCCCCTCTAAATTAGCTAGGGCCGATAGCGGAGCGACGTTCGAGATTTGATTGTTCCCTAAGTTAAGAGACAACAAACCTGTCATACTCGCTATCGGTGATATGTCTGAGATCTGGTTATTATACAAGTTAAGGTTGTCTAGTGAGCTCAGGCCAGATAATGGAGCGATATTTGAGATTTGGTTATTATCTAAGTCAAGAGATGACAAGCCCGTCATACTCGCTATCGGTGATATGTCTGAGATCTGGTTATTATATAGAACAAGACTATCTAAACTACTCAATCCAGATAGCGGAGCGACGTTCGAGATTTGATTGTTCCCTAAGTTAAGAGACAACAAACCTGTCATACTCGCTATCGGTGATATGTCTGAGATCTGGTTATTATACAAGTTAAGGTTGTCTAGTGAGCTCAGGCCAGATAATGGAGCGATATTTGAGATTTGGTTATTATCTAAGTCAAGAGATGACAAGCCCGTCATACTCGCTATCGGTGATATGTCTGAGATCTGGTTGTCGTCCAATACTAATTCCTCTAAATTAGTTAGGGCTGACAGTGGCGATACGTCAGTAATCTTATTGTCGGAAAGGCTTAACGATTTCAGGTTAGACAAAGCGACTAGGAGATTGGTGTCACTTATATTACCATATGCTATGTGTAAATATTCAAGATTAGCCAGTCCCACCAAAGATGCCATATCGACCACCTCTCCACTATCTATACACCAGGACCTATAGAGCCAAAGGGTTAGTTTAGTTAAGTCCGTTAAATTAGATATTGGATTTAACCCAGCAAGCCGACTTCCATTAACATTAACTCTGAGCTCCGTTAAGTTAGTTGCATAGCTTATTCCCGTCAAATCAGTGCTATTAGAACAGCTGTTGTTGTAGTGGCTCAGGGCGTAACGTGGATCACCACCAACGTTTTGATACTTTAAATCAGAGACCTTGACATTAGTTAGATTTGACGGATTAGATTTGAAACGAGTTTTCAATCCTACGTCTGGCATACACACCACCATATCATCATAGGTAGTGGAACTAGCTGTATCTATGG
>CAZRIZ010000009.1:0-18555 GCA_964600285.1 uncultured Candidatus Saccharibacteria bacterium
CAACAATTAAGTTACCGTTACTGCGTTCGAATACGTCATGATGATATCCGCCTGGTAGAGTATATTCGGTGTAAATTTTTCCCAGCAGGTCTACTTCGTATAGTCCGGTACTATAATATGGCCCCTTGACTAGTCGCTCGGTGCTTAGGATTAGCCTTCCGTTTTGTAGGCGCTTGATTTCCCAGCCCATGTCTTTGTTAAGATACCAGCGCACGTCACCATTTACATCGTAAGCAATAGTCCTGGCGTTGGCAGAAGATCCAGTCATGAAATACAATTCGTTATTTAAAAAGTCTTTTTTGGCGGTTACTTCAACTACTTCAGGAAAACTTTCTGGTGCCGGGTCGGTCTTAATAATTAGTTCTTTCACGATCTCGCCAACTTTTAATTCAACCTTATTTTCTTGGCCTAGATACAAGCCATAAATCGGCAGACGATGCTCTGTGCTTTCCTCAAATTTATGATTAAAAGTTGTTAAGTCATCTTTTCCCACAACGGTAATTTCGGGAGTTACTGGTTCGTCAGTCTTAAATATCACGACGGCGGTCAAAGGTGATATCCCATAAGGGTTTAGCACGACCTTAGGATTTTCTAGCGAAGCCTCTCCTATTTCGAGCTTCTTATCTTGTTCTGCTTGTAGCTCAACCAAGCTCTTTTCATATTTAATTGGAGTAAAGGCTTTCTGTTGTTGTGACACCATATATATTACTAGCGCCACTAAAAGCACTACAATTACAGATACTGCTACCCGAATTAGGCGCCGCTTCTTTGGTGTTTTCTCTTGGTTCTGTTCCAGTTCTAATTCCATAAAACTCCTTTTACGTTTAGGCTGTTCTGTTCAATAAGCTTAAGTTTACCCAAGATAAGCTTTCTAGGCAATAATCTAACAGTTGATTCTTCTCAACTTTCGGTTGAGTTCTGTATTTTTTGGCAATCACCAACTAGTTCTAAAGGTACTTTATGCACAATATTTTGGTCGTCTTTATCCAACGCGATTATTTCTAGATAGAACTTACCCGAACTAAATTTTTTACACTCAGCTGAGTAATTGTCTGCTTTGAAACTAACTCCCTCTAATAATTTAGACAAAGTCGTAAGTTGATTTGACTCATCATTATCCTCTCTAGACTCACTTACTTGACTACATTGACCGATTTTCTTATGCTTGTTGTCTTTTGTCTCGTATAGCGCACATTCTAGCGTCTTGTATTTTGCTGTGTCGGATTGGAGATATTTTAGATTAGATATATAAATTGATGCCTTATTTTTAGAAAAAGCTACCACGCCACTGATAGTAAAGTTTTGATCACTTGATGATACTGTTCTAAACTCAACTGATAGTTTATTTGATGCGAAATGCACCACTAGACCAAGTAGAAACAAGATTATGGTTGCAACTAGGCCACAAATTAATCTGCGTTTTCGAGTTCTTTTGCCGTGGTTGTTATCTGGTAGTTCCAGTGCTAATAATAAATCCACTATCTCTGATGCATCTACCTTGAACAACTTACTGATGAGCCGAATCTTAGATAGACTTGGTATGCTTCTACCATTCTCCCATTTTGAGACAGCTTGATAAGTCACGCCTAACTTGCTAGCCAGTTCTTGCTGGGTCAAGCCGTTGTCGGTGCGGATGTTCTTTATGAAGTCTTGCACTTTGCGTTCTTTTAACAAGAGTTTGTTACCACGATAAATCGACATTATGCCTTTATTTTAACAGACAAGACCAAAAATACCGAAAACACGCGCCAGTTACAAAATTACTAGGCTGCGTGGTACAGCCTAGTAATTTCTTATACCGGTTTCCTGTCTTTAGTAGGCTGTCCAACCGCCGTCAGCTGTCAGGATCGCACCGTTCACAAAGCTGGCTTTGTCTGAGGCCAAGAATAGCGCCGCCTCGGCAACTTCAACCGACTCTCCTGTGCGTGGTGAATTGGCTGTGCCTTCCATAACTCTCCCTGAACCAAATTGGCTTAGGTTGGTCATAGAACTTTGTATATTGGTAGAAACACCACCAGGTGCGATAGCATTGCAACGAATGCCAGTTTTAGCATACATGTAGCCGATATTCTTCGTTATGCCACTTACGGCATGCTTTGAGGCTGTGTACATTACGCCCGCTCTACTACCAAATAGCCCGCCAACAGAAGTTATGTTTAGGATAGCGCCCTTATTGTCTTGACTCTTAAATACCTTAACGGCTTTTTTACAAGCAAATAGAACGCCAGAAACATTTATATTCATAATTCTTTGCCAAGATTCTTCGTCAATTTCATCAACTGGTTGCATGTTGTCCATGATGCCGGCATTGTTTACTAAAATGTCTAGTTTGCCGAATTTCTCAACCGCTAAATCAATCATAGCGTCGGTTTCAGCGATCTTTGAAACATCGGTCTTTGTAGCCACGGCTTCACCGCCAGCTTGACGAATTTCCTCGGCGACTGCTTCAGCTCCGTCGATATTTATGTCACTAACTACAACTTTAGCGCCTTCCTCGGCGTAAAGTTTAGCAATCTCTTTCCCTATGCCACTAGCGGCACCAGTTACAACTGCCACTTTGTCTTTCAGAATAGGCTCTTTCATTTTGTCTCCCAAATAGTTTATTAGTTTACGGGTTATTTATAACCACGCTTAGTCTTATTTTATCTTAAAATTGTATAATTTTGAATGCTTATGCCTAAGTATTAGCGCCTAGCTTGTCTTGACTTCTTTTTGGCCTGATTCTTTCGGTGTCTTCGCCATATTAGTAAGAAGATTATTAAAAGGATAAGAAGTAGTATGAGGAGGCAGATGCAGTGGCACCGACACTTGTGTCCCGATTCTGGCTCTATTTTACTATTATCTAACTCTTTAAACGTTATGACTGCTACGCCATCTTTTACTTCACGTAAGCCTATTCTAATGTCAGGAGAGCCATCGCCGTCAACATCATACTGCTGATTTGAACTCACGATTAGTTCATCGTTTTTAATTACCCTAGATACCGATTTGCCGTCGCTTCCTACTTGCAAAAGTGTAATTTTCACAGCATTAAAACCGACTTCTCTGACGGTTACGCTATAGGTGATTTTATTAAGGTCGAAATAAACAACTTGCCCTGATTTAAGCTCCAACTCCTTGCCGTTACTCGCCTGTTCTTTACGATATTCGGGATAAATATTTAATTTAATTATGCCGGTGCTGGGGTTGACTGTGGAGTCTGGCGGAGTGCTGGGCGCAGGATCTTGTGTTGTCGTGCTCCCCGCCACTCCTGGTCGTATGACTGGACGTGATGGCGTAGGTTTGGTTGGTTCAGGATATGTTGGCACGACCGCGCCTTCACATTCCTCTGGTGTTATCCATATAACTTGATAAGGACCAGTACTAACTACTTCAAACACGCAGTTTATGGGAACAATTAATTGATTCAGGTTGACGTCAGACAGGGCGCTGGCTTGGGCGGTATTTGCCAGCCAGAGTCCAACAATGATGCTGAATAATATCTTCTTGATAACTTTCATCATTGGGCGACTACAGTCATAGTTAGGTTTAATTTATATGCTCCACTTGGTGTTTGTGGTGGTATGGCTTGAGATATATCAATATCAGTTACGTCCCAGTAGCAACCAGTGTCGGCTCCAGATCCGGATATCAAGGTTAGTGAATCGTGGACACCTTCTTGAAAAGCTCCGAGCGAGCCTCTTAAAAGACCAGTAGTGCTACAACTAGGTATAGAACGCGGTGTAATGATTGCCGATGCTGGTGAAAATGTTAATTGTCCGCCAAAACTATCGTTGTCAAGTCCGTCCGCGCAGCCGGCTGGCGACCCATTTGAATCGTTAAAATCATAAAACTTTCCGTTGCCATCACTCCATAGCGCACTACTGCCGGCAGTTGGAGCAATACTAACTGCCCAGTTCGGGTTATTAGTGTCGTTAGTAATCCGCAGTTTCTGATTACTGCTACCTAACTTACCGGTAGAGGTTTGGCAGGTGAAACCGGAGTTCACTGACGATAGCGTTACGGACGGGTCTGGAACTATCTCACCATCATCATCGACTATCTCAACGCTAAGCTCTCCCACTTCCTCTCGCCAAGCTACATAATAATAGCTACCACCATTGGCATTAGTTACAAGACTGTTGCCTATTAGATTAAATCCATTAGGATCCCACTCGCCCATTGTGCCCGTGAAATCAGCAAAGTCCCTAAAGCGCAAGCTACTGTTGCTCAGTAGAGTCGCTGGTCGCATTACCGCATCAACAGCCGTGTCTCGCTTAATCCAGATAAAGTCTGGTTGAAAACTTAAGTCAGATATGGTTTGATTGCTTCCAGTCCCAGTATACTTCCCGACGTTAAAATTCGCGCCCTTTTTGAAGGCGAACCAAAAATTAATATGATGGGCTGAGTTGGCTGCGGCGCTGGATCCGACCTCAAAACCATCGGCAGTGATGTCTTGAATCAGGTTTGAAGTGATAGCACTGTTACCGAGGCTATTTGTTTCATCGCCACTGTTGGCGGAAGTTCGCCACACTGCTCCTGAAGTACTACTACTGCCGTTATGCCGTTTAATTACTATGAGATCTGCCTCCATACCAGTCGGTATGAACCTGTCGTCGTCGCTGTTTCCGGTGTAGGCTCCAATCATAAAATCTGCGGCTCCCGTGCGAGTCAGTGGATTGTAGGCATTTCCCCAAGCTTGGTAGTGGTAAGTGCCTCCAGGGCTATTGACGGCGCTGTTTGTGCCGAGCACAAACCCATCGTCTGTTATGCCTGTAATGGCGTTTGTCGGTCCAGCGGAGCCACTTGCTAGCGATAGGCTGATTGATCCACCCACCATGCTAGTGCGCATTATCGCCCACTCTGTGGCACCCTCTTGTTTTATTAAAACTAAGTCTGGCCGAAAATCTAAACTGATTGCTCGGTCGCTTGTTCCATCACCGGTATAAGTGTCCATTTTCATGACCCAGGTGCCAGTTCCTTGGGGTGCTGGTGGTGCGCCAGACCAAGCCATCCAATAATGCGTATCGCCAAGTTGGTTGGCTTTAGCTCCGGTTCCTACGATAAAACCGCCCTCTTGGAGTTTTTTAATTTGGTTAGCCTCGCTGGTCGTGTTGATTGCGAGATAACTCGAATAATTGTCGTTAGAATTAGTCTGGTTCATAAGGGCATGGCGATCACCGGCGGTCGCAGAAGTTGCATTCTTTATCATGACCAAATTTGGTTTAGCTCCGCTCGCAAAGACATCGATTTCGCGTCCGTCAACTCCGTCTCCCTCATAGGTTCCCGTCTGCATTAGCTCTGGCGTTTTGGCAAAGGCAACGAAGTAGAAAGTCCCACCACTAACATTATTTATACTGCCAGCAGTGTAGCCGTCGGAATTAATTGTGGTATATAGTCCGCCAGAAGTGTTTTGCTCGCTTGTGAAGAAATATTGCCCCATGTCGTCGTCCATTTCGGCGGTGCGAAAGTTCGAGTGTACTCCACCAAATCCCCTTGTTGTGATAATAGCGGTTGGTTCGAATCCAGTTGTGATTGCTTGCGTGGTTGATGTGTTGCCAGTATATGACCCAACACAGAAACTACCATTCGCGGTGCAGTCAGAACCACTAAATGCCGTCCAGGTGTAGCGGGCGTTGTCTCTGTTAACGGCCGCGTGTGAATTGACAGTAAAACCATCGTCTAACAGCTCAATCATAGTAGTAGTATGGAGCGACGTATTATTAAAATAGGCCGTAACATTATCTAGCATGGCTGATGTTTTTAGCACGGCTGCGGCATTGGCAAGGTTAGTGTCGCCTTTGATTATGATCATGTCTGGCTTGAACCCAATATTTGTGACTGTCTGAGTAGTTCCGTTACCCACATAATAGCCGACTTGTATGTTAAAACCAGAAGCTTTCGCTACTGGTGTATATGCGGTAATAACACTACTTACAATCAATAGTGTTATTCCTATAATGCTGAAAAGCCTTTTGGTAGGTTTGTGCATCAAAGTCTTGAGCACTGCGTCTCTCTCCTTCGCGCTACTTTAGGGATATCTTTCTTCGTTAATATTTTTATTCGTTGACCAGGCCTTACGGTATATGGTGCGCGCAATTTATTTACTCGAGCGACTAATTTCCAGTTCACGCCAAAGCGCTCGGCAATTTGTTGTAAGTTATCGCCTGATTTTATAATATAGGTTTTGCCATCTTTTTGCCACTTTCGCTGTGTGGTAAGTCGGGTGCATAAGAAGTAAATGCCAACAACTAGCAAGGCCAAGACCGCTAGTTCAACTACCATCGCCACGGGATTTAGCATGACGAAAATCAAGGATTTATCGGAGTGAATCGTCGTGTCTTTGTCGGGACTGCCGATAATCTCTTCTAAGTTTCCGTTATAGTTCGCAATGGCTTCTAGTCGGTAGAACCCGCCCCAAAACAACTCGTCAACTTCAAAGTTTAAACTGACCAATTCGTCAGGCGTCACGGGGAATTCGTCACCAGCTTCACGCACAGTTCTGCCGAAAGGCGAGCTCAACTTAGCCTGAATGTCGACATCAAGTGACACATTGCCAGTATTGTGTAGTGTCGTTGTGATGACTCTTTTCTTGGAATTGCCTTCAGAGACATGACTCTCAAGCTTTTCAAAAGACAACCCTTTTTTAATTTCCCCGTTCACAGTTATGGACATGCGGATTCCTGAGCGGAACGATAACGCGATACCACCACCAACTGATTGTGGAGTCTGATCGGCCTCTTGCATGATAATACAGCCATTGTGTTCCCCAGGACTGACCGAATCAGGAAGTGAAACCGTAAAAGGAATTATCCTATTTTCGCTTGGCTGGAGCTCAATTTTCTGTTGTGCCAGTTTTACCCATGTGCCAACCTGACGCTGTTCGTCTAGTTTCTGTGAACAGGCAAATGCACCGTCGTTAGAAACCGCTGAATCAGTGGCGTAAACCTCGACAGTTTTAATTTGAGATGAGTTATTAAATACCTTAACGCCATTCTCGATATTGTCTCCCGGATTGCCAGAAAATATAAAGATAGATTCGGTTCGGGGAATGTTTGAATCGGGATAGGCTGGCCTTCCGCCAACCCCACCCGACTCAACTGCCAAGGCGTTTGAAAGAGGTATTAATGCACAGGTAAGAATTGTTACTACTAGGTGAGTAGTCCACCGCTTGACATTAGTTGACATTTATTTTGTCTCCGTTTTTGTCAATTTGTATTGATTAGCTAGATGCAACGACGGTCATTACAAGATTTATGTTGTAGGTGCCATATGGTTGTGAGGCTGGGATGGTTTGGGAAAGACCGACACCAGTCAAATAGCCACGCCAGATATCTTGAGAACCTGCTGCGGCATTGAGCAATGTGATGCTTGATACTGAACTACTAAATGAAGCGACTGTGCCTTTACTTATGTCAGTACCGAGATAGGGTGATGCTGGAGCCAGCGTTGCTGCCGCTGGATTTACGATTAGCTGGCCAGTAGCGGCTGTGCCGTCGAAGGTATAGCTATTAGCAGATACGACAGTATCTTGCCACTTAGCGCCCGCAGCGCCCGCAATAGACAATGTCCAGCCATTTCTAGCTACATCTGGGTTTGCTACATAAATCCTATCGTCGGTGGTTCCTAACACTCCATCTGAGGTTTGCTGGGTAAATGAGAAGGTCTTAACGTCCATATTCACCTTTGGTGCAGTCACTGAAGCGTCGCTAGGGTTCACTATGTCTAATTCTAGAGTTCCCTTGTTGATAATTTGTTCTAGCCCGGTGTTAGCCGTCAGGGCTGCTAAGGCTGGTTTTCCGCCCGCTAAAATTAGCCCAGTTGCTAGCACAAGTGCTCCGATGTAACCTAAGCGGTTACCTTTAATTTTTCTCCCATACATTCCAAATTACTTTCGGGTAGTTTCCTATTAGTTAATATGGGTTTATTTTACAGAATACGCTTATGCTAGTCAATAACTTAAGCTTTATCGCTCGGCTTGGTTTTGCGTTTGTAGAACGCAGTCACACCGATTATCAAAGCGATGACGCCTACGACTAGCACCGTGGTTGAATAAGTCTCAAAAAATTCTAAAAGCGATGTCCAGTTTTCGCCCAGAATTGATCCAACCACCACTAAAACAACGTTCCATAGCGCAGTTCCAGCGGTAGTGTAAAGCAAGAATTTGCCGATGGGCATTTCACTCATGCCGGCGGGAATTGAGATTAAGCTCCTGATAATTGGTATGAATCTACAAAGAAACACGGTTTTGTGGCCCTTGCTGTCGAACCACTCGTCGGCTTTGTCAATGTCGCTGTTTTTAAGTCGCAGAGTTTTGCCGATTTTGCCAGAAATAATTTTTTTGAGTCGCTCTTTGTTGAAAATCTTGCCAATATAATAAAGAATCAGTGCGCCGACGATTGCGCCCAAGGTTGAAGCCACTACCATGCCGAAGATATTTAGGTCGGTTGAGGTTGTCATAAAACCGCCAAATAATAGGATTACCTCAGATGGAATTGGCGGAAAAATGTTTTCAATCGCTATCATCAGAAAAACGCCGATGTAGCCGAATTGATTCATTATCGAGATAATAATTTCTTCCATTGCCCGTCTTATTATAAACTATCAAGCCTTGATTATTCTAAATTTAGCTTAAACAAATAAAATCAATAGAAAACCCCCGACTTGCGGGGGTTGTTGCCCTATTCAGTTTTAATATAGCGCTTTGGACAGCTCCAAGGTATTTAAGCTCGAGACATCTTTGATCATCTCGAGCGCCCTGAGTACGTCGGTGTTGCAACTATTGAAGCGGTAGCCGAATATATTACCCGTCCTCTTAGCGTAGTTCGCTTTGAACTCCACTTTTTCGTTCCCTTTTTGGAATGAAAACAGTAGAGTGGCTTTGCCTCTACCGTGTATCAGTTCTCTGATATCCAGTTGTGTTTTGCCCTCAACACCCTGATTGGTAACCAAGGGACACTCAAGGAGCATAATCTGATTTCTTACGTATTGATAACGCAAGCTTAAGAAGCGCACGAAGTGCAGTAATAATACACTTTCTTCACCTTGAAACATCTGAACATCCTGTCGTTTTCGAATCTGATTCTCTGGGTGCAGTTTTTCCAGCGCTTGGTTCAGCATGTACTCAAACGACATAATCAATAGGTAATTACGCCGATCGCTTGACGCCTTGGTCGGGTCTTGAACGGACATGCCAAACCTGTTCTGGTCTTCCCAGTCTTTACGGTATAGTCTTACCCACTCCTCCTCGCTGTAAAAGAATGTCACTACGGCTCCGAGGACGACCTCGTCAAGATTGCCGAGCGCTTCGGTCAAGTCATCATCAGTCGGATAACGTTTCTCGATAAACTTCGCCAGGAAGATATTCAAACAGCCCTTTTGGACTGTTTTTTCATCCGCCCCTTTTCCATACAGGAGACTCTCTTCGGCTTGCCTAACAGCCCCGGCAAGTTCCTTAACAGAATAATTTATCATATTTTTCCCTCCCTTTCCTGAATAGTGCGAGGTTTGGAATTAACGCATTTAATGCCATATTCCCTGCACCTATCCTTTTATTATAACACACTTTCATATCTTTGTCTATGTCTAGGCTAACGGCTGCGTTGGACGCTATGGTGCTTTTTACTAAAGAAAACCCCCGACTTGCGGGGGCTATGTTACTTATTCAGTTTTATGGCGATGTTAGTAATTGTTGCCTGTCGGCACGGACTTGATGAACTCTCGATGAATTTTCTTGAGAGAAGCTCTTAGTTGTTCGTAATCCTCGAATCTAAGTTCTCCGTCACTCCTGCCGTAGTAATCCCGCGATGTTAGTAGATTTTCCACCTCTTTGATAATTCTTTTGTTGTAATGGAGGTCAACCGAAACTAACTGTTGTATTTCCATATCTCCAAGGGGAGTGCAGAATAGAAGTCGTGGGAATTCGCTCTTTTTTGAGGTCTCTTTGTTGTCCATCACTTTGTAGGTCAAGGTCTTGCCCCACTCGGCGCGATATGGCCGCGCTATGTCTTGTATAAACACGTTATCAAAGATTTCGCAGACATAGTCGATTGTTTGGAGCCTCTTGTAGCGAATCGCACAATCTTTATGCGCTATAAAAACACCTTCTTTGCCGATTACTCTAGTGTCCTCGAGCTCACTGGGCAAGAAGTGCTCTCCGCAAACTGGACAAATCTCAATTTTTGCGAGACGATCTTCCACTGGTACACTTACCGGAGTGCTGAGTAACTCACACTCAAAACGCACATTTGTGCGGTACAGGGACTGCACTTTGCCAGCGTGGATCTGCTGATTGATTTTCCACAATAGCAAATCCTTAGCTGGGCCGGAAAAGACAGGGAAGCCTCTTTCGTTAAATTGTGCCAGCTTTAGCTGTTCACCAAAAAGAGTTATCTTGCAGGTGTCGGGTCGGGCGTAGCCTGGTATAGCGTATGGATTTGGTTGACTGGCCCAGTCATTTGTTGCCTTATCGTACCACCATGATTTTGCGTCCGAGCCACTTATCTGGAGCATCTCTCCGTGAGGAAATTTAGCAAGCTCCAACCTTGTTGTAATCGTCCATGTGTCTGTGTCCATTCTTCTACCCTCCTAGTTTTTTGTCTGAATAAGTTTTTAAGGTGCTGTGCAGCTTTACGCTTCACACCTTCTATATTATACAATATTTATTAACTAAAGCAAAGAAAACCCCCGACTTGCGGGGGTTCTTGCTTATTCAGACTGTGACTAAGTGTCCAGGAATTGCCTAATTGCTAGGTTAGTAGCAGAGGTTTGGGACTGTTCAGGCAACTTCTTGCGAAACTTTTCTGGCCAATAGTCGCGATGACTTTCTTTGTGCCATGATATCATACCGAGTGGAAAGAATATCTCAGAGGATATACCTATCCAGTTGTGAACCGTAATTGTTTTGCCACCAAGCTCGGGAACATCTTCCTCGAAAGTGATGTTGATGGTGAGTTTTGTGGCCAAAAAGTTAACCACGTCAACTCTGATATGCCCCAATGGCGTGTCAAACATAACGGACAGGTCAGTGTCAATGTCGCTGTCGTTGTTATGCTTCTTTGGCAAGATGGTAAACCTGATGGTTTTCCCCCACTGCGCTTGATAGCCTATGGGTCTTGAATTATCGACAAAAGTTCTGTGCATCTCCCAGCAAATTTCATGAATCGCTACCTTACGGTAGTATTCATGCGCACATTCTTTGTGTGCTAGGAATTCTCCGTTTTTGCCGATCGGCTTAGTCTTCCAGAGTTCGTCTGGGCGGAATTTGCGGCCACAGATGCAGAACGCCGTTCCGCTCAATCGCTGTTCGACTGGTATGATTACAATCTTGTCGGTGAGAGTAAACTCGAAGTTCACTCTGGCTTGGTCGGGTGTCTCAATCTGACCATCGCAGATCATCTGAAACACCATCATTTGCAAGACTCTTTTAGTAGGCTCAATCCACAGCGGGAATCCTCGTTCATCAAAGTGGATAACTGGGATTTCTGCTGGGCTTGGTTTTCTGTCCAGCTTGAGGCTACATGTTCCGGGCACGACGTATAGTGGTCCGAAACGCCCCAGTCTGACTTCCTCGTTCTGTTTAAGAATCCAGTCTTTTGTGTCGGGATCGGCCTGTATTTCATGCTTGTGTGTTCCGTCTAACACGAAAGCCGTTTGCCCTAGGTAGGGAATCGCCTTCAGCGGTAGAGTTCCTCGGATTTTTACCCCTTCGTTTTTTCCATTAGTAGCCATTTTTACCCTCCTAATTTTTGTCGGTCTGAAAAAAGCAATGTTAAAAAACTAGGTAGTACCACTACCTAACAAAGGTTATCTTCCTATTATAGCATATTTTTATTATTAACGCAATAAAATACCCTGGTTAATCCAGGGTATTTGGTGTTCCTTATTCAGTTTTGTTGCGGCGTTAACTGTGCCAGTGAGTATGAGACTGCTACTGAGACATCCTCAATTATCTTGAGGGCCGTGTATACGGCGCAATTGCATTCGATTAGGCGATAGTTGAAGATATTTCTCATCTCTCTGTTGTAGGTCGCTTTGAACTTCACTTTTTCGGAGCCTTTTTGGAACGAAAACACCAATGTGCCTCTAAGGTTACTATGTATTACTCCAATCATGATAATCAGCTGTGCTTTGCTGTCGAGTCTTGGCAGGATTATGGGGAAATTTTGAGATCCAATTTGCTCATACAGGTATTGATAATGAGCGCTCAAGAAGCGTCCGAGGTGTAATCGTAATACGCTTCTTTCGGCTTCAAGCATCTGAAGACTCTGTTTCGGACGATACCGATTCTCTGGGTCCACCCATTCAAGCGCATTATTCAGAGTGTGCTCGAATAGAGTAATCAATCTGTAACTACGTTGGCTACTTGTTGCCAGCGTTGGGTCAGACATTTTGGTCTTGTTCTGGTCTTCCCATTCCTTGCGGTAGGGCTCTGCCCATTCCTCCCTTTCGTCAAAAAACACCACTATGGCCCTGAGGACAATCTCATCAAGGTTGTTGAGCGCCTTGGTCAGGCTGTCATTGGTTGGGTAATGTTTTTTGATGAATTTCGCCAAGTAGATGTTCAGATAGCCCTTTTGGACTATTTCGTCATCGTAGGGTGCCGCTCCTTTTAGCAAGTAACTCTCGCTAGCCTGCCTAAGAGCCCGGGTAAATTCCGTAACAGGATACTCCGTCGCCATCTCTTTTCCCACCTTTCCTGAATAAGTTTTTAAGGTACTATCCGTTTATTATATAATATTTTGGTTGTATAAGCAATGAAATTTTATGGCATAAGAAATCCCCCGACTTGCGGGGGAGTTGTTGTTGATCTATTCAGACTTCTTCCTCTTCCTTGATGTGGAGGTTGAGGTGCCAGCTATTGGACATTTCCTGGATCATCTGGAGAGCTGCAATAACGTCGGTGTTACAGGTGTCAAAGCCGTACTTAATAAAGGCGCCACACCCTTCTTCTTGTTTTACCCAAAATCCTAGTTCTTCTACCTTATCTTCCTGCTCGGTTATGCGCAAGAACCTAAAGGCTAGCCTGTCGAGGTGCTCTCTAGAAACTACTAGCTGTGTCTTTCCGTAAAAACAGGTAAGTGGCTTCACGGACAGAGCAGAGAATGTTCTGTGCATGTGACTGCCGGTAAACCTTCCGTGAAGAAAGCGACTGAAGTACAGATTTAGCAAGGCTTTTTCCGAATTTAACATTGAGTGCCGTTTTGTCTTAATAAAGCCTGTCCTGTGGCGGTGCAGGTTATTGAACGCATCAACTAGGGCGGTGTCGAGCATATCAACCAAGGAGTCGTTTTGTGATAGAACAGGTGCAGATGTCCTACTTGACACCATCGTTGGATCTACTAGCTCTGGTTGATCTCCTCTGACTGAATTCCCACTCTTTAGCCATCGAGTACGGTACGGTCTTACCCAGCCTTCGTTTGAATGGACTAAGGTTGTTATGGCATGAGCGATAATTGAGTCTCTCCACCCTTTGAGTAGCTCTGTTAAATCTTCAATGCCAGAGTAGCTCTTCTCAAACAGATCCGCAAGGTAATTGCTGACATGCCCTTCGTATAGGAATCTGTGATTGTAGGGATATTCTGAGATAGACAGCATGCCTTGCTCCCCATCTTTTCTGAGCGCTTCAACAAAAGCCTTAGATGAAATCAAAATTGACACGACTTTCCCTCCTCTTTCTGAATAGATTTGTTAAGGTACTAGACATCTATTATATAATATTTTGGCTATACGAGCAATGAAGCTTTATGGTATAAAAAAGCCCTCGTAAGGGCTTTGTTGATCTATCCAGTAGATTATTTGGTGAGCGTGGCTACGTCAAGATGAATTGACAGCTGCTTAATCGTTTGGAGGGCGGTAATCATATCAACCTTACACTCCTTGAGGCGGTAGTTAAACACATCACGTGTGGTAGGGTTATATATGCCGGCAACAAACACTAGTGCGATATAACTCTCTCCGGTCTTAGGGTCTTCTTTTTTGATCACGAACTTCAAGTGATCAGTGATTTCAAAGATTTCTAGGAGCACTCTGTTGTCAGCATCTCCGATCCAGCCGGTGTTCATGGCGTCATAGACGAAGGCTTCGCGTAATCCATCATGAAACCATGCCTTGTTCAAGAACTGTCCAAAATGCATCCACAGCACGCGAGATTCAGCCTCTCGTAGGTTGGGGAGAAGGTTAATCATTCTGGGTAGCCAGCCGCTATCGGGTCTGGTGCCAAGAACTTGTCTTAACTCCCGATCCTCGTCAAAGCTCAAAAGACCAAGACCACTTGTGACTGTCTCCATCAGCACGGTTTGGCACATACTAAATAGCTCGGCTTCATTGGAGTCTTTGAGGGACGATTCTGGGTAAAATAGGTCCCCTTGCTTGCCACAACCCTTCCAATGCTCGCGGTATGGCTCAACCCAGTCTTCTTGCGAATAAACCAGGTTCGTGACGGCACGAAGTATGGTTTGCTCGAGATGTTGAAATGCTTTGGTCAGGTCATTGGTTGTCCAACCTTGCCTTTCGATAAAGTCGGCCAAGTAGTCGTAGAGCGCTCCGCTAGACATAAACTTGAAATTGTCTCCACGGTAGTGGCAAGCGTAGTTCAACTTACACAACTTCCTAGGACCGTTCTTGTTTCTCAGAATTTTGATTAGGCTTCTGATGGGTCGCTCATTCTTCATCTGTCCATGCCCCCCTTTTTTTCTGAATAGATTTGAAATATGCGCAGCGCCCTAAATCACCACGCTGAATAGCCTGATTATACCATATTTTATAGTTACAGTCTAGGCCTGAAGGCTACGCAAGTCCTCAGGCCGTTACTGTAAGAGAAATTGGCTTTATTCAGTTCTTAAGGCTTCAACCGCATCTTTTTTAGATGCCATCAAAGCAGGTATGTGGCCACCGAGCATCGTCAATATGGTGCTTATAATTACCAACATGATTGCGTGTATGGCTTGCAGGTTTGCTACGTTTGGCAGGTCTGTCATGTTCTGAATAATGGTATTAATTGGGAATATCAAGAGGTAAGCGATGATTACTCCTAGAGTTCCTGACAACACTCCCAGAATAAATGTTTCTGCATCAAACACGCGTGTAATGTCTTTCTTTCTTGCGCCTAAAGCTCTTAGGACACCTATTTCCTTTGTTCTCTCCAGTACTGATACGTAGGTTATGATACTTATCATAATAAGGCTCACGACTAGTGATATAGCAGCAAATGATATCAAGACAATAGTTATGGCGTCCATTATTCCACCACTCATTGACGAAATCGTTGATGCTAAATCTGTGTAAATTATTTGATCCTCTTTTTCTTTACCCTCGTTATATTTGTCTAAGTATTCTGTAACCTTATCTTTTTCGTCAAATCCATAAGGATATACCATCAGTAAATTTGGCTTATTGTCCCCACCTAGATATGAGATAAAAGAATCTTTCTCTTCTTGAGTTATTTCTTTCATTGTCATCACGTTGTAGTCTGCGTTTTTCTGATCTTTAACAATGTTTGATTCTAGTGCCTCGTCTATAACTGTTTGTAGTAGTTTGTCGCTGTAGGCTAGTCCTGGAGCTAAAAGGCCAATTTTACTATCTTGCCCTTGTCTGACAATACCACTTATTTTTAAGGTTTTACTACTGCTATCGTTATACATTTTAGAGTATTTGGTGCTAGGCAAATAGTTGCCGAAAGGCGTTTTTTCGTAATAGTTATTGTTGTTTATCAACTTAAACTCAGTGTCTACGATGTCGTCAAACTTAATACTTTTGACGTCTTGAGTATCAAATCCTAAGCCTTCTAGTACCTCAAAACTAATTTTATTTTTAGTATCTACCACTAGCACTAGCTCAAAATCGTTTTTAGGATATTCGCCCGCCACTAGTTCATAGTTTTTCTCTAAATATTTTTCACCATCGTCGCTGGTTTCGTTTGGATAAGATGATAGCGCTACGTTACTTAGATTAGTAATGGTGGACACGCTTCCGCCTATTGACCCAGATGCTATGTTCATAATGCCTGATGACAGACTAACAGGCAATATTTTGTCGTCTATTTTTCTAATTACGTTCATATTTGTCATACGGACATATCCGATACTACTAGCGATTTCTGGGTCGATCTTATTGACGTAATCCATAAAGCTATCCGTCAATATATTCTGGTGCATAATGCTTGTTTCTGCCGGATCGTATAAGAATACTTCGTCTGAATCAACATACTCTTGGTTGCCAATAAGTCGCGTGCTGTTGTCCTTCATGCTTTCTGGGTCAATATCCATTTGGCTTTGAGAGATAATAATTGGAAACTCACTCATAGCATCGTTTTGAAATTCATCAATCTTTGTTTGAAAACCGGTCGATAAGCTTAGGATTATAGCTATACCGATAATACCAATGCTAGACGCAAAAGCGGTAAGAAAAGTTCGGCCTTTTTTGGTCTTAATATTATTGAACGACAGTTTTAGAGCGGTGAAAAAGCTCATGCTGGTTCTTTTTAAGCTAAATTCGTCCTTCTCGGTTTCCTTCTTATATTCGTTGCTGTCGGAAATAACCTGTCCATCTTGGAACCTTACAATCCTATCTGCATACTGGTCAGCAATCTTTGAATTATGTGTGACCATGATGACTAGTCTCTCTTTGGAAATCTCTTTTATGATGTCCATAATCTGAACGCTCGTCTCGCTGTCCAAAGCGCCGGTTGGCTCGTCACAAAGCAAAATCTCTGGATCGTTGGCAAGCGCCCTAGCAATAGCAACCCTTTGCATTTGACCGCCCGATAATTGGTTTGGTTTTTTATGCAAGTGGTCTTTTAGCCCGACCTTTTTCAGCACTTCAACAGCTTTTTTATTTCTCTCTGCCTTAGATACTCCACCCAAAGTCATGCCTAGCTCAACGTTGTCAACAATGCTCAGGTGAGTAATGAGATTGTAATTTTGAAAAACAAAACCAATCGAGTGATTTCTGTAGGCGTCCCAGTCGTAGTCCTCAAAGTCTTTTGTCTTTTTGCCTTTTATGAATAGCTCGCCACTATCGTATCTGTCTAGCCCACCGACGATATTTAAGAAGGTTGTCTTACCACTTCCTGATACCCCTAGGATTGCCACAAACTCTTTGTCTCGAAATGAAATGCTAATTCCATCCAGAGCCTTTGTCTTTATGCCACCTACGGTGTATGTTTTCTTTATATTTTTTAGTTCAAGCATGATTATTTATTCCCTTCAACGCTTTTTAATAATTCACTGAACTCTTTTATGCCGTTAATAATTGTCGCAATTTGCTCTTTTGAAACGTTTCCAAATTGATTTTCTAGGTCATTTATCTTGTCATTCAGTCGCTTGGTGACTTTCTTGCCTTTTGGGGTAAGGGCTACGTTCACTACTCTTTCGTCGTCGCTGTTGCGAATACGGGTAATTAAGCCTGTTTTCTCAAGATCTTTGCATAGTGTAGAGGCGTTTCCCTGATTTACTCCAAAGTTTTTTGAGACCTCCCCAATCGTAGTAATATTTTTGCTATAGATGTTAAATAGTACGCATAGTTGGATGGCTGTGACGCTTTCAGATTTAGCGATTGGATCTACAATTTTTTGTATTCCCGACTTGACCAAAAGCATAGATTTGATTAGCTCAGATTTGAATTCACCAAAATCCATTTAGTTCCTTTCCCCGACTTATCTAATTAATAAAATTATATTTATTTCAAATATATCAAAATCATACCACGCTTTCTTAACTAAACATAGCTTCTTTTATTTTGGTGAGATTTTACTCTCCACCTAGAACCCATTTTAGCACCAAAATAAAGCAGCACGCCAGTGTTCGTCTATGGGCATATGGTCAAAATAACAAAAGTACAAAAATTATGTTATATCCAATATATCGGATGGGCTCAACGAAGATTCTATTGTGACGATTCCTTGTTTTTCTTTTTTTTAACCACCCGACCGAGCAGTGTAGCTAATAGTGACATAATTCCTCCGGTGATTACTCCGTCTAAGCCCTTTTCAGCGACGCCTTTAAAAAGTACTGGCGAATCATTTTTTACAGCCTCAACCGGATCGTAGGCATAAGCAGTCTCGTAGTGGAATGAATTAATTATAGAATTAAAAACGGGTAGCCATCGGGAGTACTCATTGGCTATGGCGTAAAAATTAAGCTGGGTCATGCCCTACTTGCCCAAAAATATTGCGGTTAAACCGGTTGCCTTCCCTATATTTGCGACATCGAGCTGCATGTTCATAAAGATAATATTTCGTTCTCTGTCAACAAACGGTTTTTCGATTGTTGCGTTGGTCAGTAATTCCGAATATTCAGCCATCTCTTGTTGCACAGAACTTTGGAAGTTGCCATTGTTAAACACGCTTTCAAGCTGTGAGTAAGATGGCGTATTTATAACGTGCTCCTGAACGAGAATATAAGGGTATTGAAAATAATCCTTTTCGGCTAATTGAAAGCCGGTCGTATACTCTATCCGCTGACCCTGTGTCTGCCTAACAACTTCATCAATAGCTTGGTTAATGACGGACTTCGGAATTTCCATCCACTCGCTTGGTAGAGTGAATGAATAATGACCTGTGGGGTTAGAGTATTGCGA
>CAZRIZ010000009.1:18655-29479 GCA_964600285.1 uncultured Candidatus Saccharibacteria bacterium
AAAGCAAGGTCGCGTTTTTGAATAAACTTACCCTCGTAATTAGTCGGCTCATCTTGTTCCAGCAGTGATATGGCATTATCAATACTGTCTGCCCAAACAATTGAAAATTGTTCTCGCAGTTCTTTCTCTGTAAAATCCGGCTCGCTCTTATCGCCAGTTTGTGTAGCGATAAAGCAATAAGAAGTCTGCTTTAGCTCAAATTGATTTCTATATTCAACAATCTGGCCAACTTCGCCCGTAACTTCGGCCTTGCAGCCGATTTCTTCCAGCAATTCTCGTTCTAGCGCAGTTGGTACGTCCTCGCCCTCGTCAATGCCACCGCCAGGTAGTTTATGATAGTTGTAAAGTCCAACTCGCAAAAGCGCGACTTTTCCGGTACCGTCAGACACAACTGCACGAGCAGCTTCACGCTTGCGAAAGCTAGAAGTATCGATCACTGGCGCTCCTGGTACGACGTCTTGTTCGTGGATTGTAAGTATGTTTTTCATCAATCGACTATCTCCTGTTTATAATACCTTTGATGTGGTGCGAGTAGAGGGAGTCGAACCCTCGTCTTATCCTTGGGAAGGATACATAATAGCCGTTATACGACACTCGCGTAGTTCTTATTATACAACTATTTTGCGCTGAGGGCGGTGATGGCCGCCTCCAATGGACGGAGCTTGTTCCAAACAAACCAACAAGCCATCTTTGTAGCTGTTCTGCCCTGCCAAATTTCTGTCGGATGGTTAAATGGCGTTGTTGCGACATTACCACGGCTGGCAACCAAGAACATGTCGTTATGAAAAACTGCCACACTAGCTTGGTTTGACACTGTAAATTTATGCAACGCCTCGACTAGCTTAACAGTTTGAATAGAATGAACCAGCACGATTGGATAATAAATTGCCTGAAAAACCTTTTGTAACTGGCTGAACGATAAAACGAGCAGAACATTATCACAAATGACAATCTCGTTCATAATCCCCATTAGTAAATCAACCGCATCTCGATTAATAACAACTGGTTTGTTAGACTTCAGAACAGTTTCGCGCATGAAGTTTTCGTAGAGGAGTTGTGTTTCATTATTTTTTCCGACATCGCCAATCATCAGTAGCCCATCGGTTTCGGCTTGCAGGGCAACTAAATCAGGTTTAGCTTCTTTAGATAGTCCTCCCGATTGGTTGATGGGTGCGAAGTTTACTCCTGGCAGTGAGCCAAGTTGTTTTTTTAAGTTTTGTGGCAGGACCAATCTAGCTTCACCAATGCCAGTTTTTATGGCCATCTGGTGAGAATTGGCTACGGCCAGAAAACTTAAAGCACTTCCCCCGATAATTCCAAGTTTTCCTGCAGTCGCTTTTGTTTCTGGTTTTGACCACAGTACATCTGGAAAAAGTGGTTCACTTTCTGATTGTTGTCGCCAGTAATCCATAACTTACGCCACCTCGATACTTATTGGGCAATGGTCAGAGCCCATTTGTTCGGGGTGAATCGAGGCAGACTTGAGTTTTGGCCGCAAAGACTCCGACAAAAGAAAATAATCTATCCGCCAACCAATATTACGTTCTCGCGATTTTGCCCAATGACTCCACCACGAGTATTGCTCTGGCTTGTCGTTAAACTCACGAAAAGTGTCAATCAGACGAGCATTTACGAAACTATCAAATCCGGCTCGTTCTTCATTGGTAAAGCCGTGCTTGCCTTTGTTGGCTTTTGGATTTGCTAGGTCTATTTCTTTGTGTGCTACGTTTAAGTCTCCACAAAATATTGCCGGCTTAGTTTCTTCTAGACGTTTGATATGGGCCAAAAAAGCTTGGTCCCAGACTTGGCGCACTCCCAAGCGCGATAAATCTCCTTTAGTGTTTGGAGTGTAAACTGTTACAAAGAAAAAATCATCGAATTCAGCAGTTAACACCCTGCCCTCGCCGTTCAAATTACCGTAACTATCAGTTAGGTCGAACTGGCTTAGTATAGAGTCTGGAAAATCATTTATAACCCTAATCGGTTTTATTTTAGAAAAAATCGCTGTGCCAGCGTAGCCAGCCTTATCAGCGGAATTATAATATTTGTAATAACCTTCAGCCAAGTCCCCGTCAATCTGATTAGCCCGGGCCTTAATTTCCTGTAGCCCAACAATATCTGGCTGGTAAGTCTTGAGGAACCTTTGCCATTCACCCTTATTGATTACCGCTCTTAGCCCATTCACGTTCCAGGAAAATAATTTCACATGAATCTCCGATTTGTTTCTCGCTCAATATCGCGAGTTTTTATAGTTTGTCGTTTGTCGTAGTTTTTCTTCCCTTTTGCTAAGGCGATCTCGACTTTAATGTGGTTCTTGTTTGTTAACATCTTTAAGGGAATTATAGTATAACCAGCCTGCTTTTCTTTGACAAAGTTGCTTATTTGTTTTTTTGTAGCCAATAGTTTTCTCGGTGTGTCAACTACGGTTAGTGCCTCAGTTGTCTTAGCCTGATTGTTTTTTACGCTGAAAGACGCATTATTGAGCCACAATTCGCCCTTTCTTATGGTAACAAACGAACCTTTGAGTTGAACGTGGTGATCTCGTGCTGCTCTAACCTCTGGGCCAGTCAAGACGATGCCACAAAGTAAAGTTTCACCGATATGGTAATCAAACCAAGCGCGTCGGTTTAAGATTGCACCAGAATTGTCTTTGCTGTTTGTTGCCATCTTTTGAACCTGTAAAAGTTAGAGCAGGCAGAAGTGCTTCACTACTCAAAAATAAAACGCGAAGCGTTAATCTCTACGCCTTTGCTCTTTAATATTTCTGTAATCTTGTTGCGGTCAAACCCAACGACGATCTCGTCGTCAATAGATGTTACTGGAACGCCCTGAAAGTTTCCATCAAGCTTATCTAAGAGCTCTCTCTGAGCCTCCATATCAGTGTCGACTAATTTTGATTCATAAGCAATTTTGTTTGAATCTAACCAAGCCGTTAATCCGTGACAGAAAGTGCAAGTGTGCGTTGCGTAAACTGTAATTTTTGGTTCTGATTTATCCATTACTTTCTCCCCTTTAGTATTATGATTATATCATACAGTAGCACCGACAATTCGGTTATGTTAATATTATATTATGAAGTCAATTAAAACAGGTTTTGCAATGCCGGCAATAATGATTGTCGGAACGGTTTTGTTTTTTATTCTAGCCTACGGGTTGAACGTAGTTTCGTCTACTCGAGGAACAATTACGGCATCTCATAACCAAATGTTAGCGCGTCAGGCCGCTGAATCTGGTATTTCTTACGCTAGAAGTTGTATTATGCAAAATAACCGTATCGTTACATGGACAGAGGACCGACCACTTAGACCAAACACTGACTGTCGAGGCGATTTAATCCCAGATTATACAGATGCTAAAGGCAATCTAATCAAGGCCCCGTCTCCATACTTGCTAGAAACGGACTCTTATCGAACTTATTTTGAGATTACGCCGTCAGATATTGGTGATGAATATAAGAATGTTTCTGCGCTGGGCAAGATGGACCTTCTAAACAAGGCATCTGGAGAAACAAAAGTTGCCCTTACGCTAGATTTTAAGATGCTGGCTTATATCTCTACTAGTGTTACTTTTGACGATGTCGTGTTCGGTTCGCTCTATGTTGGCAATGGCTATAATGATTTATATTCTCGTACTGGTCAGACGTCTGGCTTTAGTAAGGCTGTTTACTTTTTCACAAAAACTCATTTGGGCAATATATCAAGCGTTGGCTATAACATGGACGGTGTCTTAACGGGCTATAAAGATAATGTTGTGATCCCGTGGAATCAACGGCTAACGAGCGACCCAAGAGAGTACTACCATACGCCCTATAGCTTGGCGATGCCAAGTGGTTTTCGTCCGAAAAAAATCATAACTGATTTTCAGGGCAATGGTTGGATTACATTTTTCTTAGGCTACGATGGTCGAACTATTTACGGCACGGGGTCTAATATTAACTGTGACTTGGGAATCGGGTATTGCACGGGAGGCACTGGAAATGACCAGTATTCAAGACCGCCTTGGCTGACCGGTAAAGCCAAGATGGATATGTCAAATATTCCCGCTAATGAAAAAGTAGTTGATGTTTTATACAACTCATCTACCTTTCTGCTGACTGACGCAGGCAAGGTTTATACTGCTGGTACCAGTAGTATGAGTCCTGGAATGGGCTCATCAATATCGTCGTCAGCTAAAGTCAATAAGCCGACTCAGGTCAGGGATAGTGGCGGTAGCTCAAGTACCGCATTTCACAATCAGAAAGTAAAACTTCTCTATACCGATAGTTATTATACAACATCCACTGGTTCAATTATGGTGGCGGTGACAGAACAAGGTAACTTATTTGCTTGGGGTCAAGGTAGCTCTAGCTCAATTTCTACGATCACTAATGTCCCTAAGATTGTCTTGTCGACTTCTAATGTGGCGGGTAAGGTGGTTGATGCTGTTACGGATGGTGCCACGATTTGGGCACTTGATGATAAGGGGCGTGTTTGGTCGGGAGGAAATAATAAGTATGGTCAGCTTGGCAGAGGCCTTAACTCCGTAAGGGAGTCAACTTTTGGACAAGTTTCCATACCGGGTAACGAGACTGTTGTAAAAATAGCAGCAGACGCTTTTAGCGTACTATTCTTAACCACTGGCGGTAATGTTTACGGGGCTGGCTTGAACGATGTTGCTCAACTTGGTTTTCCTGCAAATACAGAAATTTGTCGCATCGCAAGGAGTAGTGGCTGGAATACTACATACGACGAGGTCCCCTGCTCTAAAACAGCTCGGCTATATCAGATTCCTACAGGAAAGATTGCTCAGGACATATTTATTGTTTCACCAGGCATAAAGCGCGATACAAGTGGTGGCTCTGCCCATGAAAAAGAAGCTAATGATTATCGAAACAGTTTTGTTATCACTACTGAAGGTGAAGTTTACGGTGCTGGTTCTAATCGACACGGTCAGCTTGGACTTGGAGATGCTTGTCAAGGTGAAGCTGGCTATGACGTTAACCCTGCTTCTTACAGCACGCCACAGAAAATGAACCTAGATAATAAATACAATGAATCTGGCGTACCGGGCGATGAAGAAAAGGTAGCTCGAGCTCGAGTGGTTCGATCTGGTATTGGTACTACCATTATTATTACAGACGAGAACCATGTCTTTACTGTTGGTAACAATGCTAGTGGCCAGCTTGGTTCTGGCGACACTAGGGAATGTCACGTGCCAAAAAGGCATCGCTTCACTAACGTGTTTAAAACTTGGTATTACTAATCTTCTTAGACGATGTTAAATGCCATTTGCCACAAGTTGGGCAGTGATAACTGACTAGGTTAATGTCGGCGTGATAGATCATCTGATCTTGCGCCACAAAATCTGCTACTTGTTTTGAGGCATATTGCGTTTTATCACAAACTCCACCAAACGAAAATGGCTGATGTTTGCTAGGCTTAGTCCTGTTATTGCGCCTGGGCATAGAACTTCTCTATTATTTGTCGAACTTCGTCGGTGGATTTTGTTTGCATTAGCTTGGCGCGCAAGTCACTCGCTCCTGGAAAGTTATTAATGTAAATTTTGAAGAAGGTTTTCAGCGGTTCAAACTTTCGTGCTTGATTTTGCTGTGATTTATCAAATAAGTCCAGGTGATAAAAAAGCAAATCGATTAACTCGTTATGACTTGGCTGGTGTGAGCTAAAACAAAATGGATTAGCAAAAACACCTCGCCCAATCATTATTCCCTCGAAGCCGTGCTTGCTAGCTAACTCTAGTCCTTCTTGCCTGTCTTTAATATCACCGTTGATCATCAGCTTAGTTTTTGGGGCAATTTGGTTGCGTAGGGCGACAATTTCTGGAATTAGCTCGTAATGAGCGGCGACTTTGCTCATTTCTCGTCTAGTGCGCAAGTGAACTGTCAATAGATGGATGTCTTGTTCGAGAAGATTGCTCAGCCAATCTTTCCATTCATCGGTTTTTGAATAACCAAGCCTGGTTTTGACACTAACTGGCAAACCACCCTCCTTAGCGGCGCTGATAATTTCATTGGCTATATCGGGTGTTTTTATTAACCCAGATCCAGCACCGATTTTAATAACAGTTTTGTCTGGGCAACCCATGTTAATGTCGACTGACTTATAGCCGAGTTCTTTCAACCCACGCACTGTTTCGTAAAAGTTCTTTGGTTTAGTCCCCCAGATTTGGGCTATTATTGGCTGTTCACTTGGTAGAAACTCAAAACGCTCTAACGCGTTACTTCGCCCGTCCTCACTACAGTAGCTGTCGACATTAGTAAATTCGGTAAAAAATAAATCAGCTCGCCCAGCTCTGGCAACGACCTGACGAAAAATTATGTCAGTGACTGCTTCCATCGGCGCTAGCGCAAAAAATGGCTTGGGGAGTTTGCTGAATAAATTCATCTGCTAATTTTACAGGATTAAGCCCGTAAAAGAAAATGAGCCACTCTTATTTTAGAGTGGCTCGGGGGTTGGGATTATCCCTTTTTGCGAAATGGCCAGGCGACACCGCCTCTGCGACTGGCGCCATCAAGCAATGACTGGAAGCTCTTGTCGCCACCAGCCACAGATATGTCTCTTTTTAGGATCTCTATCTGGTGCTTCGTGGCTTTACCGTCGCGGGCGGCTTCCTGAGCTTTTCTAAGCTCTTCCGGAGATGCGTACACATTATCCCCTCCTTTGTGAAATATTACCCAAAAGGTACTTGCCGTTTATCACAGCACTCTTTTTATATCAGAAATTGGCCTTAAGTACAAGCTTAAGCTTGTTGCGCATCGTTCTCAAGCAGGTATTTTTCAAATTGCTTAATCTGCGTCAGTCCAGGCCTTTGCCCAGACGAAAACTCTGGTTCGGTAAAATCGAGCGTCATAGTTTTCTGCCAAATCACTTGAATTAAATCGTAAATTCGCTGACTTTCACCTTCGTCGAATTCTCCACTCAGGTAGTTGATTTTGCCAGTTTTATCAGGGTCGACAAACTCTAGTCGCCATTGGTTGATTTTATAACCCTCAAATCGTTTCGAGGCTATGAGCATCAAACGGTAGAAATATAGCTGTTTTAAGTTTTGATATAAGCTAGAGTTACTTTTATCAAGAGTCGGAATTGATTTGCCAGTCTTAAAGTCAACTATAGTTACAGCCTTGTTCTTCTTGTCAATTTCTAATCGGTCAATCGTCCCATTTACCCTAGCTTCACCGATTACGACATGGCGCGAATAATAACTCTCTTCAGTCTGCACACTTATGTCTTTGTTCTGAAATATCTCTTCCCTAGCCTCGATGAAGCTCGGTAGCGATATCGTGGCGCGCTCCATTAACTCATTAAAATCCGCTTCAGTTAAATTCAGGCTTTCTAATTTTTTTCTAAATAAATCTATTGCTAAATTGCTCGAAATCGGTTGCTCGCTATTTTGCAACCGGTCAAGCACATAATGCACGGTTGTGCCATAATGCGTGCGAATATTATAACTACTCGGAAAGCCCAGGATCCTACTGAAGAAGTAAGCTCGTGGTCCGTTGTAAACCAAGTCGGTGTAGCTATTAAATCCAGTGGCTGACAGCTTATATCTCTCTAGTTTCGGCGTTAATATATCTGCGTATTCCAGCCGATCTTTTAGGTGACGCTCACGCCAATCGCTATAGTTGTCGAACAAGTTATTTGACAGCTGACTTTCGTTGACCTCGATAGCAACGGCTTTATTTTCGGCAAATTTTTCTGGCAAAATATTCGTCTTCCACCCATTGTCCATTGCGATTTCCTGGAAGAAACGCAAACGTTTATTGGGTTTGTTATTCAAATTGGCCAGCGAGTTCATTAAATAAAGGTTTGTTTTGGCGCGTGTGATGGCAACAAACAGCAAGCGAGCTTTCTCATCAAACGTTTCTCGGTCGTGGCGAATCGGCTGAAGATTGACGGGTAAAGAAATTTTATTGGAGTTAGACCTGCTACCACCCCAAGTATTATCGTTAGTTTCCAAAAGGAAAACATGCGTAAACTCTAGCCCTTTTGCGCCAAAGGCCGTCATCAAGTTGACCGCTTGACTTGATTCGGTATACGAATTAGTGCGACCCATTTTTTCGCCAGCGTTAATATAGGCGTCAGTCAGTTCTACCAGTTGCTTTAGCGGCTGATCTTTGGTCTGTTTATGGATTAGGCCATAATTTAGGTAGTTACTGCGCAGTAAGTTAACATCTAGAATAAAGTCAACTAATTTCTTTGGTGAGCTATTCTCATAAAACTCTCGAATTGGTGATTTGTAGGCTGTCTCGGTGCCGTCTATTTTGTAAGTTAGCTCACTGTTGCCGATTAGATAGTCAAAGTTAGCTTCTAGACTGATTTGGTCGGTAATCTTGGCAAATTCCATTAGCCAATAAACAATTGGCTTCAACTCGACGAAGTCGTCTGACTCAATAATAAATTCTAGCCAAGATTTGTTATTGTCGGCTTGCCAACTTAACTTCCAGAGCAGTGGCGTATCAAGCTTCCAAATTGGATAGCTTAACACTTCAAACAACAAATCATTATGGTATTGCCGATTAGCTATGGCGCTAACTAACTTAGCTATGGCCAGAAGCAATTTTATACCTTGGTTTTCAAGCACATTCTCGCTTTTTTCGTAGCGAATTGGAATATTTAGCTTAGAAAGGTATGGCGTCAGTCCTTCCAAGTATTTATGTTTTGGGGCTAGAACAGCCACCTCGTTCAAGTCATCGCCAGCTTCTTGTAATTCTTTAATTTTTTCAGCGACGCCAGCATATTCAGCCAGCTGATTTGGATAATCAATACGCTCGATTTCGCAGTCCGTGATGCTTTTGTTCGAGGCGACGAGCTCTTTACTCACAACGTCTTTTAAGCGAGTTGCGATACGGTCTTCAATTTGCCCGGATATTTTTGTGGCCGTAGCTATGATATCAGCGTGTGAACGGTAATTTTCGGTTAGGTTAATTAGTGTTGTTCCCCGATAAGAATTGTAGAAATCGAGCATGTTGGAGAATAACGCACCCTGGAAAGCATAAATTGCTTGGTCGTCATCGCCTACTGCCATGATATTTGGGCGACCTTCATTGACTGGATTGTCGGTCAGCAGTTCAATCAGTCGGCTCTGTGCTCGGTTTGTATCTTGATATTCGTCAAGCAAGATATATAAATATTTCTCTTGCAAGTTATATTTTAGTGCGGGATTTTTCTCGATTGTTTCGATAGTTTTTATAATCATATCACTGAAATCGTAAAGTCCGGCTTCAGTCATTTTCTGGCTGTACTCGTCATAGATTTTTTGTAGAGTTCGCAAACGAATGTCGTTGAAGTTATCCTTAAATACGAACTCTCCGTTGTCGTTTTTTTCTAAGAATTTATTCTTCCAAGCGGTTAGCGGTTTAGTAGAGCCTTTGTCGGTTGCTCCAGCTTCGGTCAGCGCTTCGTCAATTTCAGTCAAGGCAATTTGTAGTAGTGGCGGAAATTTTTTCAAAAAAGAATCTTTGATAGCAATTTGTTTAATTGCAGTTCTCATTTGTTCAAAGTATCCTACGGCCTTGTCGTAAGATCTCGGCATGGCCTTAAAATCTGCTAATATTGAACTCAACTTTCGGTTGAGTTGGTCAATTTGGAGCTTATTTTCATCCGCCACCGCTAGTAAATCACTTGGAGAAATAAGCGATTGTTTTAGGTCATTAATAGTTGATATGACGTCACTTATTCGAGCGTTCTTTAGAATATTATTTTGTGGTAATTTTGCTTGAATCTCGCTAATAAAATTATTTTGCGTAATAAAGTCAATTACGTTATCTAAGTTCTGTTCTAAAAAGTACTCACGGTTTTGATTTATGATAGTTTGTGAAAAGCCGTGATAAGTGTTGATTTCTACTTGGTAAGCCGCTTCTTTGATTAAACTAGTAAGGCGATTACGCATATTTGTAGCGCCATTGTCTGTAAACGTTAAACACAATATGGTCTCAGCTGGCGTATCGGTAGTTTGCAGAATATGCTCTACGCAAGCCGATATCAGCTGCGTCTTACCTGTGCCTGGCCCAGCCAAAACGAGAACTGGCCCGCCTATGGCATTGATAACTTCTTGTTGTTTTTCGTTCAATTTCAGCTTACTCATAGGCTAATTATACTTTAAGTGGTAATATATTAACAAATGACTAATCTTGGCCAGCAAAACAAAGATGATTTAGCTGATTTATTACTGGACGAGTTTCAGATTGATACAATGGTAGATCGTATCTTGGCTTGGAAAGTTCCCCTGTCTCGATCGACATCTACGACAATATTTTTTAATAACAAAAACCAACTATTTGCTTACATTGCTTCACCGGCTCGCCAAACTCTGGGCGATGTGCAAAAACTGCTTTATCGCATGGGCTTGGTGGCCTATAAATTCTTACCACCAGCTAATCGACCTGACTATTTTACCGACATAGCGACCGAACATTTCCACAAAACATTTCCTAATCGCAAAGTTCAATCAGAAAATGACTTGCGATATTTCAAGACGTTAGCGTTATACAACCCTGCGCTAGTGCAAATCAAGCTAGTGAAAGATGGCGTCATAAAGTATTTCGACCCAGACAGTAAAGACCAGTGGCGCATCCTGACCAAACTAACTTATAACCGACTAGATAACTTTTAGTCTGGTGCACTTGAGCTGAGGCTGAGGTTGGTGTATAATTTTGCCTAGCGTCAATTTAGGCGCATGTTTTGCACCTGTTTATTGATATGTACTGGGGATTCGCCAAGTGGTAAGGCACAGGGTTTTGGTCCCTGCATTCGGGGGTTCGAGTCCCTCATCCCCAGCCAAGATAAAATAACGACCTTTTGGTCGTTATTTTATATATGTGGGGTCTCT